>JBBTXX010000045.1:0-6465 GCA_038062065.1 Patescibacteria group bacterium
GCCGGTAAAGTAGTTATCTAAAGAGATTACTTTGTGACCACCTGCCTGCGCAGGCAGGCCCCGAACAAGCCTCTCACAAAGATGCGAGCCAATAAATCCCGCTCCCCCAGTCACCAAAATAGTTTTTTGTTTTTTATTACTCATGATAAATGCCGCCGGCCTGCCCCGTAGCCAACGCAAAGCGTTGTGGTATCGGGGTTACTAAAATCAGTTTTTTGTCTTTGGTCATTCAACTATCTCAAACTCATCCGCGAGGGAATAGGATGCACGACTTCTCCTTATTAAGACAGCCCCTCCCGCTCCCATAACAGCAAGTAGAGCGAGACCAAGATACCATGTATTCATAGGAGAAGAGGGGTCTTTTTCAGGGGCGCTTTCGGCCGCCGCGGCCGAAAGTGCTGGCCTTGAAACCGTCGCCTCTGTTTTTTTGACAGCCGGGGTCGTAGAAATTTTTTCCAGGGCTGGGGTGGGAGATTTGATAACAGGAATGGTCACAGGCAAGAGTTTAACTTCCCGGCCATTTGGATACCGTAAAACCGGCTGTGAATATAAGCCAGTAATAACATTCGGAAAACGGATAGAGCGTCTATCTAAAACATAAGTTTCGTCTGGGAAAGTAAACAAAACTGTGGAGCCAGTAAGTTGCCAACGAGACAAATCCAAACGTAAATCCGAAGCATTCTCTATCTCCGTATAACCCTCCGAACCCGAATAAAAATTAAGAATCCGAATCTCCGGGTCACGCACATTAATAACTGCGTAATCTGCTCCAGAAAGTAATCCGGAAGAGACTGTTAAAGACAGAATGTATTCGCCAGGATAACGGTACGCATGAACTACGGATTCCCCGTCAAGACGCGACCCGTCCCCGAAAGACCAAAGATAGCGGGCATTTACCAAGGGCTCTTTGTTCAAACCAAATCCTTTACCTTTAAAAACTACATCTGCCCCGGCAACTACCGCCCTATCGTCCCCTGCGTAGGCATGTAGAGATTCTACCGGTGCTGGACCAGAATAGACCGTACCGCCTCCGGAACCGGAAGAATCAGAACTTGAGGAAGAAGATCCGGACGAGGAGCTAGAGGAGGAAGAGCCTGAGGGAGAACTGCCGGAAGAAGCGTAGTCAGCTCCAGGTGTCGCCGGGGCGGCGACCCAAGAAGAACCACTTTTTTGTAACGAATTACCATCTCCCGCCGCACCACCAGTATTCGTATAAGTAACAACATCTAAATCAACCAGGGAAGAATCCCGGAGCGTCAATGTTTCCCCGGAATTAGATAGGGAGAAGGAGCTGTCCAAAATAGTGCCCGTAAATCCGGAGTTATCCGAGAGAAATTTAACCGGGTCATCCGCAATAATCGCGTAACCACCTGGAGTTATCGTCCCATTTCCCTGATAAGCAGGTAGGGAGTGGTTAGTATTACCTTCGTAGAATTTATAAGCGGAAATATCCACACTTCCGGACCCGTCATTATGTACTTCCACCCATTCCCGTCCGTCGTCCGACCCCGAAAGATCGTACATTATTTCCGAGAAAAATACGCTGGCGTAAGCTAGAGCAGGAGAAACAAACAAAACCCCTAAAAACGTGACCGAAAAACAAACCCTAGTAGCAATACTTCGGGCAACAAGAAAATCGATTTTTCTTCCTTCGCTCTTCGGCATTATTATTCCACTATGATATATCATAGTGGAATATTTTTAAGATACTGAGGGCACAGAATCTTTTAGAAACTACAGAAACAGAGATTGAATTAGCTCTCTTTAGGTACATCAAGAATGGCGCGCAATTCTTCTTCGCTCGGCTCCTTATTCGCCGCCTTCGGGGCTGAAACCAGGGTTTCTTTTGGGGTGGTTGGAGTATTGTCTATTTTTGGAGTACGCGTTAGATCTGCTTTCCTTTTATCTTCAGTCTCTTTCATCAAGGCCGAAAGGGCTTCCTTAAGCTGATTTCTTTCCGCCGATGGCCTGATGGGTTCTGGTTTTTTGGGTATAAATTTTGGGATCTCACTATTTTTTGGAACTCCTGCAGAACGCCGATCTTCCGGTCTCCTATTATCCTGCCTTACCAGTCCCCTTGGCTGGTTTTGATTTCTTGAAGACTCGTTTCTTTGAGGTATTTTTTGGTGCGGAGGATTGGACAGAGTAGTTATTGGTTTTGGTGGTATCGGAGGCGTTGGCAATTTATGCTTTATCTCCGTCTTTATATCCGTTTTTATCTCGGTTTTTCTGTCCTCTATCTTCGCAGACTCCGTCGATTTCTCTCCGAGAGTTCCGGCCAAAACATTACGCAAGCCTGAAAAAGGCTTGGCCATAGAAGCCGGAGCTACTGGTCTTTCCTCCCTAAATTCTTTGGGTACCACCATAGACCGTAGAGCTTCCCCTCCCGGGGTTATCTTAGGACGAGGAATGGAAGAAGCGGAGGTAGCAGAAACCGGAGAAGCTGGGCGCGCTTGAGGCGCAATAGAAGCGCCCGGGCCACGCAGCTGTATCTCCACGGAAGCTTCCACTTCCGCTCTCGGACGCCCGAATTGCTCCTGGGAAGACCTGATAACCTCCTTTTTGTAAGACTTATCCGGGTTAACAATAGGCGCCAAAGTGGTTGCAGAAAACGGCTGGGAAGAAACTCCGTCAATCATTAGTTTTAGATAAACCTGAGTGAACCCCAAATTGACCATATCTTCTGCAGTAAATTGCGGGGCAAATTCTTTCTCCAAAAGCTCCGCGTCAAACGCTCCCACCCGGAAAGAAATCATGGTACCCACGTTGCCGAATACCGCCGCTCGTACTTCTTCCGACATCTGCTCAACATACTGGTGCGCCATGGTCAGGTTAAGTTTGTATTTACGGGCTTCAGAAAGAATGTTGGCGAAAGATTCGTTGGCAAAGGATTGAAATTCGTCCACGAACAAGTAGAAGTTGGGAAGTTTGTTTATGGTTGCTTCCGAGACATCTGCACGGCTCATGGCGGCCAGATATATCTTGGTGATAAGCATGGAACCTAGAAGGTTGGCGTTCCCCTCTCCCACCAAGCCTTTTGATAAATTAACAATAATTATCTTTTTCTCATCCATCATTTTACGCAGATCAAAAGAAGATTTAGGCTGGCCTATTATATTTCGAATAACTGGGTTGGAGGTAAACTGCCCGACCTTATTTTGAATGGCCGGTGTCGCCTCCGCTGCAAAGCGCTCCGTATATTTGGCAAATTCGTCCACCCAGAAAGACTTGGTGGATGGATCTTTCACATTAGCGACAACCGTATTCCGGTAGGCCTTGTCGGAGAGCATCTTGTTTATGGAAAGAAGTGTAGCCCCGGGATATTCCAGAAGTGCTTGGAGGCAATTTTGAAGAATGTATTCCATACGGGCGCTCCACATATCTAACCAAATCTTTTTGAAGGCGCTCATGAGACCCGCCACCACCAAATGTCTCTTATCAACTCCTACATCCTCCATCACATTGAAGGCAATGGGGTAATCCATATCAAAGGGCGCAAAATACATCACGTCTTTAATGCGCTCTTTTGGTACATAGTCTAAAAGCAGGTCTGCGGTCTTCCCGTGCGGGTCTATGAAGGCCAGACCTTCGCCGTTTTGGATATCCTGAATGGCCATGTTTTCCAGGGCCGTAGACTTGCCCATGCCAGTTTTACCTATGACATAGACATGTTTGGTGCGGTCTTTGGATTTGATACCAAAGCGCACTTTTCGCCCTCGGGCGTCTGTCGTGCCAAAGTAGGTCACCTTATCCTCGTTGTTACTCCCTTTTGGAGTCGCCATTATCGGCCTATTTTAGCACACTCGACCCATCTATTTTCTGTTGATTAAGACCTCTATAGTCCGTTGCAGTTTGTTAGCATTTCCGTGAGACAACAGCCCCAGATAGGATTGTAAAGATTCCAGCTTCGCGCTTGGGCTAAGAACGCGCCGAAACATCCTCCTCCTACTCGCAGTCCTCAATACTCTATGGTCTTTAAAATGCACCCAGCCAAGAAAGTCCACTCCGGAAGCGAAGGTTTGTATAAACACCTTGTCCGGATGTAATTCTAATTTCAGTTGCTTCCGGAGAAATAGTGCGATATATCGCACTATTTCGATAAGTTGTCCTTCTTGGTGCAAGAGAATAATAAAATCGTCTGCGTAGCGGAGGTAATGTTTTACTTTCAGTTGGTGTTTTACAAACTGGTCAAATTCATTCATGTAAATGTTGGTGAGAAGCTGGCTGGTCAGGTTGCCGAGGGGAAGACCCTTCCCCGGCTTGCTGGAGTGAAAACTGCCGACAATTTCAGCAAGGAGTGAAAGAATGTCTAAGTTAGGTATGTAGGAAGATAGAATTTCTAGAAGAATGGGTTGGTCTATAGAAGCAAAGAACTTGCGGATGTCACACTTGAGAACAAAGCAGGTACGGGTGTGGTTCTTGGAAACTTGGTAGGCAAACTGCCGGAAGCGGTTCATGGCTTTGTGGGTACCCTTACCTAAACGGCAGGAGTAGGAGTCGGCAATGAAAGTTCGCTCAAAGAAGGAGTAGAGCTGTCGGTAGAGAGCGTGGTGAAGTAGCCGGTCACGCACCGAGGCTTTATGTATGTCGCGGGGCTTGGGGTCGTTAACCTTAAAGTGTTGGTAGCCGCCGTGGCGATAGGTTTTTTGCTTCAAGTTTTGGTGGAGCTCTAGAATATTGCCCATCAGGTTGAACTGGAATTCCTGCACATCTGCTTTCTTTCTCTTACCTTTCAAAAACTCCTTCCAAGCCAAAAGAAGATTTTCTACGGAAATGATATCTTGGTAGGTATGAGGGAACTGAATTTTCCTAGTAATAACCCCCCCCCGCAGGAATCTTTTGCCCATTCTGGAGCGAATCAAACAAGTTTATCTCTTGTGGCATGAGTGTCATTCTAAATTACCAAAGATTCATCAATATACTATCGGAGCAAAGGTTGATGTGCTGTTCGTCGAAGTGATGGAGATGGTCTCGGCGGCCGCATTTTTGCCGAAGCCAGAAAAGTTGCCATATCTGCGAACCGCTACGCGCAAGTGTGACACTATAAAACTATTACTGAATGTCCTGTGGGAAAGCAAATCGCTCGACAATAAGAAATACGTGGCACTATCAGAACCCCTCGAGGAAATCGGCAAGATGCTCGGCGGCTGGCAAGGGCAACTGCAAAAGCAAAACCCAGCACTTCCTAATCGTGAAGAAAGTGCTGGGAAATGAAGAGAGTTTCGGAACGCCCGCGAACGACCAGTCGTCGTTCCAGTCGTTGTCGTTGCGGTTGACGTTCACGTTGCGCTCGTCATTCCAGCGGTTGAACGTGGCGTAGCATATGTGCGGCGCGCCCTCTTTTCCACTGCCCATCGAGTGTCGTCTGCAGGTGCAAACCCATATTCGACTTACCTCTCCAAGCTGTATCGAATTCGGCATCGCAATGCCCTGGCGTGTCGCACCAAGTATCTTCATTTTTTGAATATCTCATCAATCACTCCCGCGTCGACCGTGATCTTCGCGGCTCCGGAGTGAAGGATATTGGATTCGGCCGCCGCAGACCGTAATCTGCGTCAGATTCGCCTACTACCGTTCCTAGTGTATCAAAAGAATCGGCCCCGCATTCACTATGCGGGGCCGAAAGTGCAAAGGCCCAAAGCCTAAGTGCAGGCCAAGGGTTAAAGAACCGAAGTCGAAGATGCTTGCGGAACGCCCGCGAACGACCAGCCGTCGAGCCAGTCGCCGTCGAAGCGGTAGACGTTCACGTAGCGCCCGCCACCCCAGCGGTTGAACGTGGCGCAGCAATAGTTGCCCTTGTCCACCCACTGGCAAGCATTCGGCGTCTCGTCGGCGAACTCGGGGTTCGCCGTATTGTCGTCGATCTGCGCCTGCGGGTCGGGCACGAGACCGTGCTTCTTGTATTCGGCATCGAGCTTGGCGCAACTGATGACGCCGTTGTTGTAGCACTCGGGACCGGGCTTGAAGTAAACGAGCTTCGCTTTGTCGCCCGTGCCGCGCGGCATTGTCGAGGCGACACTCTCGGTGACGTACAGCTTGCGGCCGCAGGCCTTGAGCGCGTCGAGTGGCGAACGAGCGCGGTCGACCGTCACAAGATGCACGATACGCTTGCTCAACTCCTCGACCAGCTTGCGGTACACCGCCCACATCATCATGCCGAGGTGCGGCGTTCCGAGCGCTTCTTGGCCCACATCCCTCGGAATTTCAGTGCGGTGTTTGCGGGCGGCGGCACGCAAACCGTCGACCAGAGTATCGATCTGGCCATCGGTCATTTCTTCCACAGATGCGGTCATGGTCTTCTTCGCCATGGCGTCATCTCCTTTGGTTGCTCGGCTATACCGGAATGGTTCTGCCGCAGCGAGGAGCGTCCCTAAAGGCGCTCTTCGCTGCGGCAAATTCTAAGTATTTTATGGTTCTTTTTACTCCTGAAAGTATACGCTTACTTTGTGTTTTTGTCAAATTAAA
>JBBTXX010000045.1:6565-18229 GCA_038062065.1 Patescibacteria group bacterium
TGGTTCTTTTTACTCCTGAAAGTATACGCTTACTTTGTGTTTTTGTCAAATTAAACGTAATCCTCCACCACCTTGGCACCACTTTGATGGATTAACATCCAGGTCATATGTACACACTTAACAAACAGTTGCCGCGTATTCGTCGTGATGCCGTTCGTCTACATACCAAGGGGTGGAGCGCCAGAAAGATCGGTCGATATATTGGATTTCACCATACGGCAGTAATGAGGTGGGTCAGAAGAGCTGAAAGAATTGGTGATTGTTACATACCAACAAAAAGTAGTAGGCCAAAGAGGAGTCCGTATCGAATTGATGAAACGATTAGAAAAAGAATTCTTGAGCTTAGGTACAAAACTAAGCGTTGCACAGAAGCCATCCACTTACAGTTGCAAAGGGAAGGAATATTTGTCGGCAAAAGTACGGTTCACCGTATCCTTGATCGTAGCCGCTGTTTGAAGAAAAGAAACCCTTACAGAAGATACCACCCTCCGGTAGAGCGTCCAGAAGTGGCTAAAGAGGGAGATTTAGTGGAACTAGACACAATTCACTTAATGATTGGGGAGAAAAAGAGAATGTATATCTACACGCTCATCGATGTGCATAGCCGTTGGGTTTTTGCTAAAGCAGTATCAAAAATTAGAGCGGGAGTGTCATTTAAGTTTCTAGAAGAAGCGCAGACCAAAGCGCCCTTTAGATTCGATATGATTCAAACAGATCATGGGCCAGAATTCTCTCGGTATTTTCAATACAAGATTAAAAGGACACACCGCTTTACCAGAATCGGTAAACCAAATGACAATGCTCACATTGAGAGATTCAACCGAACCTTACAAGAAGAATGTTTGGACAAAGTGGAGAGAAATACAAAAATCATCAATTGTCGCCTGAAGAAATACTTGCCATACTACAATCAAGAAAGAATACACCTTTCATTACAAGCAACACCACTTGAGGTGGTGCTAAGGTCTTGAGAGGATTACGATTAAAATCCACAAAACCCTAAAAATCGCCATTATCGGCCTATTTTAGCACAAAACTACCTTTCCTCGGGTATTGTGGTCTGCTCGGATAAAAACTGCTTTAGACTTAGGTATTTATTGGCTGGGTCCCAAAAAAGCCAGGAGTGTAGTCCGGCGTCTTCAGACGCTTTTATTTGGGCTCTTATGTCCTCAAGCGTGTAATCTTTGCCGTAATCAAAATCCTGAAGCCACGGCCTAAGTTTATTCCGGTCAAAGACAGGTTTTTCATACATAGCCGGGCTACTGGAAGCAATCATAGGGTAACCGATAACGGCTATTCTGGTTGAGGTCGCGAGCAGTCTCTTAACCGCCTCGGTCATGGAATAGTTGACCACTTTGTACGGATCATTATTCGGGTTGCCAAGACCGAGAAAAGATTTCGGGTAGTGAGAGGGATAAACCATCGGATAAATGTAATCAAAGTGTGGCAGAGCGCGCTCCATCACCTGTCCAATATTCAAGTCGTCAAAATTGGTGGTGGTCATACCAAATAGGTCCGCGGACATAACCGCACCCATCGGCCGTACTCTCTCCGAAAGATAGCCGAAAAATTCTTCCAGCATCGCCTCTTTACTTACCCCCTTGCTCCAAATCGGATTAACTTCACTCATGGGTCCGTCGGACGGATAGCGCACATAATCGTAATTAAGCTCGTCAAAACCTATTTCATAAGATTCTTTGGAAAGAGTCACCACATAGTCCCAATATGGTTTGGCCCCGGCATCAATAAAAGACAGTCCTTTGTAGTCTTTCCAGGCGACTTCCGGGTCGCTCTTTTTTCTGACCGCCCATTCCGGGTGCTCTTTTATTTGAAGAGGTGACTGGAAGACAGTAATCCGCCCTATAATGTAAATTCCTTTGTCGTGGAGAGTCGCCAGAAATTCTTTCATGTCTCTTGCCCCGCAGGCCTTAAGAGAAGCCGCGGCGAACATCGGGTCTATGGTCGGAAAAGAAATACTTCCCGTGTAGTCCTTAATGTCTATAACCACGGCGTTCAAATCCGTTTCGTCTATAAATTTAACTAGGGATTCTCGGAAAGTTGGGGTGCCGACAACGCACTGGCTCATGTAGATGGCTTTAAGAGGTACCGGTACCGGCAGATGTTTGGCAACAGGTTTTACCTCCTCCTCTTTTTTCTCGCTTATATAAACTACGGAACCGAGGGTCTTGGTTTTGGTGTAAAGCAAAAAACCGGCCCCCAAAACCAGCAATAAAAACAGTCCGAGCGGGATGAGTTTACGAAGGTTCCTAACTTTTTTCTGTTTCGGGTGCATTTTCTGGGACACTTTCTACGCGGATTTTAAGTGCGTCCGGCATCTCAGCCCTCCCGCGCCTGGAAACAACACGCTTTCTCCCAGGATAGATTCTCCGGTATTCAATAATGGCTATGAGTGCGCCTAGGAACAAAAATGCCGGGGTTTTCCAGGCACTCGGGACTGTGAGCAGCGCGACCACTGGGAACATAACTCCTAAAATCAAGACTAGGTGTTTACGCATCCATCGATTATACCCGTCAATACGATTAAGAGCTATTTCTTCTGCTGGCGGGATATTATAACCGTAAATTCCCCACGGGCTTTCCCGGGCTTGCCGTAATGTTCCGAAAGTTCCCGGAGATTCCCGGTCCGGATTTCTTCATAGATCTTGGTGAGTTCGCGGGCAACCGCAGCCTTGCGGGCGGGTTCTAAGCCGGCCAAACCGGAAAGGGTTTTGGATATCCGGTGGGGAGACTCGTAAAAAACCACTGTCTTTTCGGAAGATAAAATTTCCTGGTACGCGCTTTGTCTTCCTTTTTTATGAGGCAGAAATCCTAAAAATAGGAACCCGTCCGTAGGCATCCCGGAAGCCGAGAGAGCCGCAACAAGAGCCGAAGCCCCAGGAACCGGAATTACTTTCAGGTTCGGGCCGATTTGTTTTTTTAATTCTGAAATCAGAGCTACCCCAGGGTCCGATATGCCTGGGGTCCCGGCGTCCGATACCAGCGCTATGTTTTTCCCTTCCCGGAGCCAGTCGGCAATTTTTTCTATCTTACCTAGGGAGTGCGCGTGGAAACTTTCTGTTTTATTTTGAATATTAAATTTAGTTAGAATCTTTTTGGTTTGTCTGGTGTCCTCGCAAAGAATTAAATCCGCCTCTTTAAGAATGCGTATAGCCCGCAGAGTTATGTCTTCCAGATTCCCGATTGGAGTTGCGACTATGTATAGGTTACCCATGTTTTGTATTATATCACATAATTATGTGTAAATCAATAACTCCAAACCATGGCTTAAATCCCTAAGTAGCACGGAAAATAGGTAAAAGAAATTGGAAAACCGGTTGTAGTCAAAAAGCCTAAGTGTATAGTCCCGCCAGTTCGTAACCTGACGGAGAAACAGATGGCCAAGCGCCAAAAGGATCCGCCGGGAGGTCCAGGGGAAAAGCGGACGGGCACGACGCCCGATCGCTTAGAGAAGCTGAGAAAGCGGTTTGGTGACCAATTCTTTGTGGTTCTTGGGTATTTTGAAGGGGTCTTCAAGACCATCTCCGAACGCCAGAAACGCAAAGACGCAGTCGCTAAACTAAAAAAAGATTTGAAACTGAGCGGGCGGGAATGCATGGACATGCAACGCCTCGCACACGGATAAATTTTCAGCTGCCGGGGGGCGGGAGAGGCGCGCGGATGCCAAGTTGCACCGCGCGCCCCTTTTAATTTCTAATATGTTAAATTTCACTCCTATGGCCAATGCTCACTTCATAGGCATTGCCGGGGTCGGTATGAGCGCAACCGCCGTCTTGCTTAAAGAGAAGGGCTGGGATATTACCGGCTCCGACGAAGGCTTTTATCCTCCTGCCAGCACTTATCTGGAATCGCAGGGTATAGCATATTTTGGGCACCACTCGCCTAAAAATATCCCGCCGGATGTGGATTTAATTGTTATCGGCAAACACGCCAAGCTGGTACCAGAAGATAATGAAGAAGTGAAAGCCGCAATTGAGAGCGGGGTGCCTGTAAAATCTTTTCCAGAGGTGCTCGGGGAGATGACTGCGGAGACTAGAAATATTGTAGCGGCCGGTAGTTACGGAAAGTCTACGACCACAGCAATTCTCTCTCACGTGCTTTTGTCTTCCGGTCGCGACATTAGCTACTTTATTGGCGCCATACCCAAGACTCCAGAGAAAAGTTCTCACGCCGGCAAAGATAACTTATTCGTGTTGGAAGGCGACGAGTACCCCGCCGCCAACTGGGACAAAACTTCCAAGTTCCTTCTACTTAATCCTCATGATGTTCTCCTGACTTCCCTCTCCCACGACCACCTGAATATATTCCCAACCATAGAAGATTATATTTCCCCTTTCCATAAACTGGTGGAATTATTGCCGGAAGACGGACTACTAGTAGTTTGTTCCGAGGCACCAAATGTCGCGGATTTTTTGAAAAAAATTAAGCGCTCTTACATAACCTACGGGCTAGAAGCGGGAGCAGACTGGTACCCGGAGAACATAAAACTCGGGGCAACTAGTACTTTTGACCTGGTGCATAAGGGTAAGAAAATAATTTCTCTTTCCACTTCCCTACTTGGAACCCACAACATTGAAAATATAGTCGGCGCCTCCGCCATGCTTCTCCAAAAGAAACTCGTTAGTGCCGAGGAACTTAAGAAGGGGGTGGCTGGCTTTGAAGCTTTGCGGAGGCGTCTAGATTTGAAATCGGAAAAAACATCCGTGCGTGTGTACGAAGGATTTGGCTCTTCCTACGGCAAGGCTAAGTCCGCTATAGAAGCGGTTCGGGCCCACTTCAAGGAAAACAGACTGGTTATTGTTTTTGAACCCCACACTTTCTCCTGGAGAAACCGGGAGGCTCTGCGCTGGTATGAAGACATTTTTGAACCGGCCGACAAAGTATTTATATATAAACCCCCGACCCACGGAGCCACTACGCACGCCCAACTTTCTCTAAGCGAAATACTGGCTGAAGTAAAAAAAACCGGAGTTGATGTTATCGGATTTGAAGATAAACACCAAGGCTTAAAACTATTAGAAAAAGAGATGCAAAAAGATGATGTCCTTCTCATTCTCACTTCCGGCGATATGGATGGACTAATTGAAGAAATTATTTCCTCTGCGGAAAAACTTTTCCCAAAAAAGTAATTTAAACTCTTTCTCTGTATTGGTCTCCGCTTTTAGCTTTTGTAGTTTCCTCTCGTTCAATTTGAATTAATTCCGACTCGTATTTATCCCTTTGTCCTTTGAGTCTATTAAAATCCGCCTGCATCCTAGATAGTCCCGTCCTCAATCTTCCGATACCCCCCTCTTCCCTTTTAAGAAGAATCTTGTCCTGAAAAACTCTGGATTCGCCGGCTCGCTTTTTACTCTCCAGAGCCACAAGCTTGGAGCGCCCTTTGGCCGACTCGCCTTGCTCTTTTCTTTTAGCCCCGGCTTCCGCCCTGTCGGCGCTTTCGGCCTTAGTTAAATCTTGGGTCATTTGCCTTACTTCTTGTTCTTCTTTTCTAATTTTCTGCCCTAATGCGACTAGTTCGTTCTTATCCACCTGAATCTGTTTTTTCTCACGATCCAGAGACTGTTTTATGCTCGACGCTCTGCCTACTACAACCGAAGAAGTAGCGGAGCGAGAGAGTCTGCCTGTCTCTTTTCTAGATTCTGTAATTTCTTTTTCCGTAGCCTCCTCTTCCGCTATGTCTTTGTCTGCCTTGGCCTTATACGCTAAAAGTTTTTGTTCCAAAGCTGAAATTTGCTGCTCCAAAACCTTCATATTGCGTTCAATGGCGGACATTTGCCCGGCCACTCGCTCAATATTTTGCTTCATCCCGGAAATCCGGAGAGATTGTAGTGCCATAGACGGATTATACACCGGTGGACAAACTTCTTGCGGGTGAACAAATAAATACGCATAGTTATATGTGGTAGCAACCAGAAACTGGAGAAAACGGCCATGGGCAACGAGCAAGATGGGACCCATATTGGTGGGACCCCAAAAGCTGAACCCTTACTGCCTACGGGCGGTATAGTGAACGGCCCGGACGACAACCAGGGCGCCCCACATTTCGTGGGAGCTCAGAGTGGCCCCCCGCATCCCACCCGGAGCAAGATTTTCCCGCGGAATGCCTCCGGTCCGGTCTCCGACGGGCGGCGTGGCGAGACCTGAGCCACATTCCATTTCTCCATTTCCCCCGCCCAGCCGATGTTTCATCGGCTGGGCGGATTCGTGTTTTATTTTTGTGGGCGCGAGAGGACTTGAACCTCCACCCCCTTACGGGGACTACGACCTGAACGTAGCGTGTCTGCCAATTTCACCACGCGCCCAAAATCGGGGGTTTACCCCCGTAGTTTATTGTATATCTCCAGACCTTCACAGATGAGGGATTCCGGATTTTTACCGTCCCAACGAACTTTACCGTTTACTACCAAATTGGTTATGGCAGCCTGCAAACTGTGCTCTTCGTCATTCACCACCTTACCTATTTCTTCCGCGGTCATTCCCGGATGAAGAGCCACCCTCCTCTCGTAAAAAACCGGCCCGCGGTCATATTCCGGCGTCACAAAGTGCATAGAAAAACCAGACTCGGTTATCTCCCCCGCGTCCAGCGCTTTCTTCACCGCCTCATGAACATGGTGACTATACATCCCCTTACCGCCAAACCGGCCATTTAGTTGGGATAGGAGCGCTGGGTGAATGTTGAAGGTTTTACTTGGATCCAGCCCCAATACAAGTTTTAGCCAGCCGGAAAGAGCTACATATTCCGCGCGGACCTTTTGAACCAGGGCAGAATAACCACCTGCGTCATAAGGCCCTGGAAAGTAGAAAAACCTTATACCAAGCTCTTCCGCTATCCGGCGCACTCCGCCATCAGCATGGTTGGAAACCACACCGACTATTTCCGCAGACAAAATCCCCGAACGGGAAGCTAAAACCAGTTTCCTAAAACCGGAACCGCCTCCGTCTTTTGTGCCAGAAGCGAATATCAACAACCTGGGCTTCTTCATTTGAGCAGTCTCCAACATGTCTAAGAGCACATCCTACACGAAAAGAAATATAGGTCTATAAACCTAAACCAATTTCAGAAAATCCAAGAGATCAAACAAAAATGTCAAAACCGCGAGTACTCCCATGACAATGGTCAGCCAGAATATTCTTCTTTGAAGTTTAAAGTTGGCTACCTCCAGTTTCTGGTTCTGGGCAGAAAGATTTTCACTGACATCAATGAGTCCAACCAGAGCTTTGACCGTATAGCCCTGCAGTTTGTGCCGCTCGTGTTCCGTAGGCGCCGCTCCCGGCTCTATGGCATCAATTTTCGCTAGTATCTCCTTAAAATCGTGTTCTTTCACATTGGAAGTATAGCTCGGATAAAAAAGTATGTAAGTAGCCGGGTGTTTTTCTGCTATCCCTAAGCATATGAAATTGGATGTACCGTTCTATAAACAAGACACCGACTACACCTGTGGCCCAGCTTCACTCCAGATGGTTATGGATTTTTTGGGTGAGTTCAGATCAGAAAAGAAATTAGCGAAGGAAGCAAACACTCTAAGTACAAGGGGTACAAAACACGGGGGTCTTATGGAGGCAGTCAGTAAAGAGGGGTTCTATTCCTATGTAAACAAAAACTCCAATGTGGAAGAAATTAAACATTTCTTAAAAATGGGTCTACCCGTCATTGTGGACATAACCGCCGAGAAAGAGGGTCACTATGCCGTGGCCGTAGGTTTCAAGGATGGAAAAATAATCCTGAACGACCCCTGGTATGGCAAGGGTGTGAAAAAGCCAGAAAAGGAGTTCATGGAAAACTGGCACGACGAAAATTTCCGCAACTGGATAATGGTCATCTCCGACAAAGACTTTAATTTAGGGAAACAATACAAACCTGCTTCTAAATAAACCTGGTGCGCCCGGTAGGAATCGAACCGGAGTTTATCCGCCAGCAGGAGGAACCTCGTTCTTAAAATCAGCAGAGAGGGAGAAGTGAAAATACATTTCCATACCGCCCTGTGTGCGCCCGGTAGGAATCGAACCTACGACCTCGTTCTTATCAGGAACGCGTTCTACCACTGAACTACGAGCGCACACAGGAAATTATGAAAATTTGAAATGTACTTGCACTTCGACCGAACGAACCAATTATATGACTACCGAGTCTTATCAGGAACGCGTTCCCCGCCTGACGTCGGGCAGGTACCACTGAACTACAAGCGCAATTAGGCCAGACTATAGCAAAAACCTACATCTACGCCAACACAATATAACAAATCCTGCGGCCGCAGGATTTGTTATATCTACTAGCCAAACTATACAGCATAGGGCTTAGCCAATTTGAAAGTTTTGATACAGGAGCGGATTTTTTGTTCTTCCAGACAGGCCATAAACTCCTCCGGTAAGGGCGACGGACCTATCCAGGCACTTTGCTGAATCATCTTGTAACCAAACCTTTTCAGCTGTTCGCGCAACCATTCTCTTTTGAACTTATGATTTTCTGGAACATCAAATATAACCAATAGATTTTTTGGTGAATTTTGGGGGAAGGGAGATTTAAATAGTGGCAGACCTTTCTTCTTATGCCCCAAAAAATCCTTACCCCGCTGTAACCCGATGAAAACTCCGCCCTTATATTCTATATAACCTTTCTTTTTTAAACGCCCTATGGCTACTCGCGTAGATGCCATTTTAAGACTCAGGAAATCGGGCACACCTATCAAACTCACAGGTATACCCTTGTAGCGGAATCTGGGTTCAAAGATTACTTTTAGAAATTTCTCCTCCAAGCTCATACTTGTTCATTATAACAAATCCTGCGGCCGCAGGATTTGTTATATTTTAATCTCCAGCCCGGCCTCAAGAAATACAGTGAGAGGGGTAGTTATCCACATGTTGCATCGTGGGGTCAGTTGCGTATGATTACAAAGTTTTTAATTGGTAACTAACTTAAAAAATTCAATGAAAGATTCAGCTACCCTTGCGGCCCCGGAGTCCGGTGTCGCAGGACAAGAAGGCGGAGACCCTATCCGTAGACGATACGAGTCTACAAATGCGTGGGGCATGCTCTCCTCCATCGACCTACATGACTGCACTCCAGAAACTATCCGGAGCGCGGACAGGATAAAACAATTCGTAGTGGAACTTTGCGAGAAGATAGATATGAAAAGATTCGGGGATTGTGTGGTGGTAGATTTCGGGGACGACCCGAAAGTCGCCGGCTTCTCTATGACTCAACTCATCGAGACTTCTTTAATTGCCGCCCACTTCGCCAACCTGACCAATACGGTCTACTTAGATGTCTTCTCCTGCAAGTATTACGACCCGGCGGTTGTAGCGGCATTTTCCGCACAATTCTTTGGTGCCAAAGACTACAAAGTCACCCACTTGCTTAGAAAATAGGCTTCAGGCATAGTATCCGAAGATTTGGACAAAAGGGGGCTCAATGAGGGCCTTTTTCAGAGTCGCACGCGGAATACGCGATTCCATGAGCAAGCCTTTTCGGATAATGAGACAGGCGGGACACGCTGCTTGGACACACCGCTTGAAGACGGGTGTCTTGCCCAAGTGGCCACGATTGCGAGCTTTGAGCATCATGTTCCAACCTTCCAACAAGAAGAGGTGAACTTTGTGTCGTTATAAGAATGGATTTCGCCAAGCCGAAGGATCTTCGCGTGGTGCACGCACTCGGGCGGATCAGCCAGAGCGTCCATCACAAGCGGACATCGACGAAATGAAACGGCGGCGCAAGATTAGTCAGCGCAAAAAGCTGAAGGGTAAAACTTCGAACGAACAAGGTGTGCGGGTGACAGGGCAGATGGCGCTCGCCGCAGCGGGAGCGAGCGGAAACCGAGGCGTCGAACTCTCGGAAGAAGAGTTCGACGCCTTAGCAAGAGCGCCGGAGATCATTCCCTAAGTTCCTCTACCGAACGACAAACCCCGCTTTGCGCAAGATGCGCAAAGCGGGGTTTATCATTTTCCTAAATTAACCGTCCTTTCTTTTGTCCCTTCCTAGCCGGAGAAACTCCCCGGCGAGGTGGCATACCTCGTGGGCGGTAATGCCATAGCCCCCTTGTTCGCTTGTGACGAACAAAGACCGACCATTTAAGTCCGCCATGACGGCAGACGTTTCAATTTGAAATATTCCACGAACAGCTTCCGCTACCCGTGCCTTGTTACGACTTAGTCCCTGTCACCAAGCTTACCGTGATGCCACGCGAGGTGGCGCTTCGGGTATTCCTGGCTCCCTTGACTTGACGGGCGAATATTTTCCACGAACTTGGAATTAAAGTTCCCACGTAGCGAGCGGATTTCCCGCACTACGCGAGCTCTAATGCATTAATTGTTTTAGCTTAAACAATTTTTCTAAACCACTTTCCGTAAGATGCTCTTCTTTGATTATCATATCCATCATTTCGCAAAACAACCGAAAATCGTTTCTCTTGGAAGGAAATTGAAGTTGGTGTTTCTTGAAGAATGGGATGATTTTCTTTGTTAAATCATCTCTATTGAAGGCCTCGTAGCGATAACAATGCTGGTGATTCGGACGGGTATCTTTCTGAAAATAGATACTTCCGCACCCGAAAAACTTCTGCACTTTTTCCAAAATTACCTTGTCCTTCTCAATGAGTTTTATGTAGAACTTGGGTTCCACACTGACTCTTCGAGTCTTTCTACGAGGTAATTTTGGGTCTCGCACATAGATGGTGAAGCTGCCTTCCCCATCTGTAAGACCTACAATGTAATCTGGTTTTAGATTTTGCATTGGAGTGGGTCCTTCGCCTGCTCTATAGCAGGTTTACTATGACCCAGCTGACTTCTGACGCCGCGTAAGTTCATTATACTTCGCTTGAGGCGAAATAACGGCATCAGATCTCCACAGGTTACGCGTATTTCTCTTCCTGGCATCCACCACAAGCTTTTCTTGAATCTTCCCTACCCTCACCACCCAATAGTAGGTCGATTAGCTCTTTTTTTGTGGGGCTGTCATTTGCATCGAGATCCTCCACCACACCCCTCGCGAGGAATGGCTATCTGTCTGCTACTATCCGCAAAAATGCGGAAAGGGCGGACTTTAACCGCCTAGAAATACGCGCTGCTGCGCGCTTTTATTGTGAGTACAAGACTTGAGAACGTATTCACCGCGGTATGCTGACCCGCGATTACTAGCGATTCCGGCTTCATGCAGTCGAGTTGCAGACTGCAATCTGAACTGGGGCCGCTTTTATAACGATTGGCTCGGGCTCGCGCCTTCGCATCGCGTTGTAGCGACCATTGTATCACGTGTGTAGCCCAGGGCATCAGAGGGACATGCGGACCTGGCGTCATCCTCTCCTTCCTCCCCCGAGTTTGCCCGCAAGCTTTAAAAAGCTTGTGTTCAAACTCGGGGGCAGTCCCGCCTGACAAATATAACAGGCAGTAAGGGTTGCGTTCGTTGCCCCACTGAAGGGAACAGCTCAAGCCACGAACTGACGACGGCCATGCATCACCTGTTCAGCTGTCCTTGTGAGACGCTATCTATTTCTAAATAGCTTCAGCTGAATGTCTAGCCCTGGTGAGGTTCTTCGGTTACCGACGAATTAAACCACATGATCCACCGCTTGTGCAAGTCCCCGTCTATTCCTTTGAGTTTTAACCTTGCGGTCGTACTACTCAGGCGGCACGCTTAACGCGTTAGCTTCG
>JBBTXX010000046.1:0-1673 GCA_038062065.1 Patescibacteria group bacterium
CGGAGAAGTTGGACAAGGAGAAGGACTCTCTTTCCCAGATTCTAAGAAAATCCAATGAAATGGATTCTTTTTCCTTGCCAGAAATTATTCTGTCTGGTCAGAGTTTTTCAGAATTTTTTGCGGATGTAACTCCGTTCACTCGGCTCAAAGAAGAGCTTCAGGAATCTTTCGCGGAGATAACCGATACCAGGACGGCGACTGAAGTCGCCAAGACCGCTCTTGAGGATCAGCGTTCGGAAGAAATGGAGTTGCGTAAAATCCAAACCTTGCAGAAACATAAATTGGACGAAGAAGAAAAGAAAAAACAAGACATTCTAAAGGCTTCCAAGGGGGAGGAGTCGCGCTACCAAAAAATATTGGAACAGACTCAACAGTCTGCGACCGCTATTCGTGCGGCCCTATTTAATCTCCAGGGTACGGAAGCTATTCCGTTTGATAAGGCGTACCAATATGCGAAAGAAGTAGAGTCGCGCCTTGGTGTGCGGGCGGCATTTCTTCTCGGTATTATCGCGGAAGAGTCTAACTTGGGTAAGAATGTGGGTACCGGTAACTGGAGAAAGGATATGAAGGCGCCGCGCGACACAGAACCCTTTTTGGACATAACTCGGCGTCTTGGACTGGATCCGGATAAGATGTTGGTTTCTAAAAAGCCTTATTACGGTTGGGGTGGGGCTATGGGTCCGGCACAGTTCATTCCTTCCACCTGGGTTCTTTACGAAGACCGTATTGCTTCTCTATCTGGGCATAATCCGCCGAATCCCTGGAATGCCTACGATTCCTTTATCGCGGCCGGAATTCTTCTTAAAGACAACGGAGCCGGGAAAGGCACGCGAGCCGCGGAGCGGCTCGCGGCTCTCCGATATCTGGCTGGCTGGAAAAATGCCACGAAGGTCGCCTACGCTTTCTATGGAGACGAAGTTATGGAGCTGGCGGACTATTATCAACAACAGATAAATATTCTGGAGGGCAAGTAAGGATTCTTTTCAAAGAGTCTATGCCACCTTTTCATGCACCTACATTTTCACACACCTACATTTGCATACTTACACGTCCCCTTGCATTCCTATCGCTTAATACTATAACATTATATATAATGTTATAGTATTAACATCTTAAATTGTTATGAGTAAAGTACATAAAACCCCGAAACAGTTAGAAAGGCATTTTAAAGGTATTGCCAACCACAAACGCATACAGATTTTGCAACTACTTTCCAAACAAGAAGGCGTGAGTCTGGGCGCTATTGTTCGAGCGGTTGAGTCTAGTGTGATGGCAACATCCGAGCATACTCGCAAATTGGTTCAAGCAGGGCTTGTCGAGAAGAAGTATAAGGGTAGAACAGTTGCCCATTATTTGACGCCCTACGGCAAACGAATCAGCAATTTTATCTCCGCCTTTTAAACACTATAACATTATATATAATGTTATAGTGTTTAATTGGAGGCAGGTGCTTGTACGGGTTGTTTTCTTGTGGTAGCTTGTTGGCTCATGAAAACCGATATTCACCCGGTATTTTTTGATAAGTCTGAAACCCGCTGTTCCTGCGGGGCGGTTTATCGTATACCCTCCACTAAGGAGAAAGTGCAAATAGAAATATGCCGAGCCTGCCACCCCTTTTATACCGGTACGGATAAGGTTATGGATGTGGCCGGACGCGTAGAGCGCTTCAAGAC
>JBBTXX010000046.1:1773-5575 GCA_038062065.1 Patescibacteria group bacterium
CATATGTATCGCCGGTATGCGGAAAGGCGGGGTTGGGTAGTAAATGTTTTGGATGAGTCCAGAAGCTCTCTTGGGGGTTATAAAGAGGCTTCTTTTGAAATAAGCGGCAAGGATGTATATGGGGCGCTTCGCTACGAAACCGGAGTCCACCGGGTTCAGCGTACACCGGCCACCGAGAAATCCGGGCGCATCCATACTTCCACCGCCTCTGTTGCGGTTATGCCCCTCCGTAGCAAATCTAAGATAGAAATAAACCCGGCGGATCTGGAGATGGAATTTTCCCGCTCCGGCGGAGCCGGCGGGCAAAATGTGAACAAGGTGGAAACGGCCGTGCGGTTGGTGCACAAGCCAACCGGCATTGATGTGCGCTGTACCTCGGAGAGAAGCCAGCAGAAGAATAGGGACAAGGCCATGTCTATCCTCATAGCCAAGATAGAGGCGCTGCGAGAAGAGGAGGAAGCCAAGAAATCCGCCGGAGACAGGCGGGACCAGATAGGCACGGGGGACCGTTCGGAGAAGATAAGAACCTACAATTTTCCCCAAGACCGCGTCACCGACCACCGACTAAAGGAATCCTGGCATGGCTTGGATAAAATAATGGACGGTGAGCTAGAGGATGTAACCAAGGCTTTTGCCGTAGAGAAGCAAGTCTAATTCACATATAGTTCTGAAAATATTTCTCCGCGAGGTATAATCCGTCCATGCTCTCTAGGCAGCCTGGTCTTTTCTTTACTACTTTGGTGGCACTTTTCGTCGGGCTCTCTCTATACTTACTGTATAGGGATGGAACTTTGGAACGAGGTTTATTTTATATTTATTTGACGGCCAACCTTGGTAATACCAGTCAAATTTCTATTATAGATATAGATAAAATTTTATCTTCCGAAAATTTGGCGGTGGAGCGCTTTGTGGCAGATGGGGTTAACGAGGCATCTTCACAAGCGGAAATTCGTCAACATGCAATAGTTTCTGAAAAGGTTGCCGAAATCGGACCTATTTTTATCAACTCCAATTGTGAGAGTAAGCCTGTCTCTGTATTACTTTCAATCGGAGAATCTATTAGGGTTGAAAATAAAGATAATGCAGAGCATCTTTTTGTCATCGGGAGAGACAGGATTAAGATAGCACCGGGAAGCTCGGTGGAGCTGGTCGGTGATTTTAGTTCGACTCCGGCAACAGTGCCGTATTATTGTGATGGCGAAAAGAAAGGAGTAGTAGTAATCAGATACATATGAAATTTCGTACATTTGGATCTTTAGATAAATTTTTGTCTCTAAATTTCTCTGACCGAACTCGCTCAGTTCTGATAGCTTGCTCCGGTCTAACGATAGCTATTTTATTTGTAGTTTTCTCGTCTTGGCCGGGAAATTTTGGAGCTTCCGGTTCTAGTAACATTTCTTTCATATCCTATAGTGCTGCTGGTATATCTGGTGGAGCAGCTATTCCAGCTTGCGGCGGATCGAGTTGTGCAGGTGCTGGATATTGGGAATGTGGGGGCGGGGAGAACTCTGGTTGCAACTGGGTGGCTACGGGGCCGATTCCCGGTACGGCTTGTTACTCCAATTCTAATGCGTGCGGCGAATATTATTCTGGTGAATACGATTGTAGTAGCGTATGTACCGTTTCTTCCTCCGCCCCGGCCGACCCATCCTGGTACGGGCAGTCTTGCACAGAGTCTAATGTTTGCGGGCAGAGTGCTAGCGGTACCTACAATTGTGGAGGAACTTGCTCGGTCTCCTCTCCCTCTCTTCCTTCGGGTTACGGATCTTCCTGCACATCCTCTGCTAATGCCTGCGGAGAAACAAACACTGGAACTATAGGGTGTGACGGTCAGTGCTCGGTGTCTTCCCCAGACACTCCTTCTGGTTATGGAACCATTTGCACTTCGGCTACAAATAGCTGCGGAGCTGTTTATTATGGAACTATAGGATGTTCTGGTTCTTGTTCTGTTTCTTCGGCTCCACCAAACTCCTCTTGCGCTTCTCCTAGCATAAGTGCTTCCGGGCAAGCTGAAGGGGGAGGGGCTTCGGGAGAGACGGCTTTAATTAGAGCTGGGGTTTCTTGCCGGCTTATATGGAGTGCTTCACCCGCAACTTCTTGCTCCGTTTCTGGTGGTCAGTACAGCGACTCTTCGGTTGGCACAAGCGGGACTCTAATAACAAATCCGCTTACTAGAACCACAGACTATGTTTTCACTTGTTATAACGGCTCCGTTGTTTCCGCGCAGAAAAATATAAAGTGCCAGATTATTCCGGATTTTAAGGAGATATAAATTATTGAAATTGAATACGGCCGCCAGTTTTTGCAACTGGCGGCCGTGTATTGTGCGAGGGGTTAGCTCTTTCGAAAATCCTTATCCGTCACAAGGTAAATCGTTCGGGGGCCGGTGCTGGTGGAGACCACCTTTTCGGCCTCCCCGACATCCACTTCGTGAACGAAGAACTTGGACTTGGCGCGGAAGACATACTTTGTCACTTTCCGGCCATTTTCCATCAGGTCGTTGTAGACCTGCGGATCCTGGTTCGGATCCAAATCGAAAACCGAACGAGCGGTCGTACACCCAGAGATCGCGAATACTTGAGATGCGGCCTGCTGCCCAGCCCGCTTGTGGGTGAAGAGGACCTGGTTGGCCTCTTCCTCGCTGTAGCAGAAGGACACTTCTTGTGGTCCTAACCCGTCAGCCACGGCTAGGTGGCTAAAGGCGAGCGCAACAACAGCCACGCCCAGAGCGTACAAGAACCTCATTTGGTTCCTCCCATGTGAACTAAGTCCTACCTCCATTATACACTAAAAAAATAATAAAGCAAGGGGTGTGTGCTTATATGGTGTCTATTGCTAAGGCGGGTCTGTATCAGCGGTTTTTTCTATTTTAATTGTCAGATACAATATCTTACATGTTTGACCGCTTTAGTCTGAAAATGTTTCTTTCAATTTCCGGCCTGTTGGCGGTATTACTAATGATTAAATTTATCGGGTGGGTTATTCCGACTAATTTTAGTTTTGATATAGGAGGAGTTGATTTGGCTTTAGCAGATCATCCTGGGGGGGAGGGAGGAGATGGTAGGGACTCCTGTGATGGCTGTAGTTGTGGTTCTGATTCTAGTGGCAACGACGGAGGGGATGCAGGGTGCGGGTCTGGTAGTGGAGGGGGAGAATAATATGAGTTTTGTTTTTTAAAACGAGCCATGCGCCTTAATTGTGGCGCATGGCTCGTTTAGAATTTTTATTTTTGTTCAGTTCAATTTTTTGTATTCAATACTGCTACTGCCCTCTTTGCCGACGATTCGGCTTTTGTCTTTGAACTCAAACAAAAATCTACTCTTCTTGAATTCAAAATAGAACAAGTTCTCCTTTAGCGGACTCGTTTTTTCGGAGTAACCCTTGCTTAATTTCATGTCTGGGTTATTACCCCAGACATACAGGTACTGAACTTTACTGTCACTGACGTCCAATATTTGGAGGCCAGAACACAAACGAGTTTTCTTGGAGCCTAGCTGATTTACCAGGAGTACTTCCCATTCTCCCTTATAAAATCCTTCGCGCTCAATATCTTTACCGACGAATTTCTGAGCGGGTATTTCTACTCCGCATATTTCGGCACTCTTTGTGTCGCCAGCGAAACCCATAACCAACAGACCTGCTAGAACTAGGGCCTGTAAATTTTTCATGACAACCCTCCCACTGCTTTCTGGAGAAACAGATTACTTCTTGAATTATACTGCCTTTTGTGGATTAAGTCAATGTCCGCGTATAGGTTCAATAGCTTGGCACCACTTGCTGGAATACCATCAGGTGTATGTAT
>JBBTXX010000047.1:0-17337 GCA_038062065.1 Patescibacteria group bacterium
TCGTTATGCTCTGACATTAGGGCTAGAGGTTAGCATGTGCTGTTAGGTATCGCAACCAATGGAGAAACTCGGCTCTATATAGGAAGATTAAACACGCGCTTAGCGTTAGACATTATAGAAAGCGCCATAGAATTCTCTTCTTCTCCTCTAATGCTGGATATCTTCTTAACCACTTCTAATACCCGAACAGGTTCGTTCCTTTTACCTCTGTAGGGAACCGGGGAGGCATAGGGAGAATCGGTCTCTGAGAGAATAAAGTCCTTACTTACTGCCCTGACACAATCTTCAAGCTCCGGGGCGAAAGTAATAACCCCAGGGAAAGACACGGCGAAACCAATTTCAGCATATTTTTTAGCAACTTCTGCAGAACCGGTAAAAAAGTGTATAGCCCCTCTCAACTTACTTTTTTGACTATCCTCTAATTCACGAGAATTAGAGGATAGTATTTGAATCATTTCTTCGTGAGCGTCCTCCGTCCCTTTGCTTGGACGACAATGGATCATAAGTGGTTTATCCAATTCCAAAGCCAACGCTAATTGTTTTTTGAAAAGTTCTCTTTGGCGGTTTTTCTCTGCTTCGTCCTCCGGCTTTATACGGAAGTAATCCAGCCCGCACTCCCCTATAGCTACCACCTTAGAACTTTTGGCTAACTCTCTGTATTTATCCGCATCAAAATCTTCCGCGTGGTTGTCCGTCGGATGCTGGCCCACCGTCGCCCAAATATCCGGGTGTCTTTCAGCTAGAGCGACCGCTGCCCGAGATTCTTCTATATCCGTACCTACGGTAATGGCACAAACATTAGCTTCGCGCATGCGCGCCAGCACTTCTTCTCTGTCCGTATCATATTCCTTACCGTGCAAATGGCAGTGGGCGTCTATGTATTTAATTTTCATTTTTGTAATATCGGCCCCAAATACTCCTCAAGAAACCTAAGGATAGGGTAGAAAAAATATATCCTCCTACAGGAACCAGGGCGGCTAAACTCGGTTTGGGAACTTCAATCATTACCAGAAATGCAAACACAACCAAGTAAGTAATCAATGCTATGAAGATTCTCCTAGGAAAACTTTTCTCCCAATCTTTATCCACCTCGACACGAATATTACGCTCCTTAATAGAGTTGATTTCTTTTTCTATATCCATTATTCCTTTCGCAAAAATAAAGGCTTCTCCGGCATTTTATTATATTTAACCAAATCTTTTATGACCACATTTAATTCCGGCAAAAACGGATATAGCATTCTGCCGATTGTGTAGAGTTTTATTACAGCTTCCTCAATTAGAGCTTTGCCTTTTTGTTTATCTACCTTCACTACCTCAAACGGTTTATTTTCTTGAATAAATAGGTCCAGTTCACCAATCCACTTCCATACTATATCTGCCGCTTTTTGTATTTCGTAACTATTCAGAGCCTCCTTAAAATCCTCCGGGATAGTACCTTCTGGTATTTCTGGAGATTTTTCTAAGTGAGTTGAAGCAAGTTTCATAATCCGGCTAACCAGGTTCCCAATACCGTTGGCCAAGTCTGCGTTGTACCACTCCTTGGCTTTCTCCATGGTGAAATCACTATCTTCAAAGGTAGAAAGTCTGCGTGCTAGGAAATAACGGGTGGCTTCTCCGCCAAATTCACGAATGACCTCCTCCGGATCTATGGTGTTACCGACAGATTTAGACATCTTCTGCCCGCCGGAATTTATATATCCGTGAATAAAAACAGTGGTCGGCAGCGCCTCCCCTGCAGAAAGAAGCATGGCCGGCCAATATATGGTGTGAAAGCGATTAATACCCTTACCGATGACATGTAGTCTCTCGTTCCCTTCAGTCCAGAATTTCTCAAAGTTTTTTCCGTTAGTTCCATACCCCAGAGCATTTATATAGTTAGAAAGAGCATCAAACCAGACATACATAATTTGAGAATCATCCCCCGGAACAGGCACGCCCCAACTCCTGGCACGCGCGACAGAGCGGGAAATACTAAAATCTTCCAACCCTCCTTTGATAAACGACAAGGCTTCGTTACGGCGGGTTTCAGGAATAATTTTAAGAGTATTGGATTCAATTAATTCCAGAAGTTGAGTCTGATAATTAGAAAGTTTGAAGAAATAATTTTCTTCTTCCACTTCCTCCAGTTTTTTTCCAGGGTGTTCCGGACACTCTCCATTTATTAAATCTTTCTCTGTCTTAAATTCTTCACAACCAAGGCAGTACAGACCTTTGTATTTCTTTTTGTAGATATCTTCGCTCCTACAGGAACTCCAAAGTTTTTGCGCCCCCACTTTATGTCTCGAATCAGAAGCGGTTTTTATAAAATCATCATTGGAAATATTCAGATTTTTGAGCAGATTTTCAAAGTGTTTGGCGTTTTCTGTCACATACTCCCCAACTTCTGCTCCAGCCGCTTCTGCCGCCTGCACGTTTTTAAGCGCATTGTCATCCGTGCCGGAGAGAAAATATACCTCCTCCCCCATGAGCCGACGGTAACGAGCCAAAATGTCCGCTTGCACAAACTCCAACGCATGCCCAATGTGCGGTTTGGCGTTCACATACGGAATAGAAGTGGAGATGAAAAAAGTTTTTTTGGACATGGAGAGAAGGAGCGTCTAGGGAAGCGGAATATTTGAAGGCACACGCTTGGCTTTTTGAATATCGTCAAAATACTCCCGGAGTGCCGCCGCCACCGGCACCGAGAGAATTATACCCAAGAATCCGGCCAGCTTACCTCCGATAATTAGAGCCAAAATAACAAGTAGCGGCGGCACTCCGACCACTTTGCGCACGACGAGTGGGTATATGAGGTGATTCTCAAACTGCTGGATAATCACGAATAAGGCCAGAGTCATAAGGGAGAGTGACAAACCGCCATCGGAAAAAGCGATAAGAATGGCAGGTACGGCGGAAATTATGGGACCAAAAACTGGCACCAACTCCATGACTGCAGCAAAGAGAGATATGAGCAGGGCGTATGGTACGCCAAGAATCGTGAGTCCCAAGTACGCCAAGACGCCGACAATAAGGGCAAGTAGTACCTGTCCCTGCATCCAGAGGCCAATTTTGGCTTGAGAACGCTTCCACAAACCCACTATGTAGTCTTCGTGCTTATTAGGAGTAACTATCCGCAAAAAGTCCTCTATACCAGTCTCTTGAACTGCAAAATAAAAAGATAGAACCAGTATAAGCACGAGGGAAAGCGCTCCGCCGAAAACAGCCGTAGCCGCAGACAGAAGACCGCCGGAGATACCGCTGACCACATCTTTGGCGCTATTCACCAAATCCGATACGAACAAGGCCTCACCAATTTTGCTGATACTGTCCGCTAAAATATCTTTGTTGGCGGAAAAACCGAAGCCGAACAATTCTATTTTTTCCGGTAAAGATTGCGTCACTCCGGAGAGTTCGTCTATGAGGGGCGGGACAAAGAAAAAGAAAGACGCGCCAAGAATTACTATAAAAACCAGGTAAACCGTGATGACGGCGAGAACTCTTGGCACTTTAAATCTCCCGAACCAGTGTACCGCCGGTTCAATGGAAGAAGCGATAACCACGGCCGTCAGAATAAGAAGTACTATGTCGCGAAGGTAAAATAGAAGTGCTGCCAAGATGAGAAACACCAAGGTCTTGAGTATGGTACCGGAGGAGATGATGATATTTAGAGAGTCTTTGTTCATCCCGTTAGAGGCAGGCGCCGTTAGAAATTTTTAGGCTGTGTTAGTAATATAAACCCGCAGACAGATCCCAATATAGGCCATCTCGAACATACAGCCTCTAACGGGATTCACAAAGGCATAATAGCAGGCTTTCCCCAAAGAGAAAGCTATGCATACTAAAAGTTAAATTACTGACTAATTTCTTTAAACAGGTCTGTGGGCGAAACTCTTTTTTGCTCCCCAGTATCACGATTCCTCAAGGTAGCCGTGTTGTTCTCTAAAGTCTCAAAGTCCACTGTGACGCAGTAAGGTGTTCCAATCTCATCCTGTCGGCGATAACGCTTACCAATATTTCCGTTATCGTCAAAAACGATTCTCGGTTCAGTCTTTTTTAATTCCGTGTAAATTTCTCTGGCCTTTTTCACCAATTCCGGCTTATTTTTAAGTAGAGGAAATACTGCCGCCTTAACCGGAGCGATAGCGGAAGGTAGGGCCAAATACTCTCTCTTCTCCCCATTCATTTCGTCTTCTTTGTGAGCAGATAGCAAAACCGCAAGCATAGTGCGCTCCACACCAAAAGATGGCTCTATAACGTGGGGCACAAATCTTTCTTTAGAATCTTCGTCAAAATAATTAAGCTCGGTTCCGCTACCTTTTGTGTGGGCAGTTAAGTCGTAATCAGTTCTGTAAGCCAAACCGTACAATTCTTTTCTACCGAAAGGATAATCAAATTCAAAATCAATGGTGCGCTGGCTGTAGTGGGCCCGGTCTCCATCCCCAATTTCGGCCTCATGAACTGAATTTATAGAAATACCAATTTTTTCTATCCACTCCAGCATAGCCTTCCTCCAAAGTTCAAAGTGCTCCTGCCAATCATTCGGTCTGACAAAATATTCCACCTCCATTTGCGTAAACTCCCGAACCCGAAAGAGAAAATCCCTTGGAGCAATCTCATTGCGAAAAGCTTTACCTATCTGCGCCACACCGAAAGGAAGTCTTGGGTGGAAAGTATCAATAATATTTTTAAAATTTACGAATATTCCCTGAGCTGTTTCCGGACGCAAGTAAGCAGTAGAAGACTCGTCCTCCACGGCCCCAAGTGAAGTTTTTAGCATCATATTGAACGCGCGCGCGGTACCAAGATTTCCTTTACAATCCGGACACTTGTCCCCCTCCACATGGTCGGCACGAAAACGACGTTTACATTTCTCACATTCAACTAAAGGGTCGGCAAATCCATCCAGGTGGCCTGAAGCTTTAAGTACAGGGGCGGCTGTAATTAAAGAGGCATCCACTCCGTACATATCTTCCCTATTCTCCACAAACATCCGCCACCACAGATTTTCAATATTACGTTTGAGGGCTACACCAAGCGGACCAAAATCATAAAAACCGGAGAGACCGCCGTAAATTTCGGAAGACGGGTAAACGAAGCCCCGGCGCTTCAAAAGCGCGATTAGTTTATCCATCCCGTTAGAGGCCGCGGTCACGGAGGTTGCTTTCATACAAATATTGAGATAAGCAAATTAATATGAAATTAAAAATACTGATTTAGAGACACAGACGGCCGCGACCTGCCTCTAACGGGATCCGTAGTTCCATCCATAAAGGAAACTTTAGCATATTAAACCGGCTCTACGGAGAAACTATTTCCTCTCCCGGCTTACCTCCGGAATCTCCCGCTAAACGAGTAGTTAAAGCGGGCTCAGTAATTTTTACAGCCGAACCAGTAAAAGAATCTATGCCGTTAAGCTGTATGTTCTCCACCAAGTTTGGCACCTGCCCTTCCTGGTTGGCATTAGGAATAAATCCTACTTTAAAATACGCCTCGCGATTGGCACGGGAAATCCCTGCCCCGGCGGCGATGGTACCGGCGTCCCAGGTCAGGATACGAGAGTTAGAATCAAAGAAAATACTTTCCCCGGGAGAAGTTTCTCCTTTGAAGGAGACATGGGCTGGCAAAATGGCGGTAATTTTTGTACTGGTCAGATCGTTAGACCCGTTGGTTGCGGATAAAACCACCGTATAGGTAGTTTCCAAACCGACCTTCGGAGGTAAGGGGCCAGAATTCTTAAGCGCGCCGGAACGAGCCAAAATCTTGGCATCAAAACCAACATCGCTCGTTACCCGTACCCTACCGGAAGCGGTCGCGGATAGACTTTCCTCCCCCTCCGCTACCTTAATGCCGGAGACACTGCTGGAAAAAAGTATTTCCGGGCGCACCAGAGAGGATATAGCTCCTCTCCCTAAAGCCGAAAAAGTGACGGCAAAGGTGGCACTTTCCCCAGGAGAAAGTTCCGTAATGGGTGCCCCCGTGCCCTGCGACCAAGTAACGATATTGGCCCCGGAATCATAAAAACCCACAGAAGGAGCAACTGAAGATTTATCTAAGGCAGACCCAGAAAAGTTAAGCTTGGCGGAAATATTTCTGACAGGAGTCGGCAAATTGTTGGATACCAAAATCTCAAGGCGCACCGGCCCACCACTTTCGGAAGAACCCTCCGGCCCGCCACCGTTAATGGAGAGGGCTAGCCCAAGAAGCGATTTGCGTAGAGGTATAGTTTCAATAAGCGAGGCCAGGGGGGTTCCTATGGCGCGGTCATTGTCAGTACGCCCTAATCCCAAATCAAAACGGAAAGAGCGTTCTTGTCCATCTTCTCCAGAAAGAGACCCTCTTATGCGTACTGTTTTGTTGGACCCAGAAGGCAAATCGCCCAAACGGAATACATTATTAAGAAGCGCTGGATTAGGGTCGGAAGAAGAAAAGATAAAACCCGGAGGATATTCTGCCTTAAGTAGAACACCTTTGGCGGTCTCTTTAGAATTAGAGGTTACAGAAAGAGTCAGGGTAATTTTATCTCCGCTAGCAACTTCTTCCGGCCTCTCCACCCGCAAGGTAACCGGTGCGGAAGAGATGGTAACCGGGTAAACCGTCTTTTTGAAAAATACCGCACTGGAACCGGTTACCCGGTATTCCAAAGTCACAGCTATATCCAAAGCCGCCCTTTCTTCCCCGAATAGAACTGCGGAAACAGGCCTCTCCACTTCTTTGCCAGAAGACAGGTCGCCTAGAGATTCCCGGTAACGCGGCAACTCCAAAGACGAATTTTCCGCCGAGCGGGTGCCTTGGGGAAATTCCAGTAACAAATCCGCAACTTCCAAACCCACTCTATTCCTGTTTTTAGCTTTAACTAAAAGAGTGAGTTTCTCTCCGGAACCTATAGAGATAGGCCCGGTAATTTCTAAATCTATATTTTCAGAAGAAACCTCGTTGCCACCGAAGAAAAAGGTGTAGCCAGCGTAGAGGGAGGCCAGGGCAAAAAACGCGGCAGAAAATTTCAAAAAATATGGCAACCAAGTACTTCTCCTACCAACTTCCACACCCGGAATATTCAGATTCGGTTTCTCCCAAGACGGTGTCTCTCCATCTCGACTCCTCAAATCATGTTCTCTAGTTCCGCGCATACCAATATTAGAACGGGAATATAAATCCCGTTTGAGTTCCTCAATGCGTTCTCTGTCCTCTCCTCGAGGTGGCATAGGCAAGAATTATACACGAACCCAGAAAGACCTCCCTACAAGTGGCTATCAACCAAAGCAGTGTTTATATCTGCGATAATATTTTTTCTTAAATCCTTAATGCGCGGCAAAACTAAAGATATATCGCCTTCAAATAAAGTGTGATACTCGGAGCGGGCCGGAAAATAGCCGAGGGCCGAAAGTATGCGCATAACCGCCGCGATTTCTAAAAGAGGAAACTGCTCTTCTTGCATTTTAGGTAAGAGAAGGAAAAATTCTTTGACTGAAAGATACACCGCTCTATTTTTTTCCTCTTCCGGAATCATCCGGCGCAGGAGCCAGGAAATTCTGCCACAGAGAGACAGGGCTCCGGGAACACTTTTCATAATTTCCCGGTAAGAAGAGGTTGTGTTTGCGTGTATGATGCGAAACTTACCCCTGCCTCGGACCAAAGAAACCGAAACTAAAGAAAAAGTCTGCAAAGCATGCCGGAATTTAGAAGCACTCTTGCGCACGCCTTCGGCATGCGCCTGAATAAGCCCAAAATCCTCGGTCAGAAGCGAAAATGTCCGGCTACCTTCCGAAGTTGGGCTCCCAGAAAGTACCACGGCTTCCGTATTGTAAATGCGATACATAAAAGCTACTTCAAGCCTTAGAAACAGAGACGGAAATAGAGTAGTCAGAAACAGGCACAGGAATCCTGCCTTCACCAAATATAAGCTTCCCGTTAACGGAAGACTCAATATCACTCCGGAACTTCTCCGCAAGTTCCTTAGCCAGAGGATCCGCGGCAATGCTGACGACCACCTTGTCATCCGGGTTAAGTCCCATGTCTTTTCTTTCGTCTTGAACTGTACGGACAATCTCCCTCATCACTCCCTCCTTCTTCAAGTCTTCCGTGAGAGTCGTATCCAGAGAAACAGAATTTTCTCCTGCTTCAAAAACCACCTCTTTGACATTAACTTCTTCTTTGAGAATAGATACGGCGTCTTCGTTCTCCAAAATAGCGCGGTCGGAAAGAATCAGACGGGAAAGAGGTTGGCGCACCTTAATACCAGCCTTGGCTCGCTCCAGAAGCGCCGTGGAAGCGATGGAGCGGATTTTAGACATAAAAATATTTATCTCTTTGTCGTAAGAAGAAGGCTCTGCGACTGGCCACACGGATAGATGAACGCTCTCCCCGCTCTCTACGACCCTAACCTTCTGGTAAAGCCACTCGGAAAGAAAGGGCGTAAATGGAGAAAGGAGTTTAGAGATTTGGAGAAGTGTGAGCTGTAGTGTCGCCAAGGCGTTTCTTGAATCTTCCGAGTCCCTCTTTATTCTTTCTCTGGAGCGGCGTAGGTACCAAGTGGAGAGGTCGTCAATAAGAGAGGTGACCGGCCGGGCGGCCCTGTCCAATTCGTAAGTTTCAAAAGCTTCCGTGACTTCAAAAATAGTTTGTCGCAAACGCGCCAACATCCATTTATCCAGAAGGTTAGGACTACCCTCGGCAACGGAAAGTAAATCTTTAAAAGATATATTTTTTTCTTTTTTGAATAACTCCAGAAACGCGTAGACATTTTTGATACGCAGAATAACTTTCTTCAAAACCTCATCCACTCCCTTTTCGCTAAAATTCAAATCTTCTCCACGAACTATGGAGGAAGACAGTAAGTAATAGCGCAACGCATCCGCGCCATATTTATCCACCACCTCCATCGGGTCCGGATAATTGCGCAGTTTCTTGGACATTTTCTGTCCGTCTTCTGCCAGGACCAGCCCGTTCACAATCACGTGCTTGTACGGGCTCTCGCCAAAAAGAGCCACACCAAGAACTAGGAGCGAGTAGAACCAGCCGCGGGTTTGGTCTAGTCCTTCGGCAATAAAGTCCGCCGGGTAACCCTTACCTTTTGCGGGGTCAAAAAGTTTTTTGGAGACCGGATAATGGTCCTGGGCGTAAGGCATAGAGCCGGATTCGTACCAGCAATCAAAAACTTCTTTGACCCGGCGATATTCTTTACCATCTTTTTCCAAAACCACTTCGTCTATATATGGCCGGTGGTAGTCCAGCTCGAAGTTTTTGTTGTGAGGCAAATATACAAAATCAAAGTTTCGGACTTCGGCATTTTTTAAGTCATCTTTATTAAACGGACCATGGGAACGCATTTCTTTTTCCGTATGGCCATGTGCCACCGCCAGAAGAAGCCTTCCGGGAGTCTCGTGTGTCACTAAAAGAATTTTTTCTCCAGAAAATTTACTATCTATATCAAAAAGAGCTGTGCCCGCTCGCTGCATAATTTGGCGATAGGTTTCTCCTCCGTCCGGAGCACGTTCAAATCGCTCCGCATCACTCTTGAAAAAGGTGTGATACTGCGCAACCGATTTACCCGCAAAGACTCCGGCTTGCAATTCTCCTAGACGCAGATCCTCCAAAATTGAATCTTTGGATAATCCTAGAACTTCGGAGACTATTTCTGCTGTTTCTCTGGTTCTAACGAAAGGAGAAGTGATTATTTTACTTATACCCTCTTTCTTCAATCCTTCGGCCGATAGTTGCACCTGTTTTCTACCTTCTTCTGTTAGATGGTGCTCTGTATTTGGATCCGAACTAACTATCCCAAGTTTATTGTTTTCCGCTCCTCCATGCCGCATTACAAAATACTTGTTGTTAGACTTTTTGGCATAACGGATTAGGTCTTCTTTACCGCTAACGATTATTCTCTCTCCTTCTTTAGACTCCCAAACTGGTATAGGCGCCCCCCAGTAGCGGGCACGGGAAATGGACCAGTCGCGCGCGCCCTCTAGCCAATTACCGAAGCGGTATTCACCAATGGACTTGGGTACCCAGCCAATTTTTTTATTCTCCGCCACCAGTTTGTCTTTTATTTTCGGCACATTTACAAACCAGGAAGACGCCGCGTAGTTAAGAAGCGGAGTGTCACAGCGCCAGCAGTGCGGGTAGGAGTGAGTAATTTTTTCTTTGGCAAACAATAATCCCTTAGCGGCGAGGTTCTTCAGAACTTCAATATCCGCTTTTTGGTGGTCATCTTTTGGTTTTACCAATTCTCCGGCAAAATCTTTAACTTCGGCAGTAAATCGCCCGTTCTGGTCCACATGATGCACAACCGGAATCTTTTTTTCTTTGGCCAAAAGTAAATCCTCTTCACCAAAGGCCGGCGCCAGGTGCACAATCCCAGTTCCATCTTCCAAAGTTACATAAGGAGCCGCATAAACCTTCCAAGCGTTTTCTTTATTCTCTATATTCTTATCGAAAAAATAACCAAAAGGCGGTTTGTACTTTTTACCAACCAACTTATTTCCTTCTATAGTCTCCAGAACCTCGTAACCTTCAGGCAAAACCTTAACTCTTTCTTTGGCAAGAAAATATTTACTGCCATTTAGAGAAACTTTCACATATTCAAAATCGGTATTGACTGCTGCCGCCATATTACCCGGCAAAGTCCATGGGGTTGTCGTCCAGGCTAGAAGGTACGTTCCTGGCTCATCCACCAACTCCAGCTTGACCGTTACTGCAATATCCTGAATATCCTTGTAGCCCTGCGAAACCTCAAAATTGGAAAGGGTAGTGCCACAACGTGGACACAGGTGCATGGCCTTAAAACCTTTTTCAATCAGACCCTTTTTATCCAATTCCTTAAAAGACCACCAGACGCTCTCCGTATAAGTGGCGTCCATAGTTTTGTAGTCGTCTTCCATATCTACAAAACGCGCTAAACGAGGAATTATTCTCTTCCAATCGTCTGCATAGCGAAGCACCGCCTTTTTGGCTGCGTCATTAAACGCCTCCACTCCGATTTTTTCCTCTATGTCGCGCTTGGTCTCAACCCCCAGTTCTGCCTCAATTTGATTTTCCAGTGGTAAACCATGGCAATCCCAGCCCCATCGACGGCGCACTTTTTTTCCCCGCATAGCTTGATAACGAGGAATAGCATCTTTAATAGTACCGGCCAAAATGTGGCCATAGTGAGGTAATCCTGTAGCAAAAGGTGGGCCGTCATAAAACACAAACTCCTCTTGCCCTTGCGCCTCGGATTTCTTAAAGATATCTTTTTCTTCCCAGAAACGCTGTATGAACTCCTCTTCTCTAGCTATATCGCTTTTTTTATTGATTTCTTCCGCCATAATCATCCGCCATATTAGCAGAATTCCAAGAATGCGTGAAAATTTGATAGATAAAAAATAGGCCGCCGGTTGGGCGACCTGTGGGCGTCATTGCGACAACCCGACGCGCCTGGGGAGGCGCAGATATCAGACAAACGCCTGACAATAAAATAATTGTAGCACACTACATCACCTTCGGAGTTTTTATGCCCAGAGCTCCCAGGCCATTTTCCATAGTAATGGCCACCGCCTTAGTCAGCGCCAGTCTATAAGACTCCTTTTCTGAACCAATAATTTTATTAGAGGCATAAAAAGAATTGAAGGCCGAAGCTAGTTCCAACAAATATGTGACCAGAAGTTGCGGTGCGTACTCCCTAGCCGAACGCTCCATTACATCTCTGAAGTGAGCCAGAAAACGAGCAAGAGTCTGACTTTCGCCTTCCGAATTCCTGGCATCCGGAACCATACTTGTTTTCCCAAGAACCGAATTAGCCCGCACCGCTGTGTATTGTAAGTAAGGCCCAGAGTCCCCCTCAAAGGAAATGGATTGATCAAAGTCAAAAATAATATCCTTGCCAATCCCCTGCTTCAAAATGGAAAATTTTATAGCCGCAACCGCTACCATATTTTCTACCTCCTCTCTTTTATCCTCTGGAACTTCACTTTCTTTCATTTTTTGCCTTACAAGCTCTTTGGTGTCGTTAATTAGAGATTCTCCCGTCACCACATTACCCTCCCTGGAAGACATTTTACCGGTAGCAAAGCGTAGGAGTCCGTGTCCCATATGACGGATTCTTCCGGCCACCTCCGGAGCAATTTCAGAGAGGGCTGAGAGCATGACCCTGAAATAATCGTTCTGCTCTTTACCAGTTATGGTTAAAGAAAGGTCCCACTCGCGAAGAGAGAACTTATAAAGCGCCAGAGCTAAATCTTTAGCTTCGTAAGTAGGTAGTCCTTGTTTGTTTAAGAAAACTCTAGTGTGTAACCCGTTTTTCTCTCCTTTATATACAACCGCACCGTCACTTTCTTCAAAAACCTTACCGAGGTTGGCGCGCACTAACCTCTGCCCTTCTCCGGCAACCTCGCTTTCAAATACATAGTGATCAAACGCAGTTCCTAGTATTTTGTATATCTCTTCAAAATGTTCTAGCGACCATCTCTTCCCGCGGTCATATAGCTCATTAATCTCCGCGTCGGAGCGCTTAAATATTTTTTCGTTTATTTCCTGTATCTCTTTCTTATTTTCTTCACTTTCTTCATAGGCCTTGGAACCGACGACATAGGACTGACCTAGATAAGCTGTTTTCTTGGCTAAAGACTCGCTGTCTAAAATAGTTTGTGGATTATGAATCATCCCCCAAACAGCTTTGCCTATATGAAGACCCACATCACCCTGGTAACTCATCCTCTCCACACGGGCTCCGGCACACTCTAAGAGACGAGAGATGGATTCGCCTATAACATTCGGCATCAAGTGACCTATATGAAACTCCTTGAAAGGATTCGGGTCGGTGTATTCGGTTAAAATATTCAGTCCGGCAAAAGCAGGGTTGTGTCCAAACTTGGGACCTTCTTTAATAACCGAGGTCAAAACTTCCGACAGATATTTTGGAGACAATGTAAAATTTATAAATCCCGGACCGGCTACAGAAACACCGGAAAGATAATCTGGTAGATTTTTGTTTATAACAGAAAGAATTTTGTCCGCGTTGTCTTTTGGGTTCCCGGAAAAGGCCAGGGCTGCGTTTGTTGCATAATCCCCGTGTGCCATATCGGATGGTCTTTCAACCACGACCTCCTTTCTCGGGGTGACACCCGGAAATACTTCCTCACATACGCCGGCAACCAGAGCTAGAAGCTTTTCTTGCATGGACTAAAGATAGCAGGCTGGAGAATAAAAATCAGCCTATCGTATTCCGGAACGCAAAGCTGGGTAGGTGTTGCCGGAGACTACACGAAAACTAGTCCGGCCGATAATAGAACCATCTTCAGTCTCAACAGAACAACGCCAATCCCCCGGCTCTATAGAATCCTCTATGGTATAACCACGATAACCCTCCTCCCGGCCTCCGGCTATGGGAAAGGCAACCCTGGACTTGGTCTTCCACTCTCTGTCCTCTCTGTTATACAACTCCCAGCGGTGGTAAATGGGAGTAGAAAGTCCAACCGGAGCAAAAACCGCACTCCAACAATAAGCCCGTGCGTCTCCGTAGGCGTGAAAGACCTTGTCCGAACTTCTCCAGAACTCGTACCAAGCCGGGGCTTCAAAAACCGCTTCGTAATTACCTCCGGAAGTCCGGACTACAGAATGGAAGATGCCTATATCTTTTAAAGCCAGAGGTACCGGGGGAATCAGATTAAACGCATACATGAGAGAAAATCCGGCCGCCACAGCTACAACGCCTCTAGCTATGGCTTTCCAATGTCCGAAAAGTGATTTGCGAGCCAGGAGATAAAGCAAAGAAAGATACCCTCCCATAATAACCAGGCTCCCGAGTACGCTAGCGAGAAATACCAGCGTTCCCATTCTCCCAAATACGACCGGTCCGACCAGAGCGGAATAAGAAAGAAGTAAAATATAAAAAGCTACGATGTGGACCCGGGTTTTTTCGTAACGGGATTTGGCAAACTCATTACCGATTAAGAATACCGCCAAAAGAAAGAAGAACAGCCAATTGCCGGTAAGGGTTCCGCTCCGGCCGTAGAGAACCAGAATGCCGCTCGCCAGCGAGCCAAATGCGAACTGGGTTATGGCCAGGATCGGCAAGACCGAGGGAGAATCGTCCTTCCCCTTCCGGCCGTTCCAAATAAGAATACCGACGGCGGCGATAGTAAAATAAAAAATCAGAACCGCATTGTTCCAAAAACTATCCGGCCTGGTCAGAGTCAGATAATCAACCAAAAAGCCAAGGATAAGGGCTCCGGTCGGAATATATCTTTTGTATTTGATGTATAAAGGACTAATCACATATATATTGTACCGCGAGTAATAAAATAAGAAGCGTCGGCAGGGTTACCCCGCCGACGCTTGGAGACTTAGATACCAATACCTAGATCACTAACCAAAAGATTCCTAAGTTTGGCGTGGAAGTCGGTTCGCACTTCCGATTCGGTATACATTGCATTGATAACAAAAAATTGGCGACCAGTTTTGCGTACATGACTCCCGTATTCACGGTAACCATCACGCAAGCGTTCGTGAAAAGTGAAATCTCGCTCATCGAAATGATTTGGTGGTTCCTCTCCGGCGGCGAGCATTTTACGCCTCTTGCCTTCCGCAGGACTTATATCGAGGTAAAAGTAGGCGTCGGGACAACAGTCCCCGAGCACCATAATCGAAAGTTCGTGGAACAGTTCCACCAGTTGCTCGCGTTTCTTTGTACCCCATTCAACTTCTGCGAGCTGTCCGTGAAGTTGGTATGCGTAAGTGGCCGCTTCCGTTCGATCCGATATGACGATGGCGCCACGCGCCAGAGCCGGCTTGACCACGTCTTCAATGTTCTCATGCCGCGCGGCAAAATGCAGAAGCATTTGTGTTAAAGGATCGCTTCTTTTCGCCTCCTTGGATAGAATCGGCACGCGTATAAGATCTGCGAGCGGGGTTCCGCCCGGCTGATGAGTAACCACCACCTCTCGGCCATACAAAATCTTAGGGAGAGATTTTTTGAGACTGGTCTTGCCAGCTCCGTCAATGCCGTCGAGGCCAATGTATATACCCTTAACCATTTCAAACCTCTCTGTTTTGGATTTGGAAGTTCTAAGTAACTTTGGGAACCTTACACCTATATATAAGAAAAGAAAACCCGCGCGGCGCTTTACGCGCCGCGCGGTGAATTTAACAAGTTACCAACCGCCAAAATGTTTAGAGAGCTTGGGACCGGCTTGTTTGGTGTAGTTGGAGCGAGCCGCGTCGTAGATGACTTCCGGCACTTCTTGCATCCACTCGTAGCGAATACGCGCTACCACCTGACCGTGACGTACAAACATGTCTTCGTGTGGCGTCACTTCAAGGGTAATGGGTCGGCCGCGCTTTTCGCCATTTTTGCCGAAACCCCAACCCGGGTCGATGTAGCCAGCGGCGTGGGAGCGAAACTCACCGAAGCGAGGATCAATCGCACGCAGCTCCGCAGAAAGTCCCGGAGGGACCATAACCCTCTCATCCGTCGAGAGAATGTAGAAATTCCCTCTACGAAGCACTACGCCGTCGCCCCGAACTTCCGGCAAGGTGAAGAAATCTCGCCCCCGGTATTGGCCAATCTTACTGAAATCCAGAATGCGCTTGACCCCGCGACATTCGAACCCAGTTTGATCGTCCCGAACCCGCAGAGTGAGGAGAAAGGAGTCGTCGTGGCGGCGTAAATCTTTTCCGTGCATACAAACCCCGTTAGCGCGGAAGATCAGCCCTCCTTCTTCAACGGCCAAATTGAGTTCGAGAGGAGTCAAAAAGCTCTTGTCATCGAAAAGTCGCAATTGTGACACTGCGTTACCCGGAGACAAAAGTACTGGAAAACTTCCCGCTATGGCAAGGACCCAGGTCTCGCCTTTCCAGCCTTCCGGAATCAGAGCGTCGTACATCTCCACCCCGTCCGCCACCACCCTACATAGCAGGTTGATACGCCCGGTCGAAGATTTGGGATTGAGATACCCGTAAACCATCCGCGGAAGACGAAAGGAGCCGGCCAATCGCACGAGGTAAGGGACCCCGACCTCGAGGTGGTTCTTAAGGTCGTGGCGAACACCACCGACTTCTTTTATCAAGTCCCTGACTCTTTCGCCCGGCCGGGGCAGGAAAATGGTTTCCAGCCTGTAGGCTTCTTCGGCTAGAGGTAAGTCTATGGAAGCTGGGTTCAGACTATTCGCATTAATTCCGTGAATATACTTCGGAAGTAACCGCCGAAGCATTTGCATGGGTAGAACCCCGGTCTTGCGCATTGCGCACATCCTTTCTTTAAATTCTAAGTAAATGTCCTAACTATGTGTTTTATTACCACATAGGGAATAAAACGCTAGGTTGACTAAGGTAGAGCAGGATGTAGGGTTGATAAAGACAAAACAAGTATTGTAAGGGAGTCAAACATGCCCATAAATACCGACCAAACTCGAGAAATCGAGCTGACTCGTATGAAGAAGTCGAGCACGCTACGACCAACTGTCCCTAAGCTCGAAGAGATTCTCTACGCACCTTTCAAAATGCTCGATCATGGTTTCATTCGTGTCGTTGACTACATGGGTGACGACGCAGCCATCGTTCAAGCCGCGCGAGTTTCCTACGGAAGTGGTACCAAAAAGGTGAGTGAAGATCGCGGGCTCATAAACTACCTGATGCGACATCGTCACTCGACCCCCTTTGAAATGTGCGAAATCAAATACCACGTCAAGCTACCAATTTTCGTGGCGCGACAGTGGATCAGACATCGCACCGCCAACGTCAATGAGTATTCGGCACGATATTCCGTTCTCGATAAAGAATTCTACCTCCCAGAACCCGAGAACTTGGCGGTTCAGTCCACCAGCAATCGACAGGGGCGTGGGAATACCCTAAACCAGGAAGAAGCGGCTGTCGTTCTTGACCTACTAAAGACCGACGCCTCTCGAGCCTATGATGGATACACAGAGCTTCTGAATGATGACGGCACAGGGAAACCACGACACGAGGAAAAACCGATGCTGGCACGCGAGCTAGCAAGGATGAACCTGACCCTCAACTACTACACCCAGTGGTACTGGAAAATCGATCTGTATAACCTGATGCACTTCCTTGGGCTAAGGGCCGACGCTCACGCTCAAATGGAAATCCGGGTATATGCAGAGAAAATGCTCGAGATCATGGATCTGTGGGTGCCGTACGCCGCTGGAGCATTCCGCGAATACCGTCTAGGTGCGCACACACTTTCCGCAACTCAGCTTTCAATCGTAAAACGATTCATCAGTGGCGAACGAGTGACCGCCGAAACGAGTGGTCTTCAGCCTCGAGAATGGCGAGAATTTGCTTCCGCCATGGAATTAAAGATTTCTTGAACTGACTCACCCCGCAGCAGGATGCTGCGGGGTGAAATTATTTTCTAGCCTAATT
>JBBTXX010000047.1:17437-18526 GCA_038062065.1 Patescibacteria group bacterium
AAAATAAAATCGTAGGAGCGGTCTTCGTAAACAGAAAGTTCTACAGGAATTATGTCCCCGGCCATCTTGGCTGTAGCCGCATTGAACTTGGTTACAAAATCTCCGATGTTAACTCCTGCCGGGCCAAGCGCCGTACCCACGGGCGGAGCTGGAGTAGCCTTGCCTGCTGGAATTTGGAGCTTTATTTTTTTGGTTACTTTCTTGGCCATGAGTTTGGAGAGTCTAGGGTAAAAATATTATATAAGCAACTAAATGCGCCGAACCTGAAGAAAATCCAATTCTACCGGAGTTTCTCTGCCGAACATGGAAACCAGAACCTTGACCTTACCTCTTTCCTCGTCTACCTCGGAAATCTTGCCTTCCAGCTCCTTAAAAGGCCCATCCATAATGACAATGGCGTCATTGATGTCTAGGTTGATAGCATGCTTAACCACTCCAGTTTCCATTCTGGAAAACAAAGAATCCACTTCTGCTTGTGTTAGCGGTACCGGAGTCACACCGGAGCCAACGAAGCCGGTAACCCGGGGAGTGTTTCTGACCACATACCAAGATTCTTCAGTCACCATCATATCCACCAGCACATAGCCGGGGTAAACTTTCTCTTCTTCTTCCACACGCTTACCCCCCTTAACTTTTATTTTCTTTTCGGTTGGTACCACCACATTGAAAATTCTGTCGGTCATATTTAGTGACTCAATGCGTTGTTTAAGATTCCTGACCACCGCATTCTCGTAACCAGCGTAGGTATGAATGGCGTACCAATGCCTCTCCCCGGTTTGGATTTTATTTTCCGGAGAATCGGTTCCTAAAATATCAGCCATAGAATTTAATCTTAAAGGAGAATTAGTTTAAGCCCGGTAGTAAAAAGATAGTCAAAACCGCCAAGCAATCCCGCGGTTAAAGCAGACAAAGTCACGACCAGAATCGTGTAGGCCAAAAGTTGCTGTCTGGTCGGCCAGGATACATGACGCAGTTCGCCTCTAGTTTCGGATAGATAATCAAATATTTTCATAAGCGTTAACAAAAAAGCCCCCGCGGGCACATGAGAATACTACTCCTCTTTTGTTCTAAAGTCAAATACAAAAAGAA
>JBBTXX010000048.1:0-4529 GCA_038062065.1 Patescibacteria group bacterium
CATGTTCTTGGTCAATTCTTGTTTGCGCAGGCGTACAGACCCTGGAGTAATTTCCATATATTCGTCTCCGCTCATTACTTCCAACCCGCGTTCAATTGTTAGTTCGTAAGGTGGGGTTAGCCGTATGGCCTCGTCCGAACCGGAAGCGCGCATATTGGTCAGCTGTTTTCCCTTGGTTGGGTTCACAAACATTTCCTCACCTTTGGAAGAATTGCCGAGCACCATACCTTCATATACTTCTGTGCCTGGCCCTACATAGAGAACCCCACGCTCTTGGAGATTCCAAAGTGCGTAACCCACGGCCTTACCGGCAATCATAGAAATCATGGAACCAACTTCTCTTTTTTCTATATCTCCGGCGTAAGAGCGGAATTCCACGAATCTGGAAGAAATAATACCCTCTCCTTTAGTGTCCAAAATAAATTGGTTTCTGTAGCCGAGTAGACCCCTAGTCGGACCTTCAAATATCAGGCGCACGGAATTAGCGTGGGTCTTCATATCTTTGAGAACAATTTTTCTTTTGCCGAGCCTTTCTATAATAGCTCCTTGGTAAATGGCCGGAATGTCTATAACTATTTCCTCGTAGGGTTCCATTTTTACTCCATTTTCTTCATGGAAAATAACCTGTGGCTGGGAAACCTGCATTTCGTAGCCCTCTCTTCTCATATGTTCCAGAAGAATGGCTATGTGAAGTTCTCCGCGTCCGGAAACCTTGAAGGTGTCAGCAGAAGAAAAATCTACCCGCAGGCCAACATTTATCTGTAGTTCTTTCTCCAGGCGTTCGCGTATTTGGCGGGTTGTCACTAATTTTCCTTCACGTCCGACGAAGGGGGATGTATTCGGCAAGAAATTTAGAGATATGGTCGGCTCATCCACAGCAATCATGGGAAGCGTTTCTGTATCCGGATTTTCTGCAATAGTTTCCCCGATTTCTATATCCGATAGCCCGGCAATGAGGACGATGTCTCCAGCTACAGCTTCTCCCACCTCCACTCTTTGCAGGCCCTTAAAAGAAAAGAGTTTGGTAATTTTACCAGTACGAGTTTCTTTACTGGAATTTTTTACATAAACAGTTTGTCCGGTTTTGATTGTTCCTTCATAAATACGGGCGATAGCCAGTCGTCCGAGAAAGTTATCATAGCCAAGATTGAACGGTTGGGACCGGAGAGTCTTACTTAATTGTTCGGCAGATGAGGCGGGATCTACTTTTTCCAAAATTGTTTCAAGAAGGGGAGTTAAGTCTTTAGATTCGTCCGCGAGGTTCTTTTTAGCAATGCCTTGCCTACCAATAGCGTAAACGACCGGGAAGCTAGACTGCTCGTCCGTCGCTCCAAGCTCAAGAAACAGCTCCAAGACACCCTCTTCGCAGGCCTCTGGATCAGCGGCTGGTTTATCTATTTTATTGATGACTACAATCGGTTTGAGGCCAAGTTCTAGAGACTTTTTTAGTACGAAGCGAGTTTGGGGCATTGGCCCTTCTTGTGCGTCTACGACGAGGAGTACGGAATCAATAGAACGCAAAACTCGCTCCACCTCGGAACCGAAATCCGCGTGGCCGGGAGTATCTACAATATTGATTTTGGTGTCGCGGTAGGGGATGGAGGCGTTCTTGGCGTAAATGGTAATACTTCTCTCCTTCTCTATATCGTCGGAGTCCATAGACACACCTTCTTCACCCACGCCGGATTGCTTAAGAAGCGCATCGGTTAGCGTGGTTTTCCCATGATCCACATGGGCAATAATGGCGATGTTTCTAATATCCATTTTATTGTTGAGCGACCTGCCCCGTTAGAACGCATCCTAGCGTTTCTAATGGGGTGTTGCGTATATCCATCCCGTTAGAAGTCTTCATAGTTGTGTAGTTTGGGTTTCTTCTGATTTAAAAACGCGAGCACAAATTTTCCAGTTAGAATCAGGTATTTCTGCGGACTTCTAACGGGATCCATAAAACAAAAAGCCCGAAGGGCTGATGGGTTAGACATTACCACGAAAATTCCATTTAGACAACGCTTCTGCTATAAGTAGGTACCGATGAAGCCATTTAGGAGAAAACCGCCCCTCAACGGGTCTACAGACTCAGGGTCTAAGCGACATAAGAAAAAAGAAGGAGGGCTTATTGTGCCTACTTACCCCATGCGTATAAACAAGTATCTGGCTTGGAAGAAATATTCTACAAGGAGAGAAGGAGATGAGATGGTGGCCAAAGGCAAGGTTCTTATAAACGGCAAGGTCGCAGCTCTAGGAGATAAGGTTTTGGAGGGTGATAAAGTAGAAATTCGCTTTAGACTAAAGAAGTATAGGTATTTTGCTTACAACAAACCACGCGGAGTTATTACCCACTCTGCCGGAGAAGGCGAGGAGGATATTCAAGAAATTTTTCCCATCAAGGGCGTGTTTCCAATAGGCCGGTTGGATAAGGATTCTCATGGCTTAATTATTTTGACTGACGACGGGCGTATTACGGATAAGCTTTTGAACCCTGATTATAGCCACGAGAAAGAGTATGTAGTCACAACCAAGGAGCCTCTCACTTTCAATTTTAAGGAGAGGATGGAGAGAGGGGTGGATATTGAAGGTTATATGACCAAGCCCTGCAAAGTTCAGGTCTTGGGCGAGCATAAATTTTCCATAGTTTTGACCGAAGGCAAAAAGCATCAGATTCGCCGTATGTGCGCGGCCCTTGGTTGTGTGGTTTCCGATTTGGAGCGTCGCAGGGTTATGAATATAAGATTAGAAAATATTAAGCCCGGCGGGCACAGAGAACTAAAAGGGGAGGAGTTAGCCAGCTTTCTAAAGTCACTAGGATTTTAAGCTGGCCCTGAAAACAAAAACACTATAACATTATATATAATGTTATAGTGTTTTTTTTGAAATCCCTGAGTTTCTAGACGGAGCTATTTACTAAAAACTTTCTTCTAGAATAAATATCTTGGATGTGAGGTAGTGCGGCGGCCGTTAGAATTAGAACGGCACCGATAAAGACATTTGCGGTGATCTCTTCATTGAAAAGCACAATACCGAAAATTACACTGAACACAATTTCTAATAACCCAATAAGACCTCCAACACCAGCTTCAACATACTTTAGGCCCTCAATTATAAGCCAAAAAGCGAGCATACTTGCTGCGGTGTAGCCAAGCTGCCAGATCCAAACTAAATCAAAAGATGGGAACATCTGTGTTTCTCCAAGTAGTACTGATATGGGGGCATTTGTAAGTGTTATAGCTATCCAGCTTAACCAGGTGATGTAGAGAGTAGAATAACTGGAAAGTTTTTTAGAGAAAGATATTTCGCCTCCACTTGCTACACCATTTAGTATCGCCATAAGCGCAGCCAAGATAGTAAAAGTCAAAAGAGAAAATGAAAATATCATATACATACCGACACAGGCTGTAAGGAATGAAGCAATTTTTACTAAGGACATTTTCTCATTGAGGAAGAAAAAACCAACCAGGTACATGGTAAGCAACATGCTCACCGAGAAAAGTAGGGTGGCGGAACCGATGTCCATATGAGTAAAGGCGTAGAAGAGAGGGGCTTGGGTTAAGGAGGTGAAGACCAGGAAGATAGCTAGCCATAGCCAGTCTTTTTTCTGATAGGCACAATAAGTTTTTTGAGATATAGGAGTGGAAAAAAGACTAAGGCAATAATGAGCCCCCGGCTCCAGCCTTGAAAAAATATCCCCATATCGTCGCCTATTAATTTAGTCCACACACCGTAGCTACCAAACAACAATGAGGAAAGTAGTATAAGGACTACACCGTAGGTTCTATTCATGAGCCGATACTAACAAAAATAAAACCCACGCGCTTAGAGTGCGTGGGTTTTATTAAAAATATTTATTTTTAATTTGCTCATTATGTTTGGCTAATATATAAGACTAAGCTCTTATCTGGAGAGTAAAAACTTTTATATCTTTATCAAACATCCCTTCCTTTACTCGTACTTCTTTTTTAAGGGGTAGGAGATAGGTTTCAGATTTTTTATCCGGGAAAATGGAAGTTTTCCAGCTGGTCTTGCCAACATTGACCATAACCGGGAGAGAGCCCCAACCGCGGGCGTTCTTGCCGAATCTTTCTTTGATTTCCCTGGACTCTTTTTTGGGCAGGTAGATGAAATGCCAGCCGGCCATTCCCGGATATAGGCAGACCACAGACTTAAATTTATATTTGCGCTCGCTCACCTATTTAGGAATCTCCTTTAATCATTTCGCCAACCACAAACGAACACCCGTACGCACCGACCTTGGCCGTATGTTCTTTGCCCGGAGGTACATTAAAACGACTTCCTTTATCAACAGTTATTTTATTGCCTTCGACATTAAAGTCTATTGAGCCACTAACAACATAGATTGAAACCTTATCTTTGTGAGAGTGAGACGGATATTCTGTTCCTGGGGCGTCCGTCCACTCAAAAACATACTTAAACCCTTCTTTTTCTAATTTTTCCATTAAATTATCTCTATTGTTATGTAAGGTAATTTTCTGCACGAGGGTATTGTATCAAACGTGATTTCCAGCCACATAGCC
>JBBTXX010000049.1:0-18585 GCA_038062065.1 Patescibacteria group bacterium
CTTTTACCGACCACGCTGGTATGGGTGAGCAGTGTCCTTTTATGGCGGGAGAGACGGCACTTTGTCAGACGAATATTTTGGAACATATCTACTCTTGGCAGACCTACTTCGCTTCTTTATCTCCGAATTCCTTATTTCTTTTATTACTTATAGTTTTCTCTGCGTTGCTGGCGCTTATTTTTACGCCGCCGAATCTATCTCCGCCGAAGAACTTCCGGATTGGATTTGAATTTTTCTTAAACCCATGGGGTTTCCGGCGTCTATATCTCTCCAGCGCCATAAGCCCCCGCGCGCCGTAATTTGTCGCTGTCGGATTTACTAACTTAGCGGCAAATTAATGGAAAATAAAAATAATGTTTTAGTTATTGGTATCCTGACCCTCATACTCGGGCTTCTTCTTGGCTACTTTGCCGGCTCCAGCCGGGCTCTTTACTATCCGTCTTCCTACCAATCTTCCGCCTCCATGATGGCTTCCGGTATGCACGGCGCTATGAGGGGAATGATGATGGGACTAGAAGGCAAAACCGGAGATGCATTAGATCTTATCTTTCTTGACGGCATGATAATTCATCACGAAGGGGCGGTAGATATGGCCAAGGCGCTTCTCTCTGGCACCAAGCGTCCAGAGCTCCAAAAACTTGGACAAGACATCATCTCCGCCCAAACTGGGGAGATAAAGATGATGCAGGAATGGCGGAAGAGCTGGTTCGGTAAGTAATCAAGGCCATGAACCTAAAATATTTGGCTATAGGGGGAGCACTGCTCCTTTTCCTCGGACTTCTGTACTTTGGCTTGCGGGCAGGGACAGGGAATTCTGTCGGAGAGACGCTTACGCCGGTAGAGGGCTTCCGTCACGCGCACGGTATGGCGGCAGATATTCTGGATAAAGATAGGCTCTACATCGCGACCCACGAAGGCCTCTATCTTCTCCAAGAGGAAAAGGACTTGTATCGTGTAGGCAAAAATCAGGACGATCTCATGGGCTTCTCCGCTCATCCGAAGGAGGCTGGCGTTTTCTTTAGTAGGGGCCACCCCGCCTACGGAGGGAACATCGGTTTTCAGAAAACTATGGACGGAGGAATGACTTGGCGGAAAGTTTCAAACGGGCTCGGTGGCCCGGCAGATTTTCACGCCATGGCGATAGGGTGGACTGATCCAGAGAGAGTATACGGCTTCTACGGCGGGAGGCTGCAGAGGAGTTCCGATGGAGGGGCTTCTTGGGAGTATGCACTGGGTAAAGTGTCTCCCATTTCGCTTACTACGGATCCTAAAGAGGCGGATACTCTCTATGCCGCTACAGAGAGTGGCCTCAAGGTAAGCCAGGACGGAGGCGACTCTTGGCGGAGCTTATCTTCGGAGCTTGAAGGTGGAGTGGTAACAGTCTTTGCGCTCAATCCACACAACTCAAAATCGGCTCTGGCTTTCTCCACGAAGCTCGGGGGTTTGGGCGTAAGCTCTGACGGGGGAGTGACCTGGAAAAAAGTGGAGGAGAATTTCAGTGGGACCATTCTCTACCTTGCCTTCAGTCCAGCCGTGTCGGAAAAAGTGTACGCGCTAACCGATCGGAACTCTCTTTACAGGAGTTTGGACGGCGGGAGCACTTGGGAAAAGCTGAGGTAACCACACTCGTAATCTTCTCCGTACGACTTAGCCGGAAACCGCACCCGCGTTCCTGAGGAACGCGGGTGCGGTCGTTTTTGGATTTCCTACGGAATAGTTGTATAGTCTTTGTCTATGGTTGAGCAGGTCGCACATAGCGGCAGCCTTTGGCTGCCGCGGTTTCGGCTTATAGCCAAGTATCTCGCTCCTTATAGAAGCGAGCTTATCGGGCTTTCCGGTCTTGGAGTAGTTTCGGCTATTTCTGGTGGCCTAATTCCGTATGTGGTCGGTAAGTTTCTGGATGGGGTTATTTCCATGAAATCTCTGCTAGTTTTCGGTACGGAGTTACCGGAGTGGCTTGTTTTCGTATTTATTTTTCTGGCGGTCCAAATTCTTTCTGATTTTATGGATTGGACCATGAATAAAAGATCCTCTCGCTTGGGAACCCTGCTTCACGGAGAAAGGAATGCCGAGGGGGTAGCTTATCTTCTTCGACTCCCACTTTCTTTCCATAAGAACAATAAACCGGGGGAGGTCACGGAGATTATGTGGAAGGCGGCTATGAACCTATCTAACTTTATGGAGCAGGTAGTTATCCGTCTCACACCGCAGTTTCTTTCCATCCTAGTCGGGCTTTTGATAGTTTTTTATCTGAACATAGCGCTTTCCTCCATCATGCTTCTTGGCATAGTGCTTTATTGTCTTCTTTTGTTACGCATGGTTCGTCCTCTTGCCGAGGCTACGAGCGAAGGCAACACTCTTTGGAGCAAGGCTTCCGGCTATGCCCACAATATAAACTCCAATGTTTTTGCGGTGAAGCAGGCCGGTAGTGAAGTAGAGGAGAGAAAAAATATTTTACATAAATATATTGATATAGCCGCCGAGTCCTGGATCAAAGTAGAAGCTATCTGGATGAATGTTAGTTATCTGCAGAATGTGATTGTGACCACGACCAGAGCGCTCATTTTTCTATTTTCCGTGTATTTCATAGCCAGAGGGGAGCTAACTATAGGAGGACTAGTGGCTTTCAATGGATACGCGGCCATGGTCTTCGGACCCTTTTCCTACCTTGGGCGCAATTGGGCCACGGTGGAAAATGTTCTGTCTACGGTGGAGAGGGCGGATAAGATACTTTCTCTGCCTCCGGAACCTTACACTCGGCCGGATGGAATCGATGTCGCAGATAATCCGGACATTGAATTCGGAAATGTATTTTTTAAGTACAAGGAAGACGAACCAGGGATACTCAAGGGGGTTTCTTTTAAGGTAGCGCACGGGGAGGTGGTGGCACTTGTGGGCAGAACCGGAGCAGGCAAGTCTACGCTCATAGATTTACTTTCCGGCTACTACGAACCGACCAAGGGAGAGGTTTTGTTTGACGGAGTACCAACCAGCCGCTTGAACTTAAAATCTTTGCGCTCCCGCATAGCCGCGGTACCGCAGGAAGTAGCTCTCTTTAACGACACTATACGCGCCAATATTGCCTACGGTTCGTTTGACGCTACGGATTCCGAAATAGCGGAAGCTGCCAAAAAAGCTCATGTAGACGAGTTTGTAGACAAGTTCCCGCTCAAATACGAGCAAGAAGTTGGGCATAGGGGCGTAAAGCTCTCCGTAGGCCAGAAACAGCGAGTAGCCATTGCGAGGGCCATACTCCGCGACCCGAGCATTCTTATATTAGATGAGCCGACTTCCGCTCTGGATGCGGAGACGGAGAAATACATTACCGACTCCTTGGAAGAACTGATGAAAGGGCGCACTACTTTTATTATTGCTCACCGGCTTTCTACGGTTCGTCGAGCGGACAGAATTTTATATTTAGAGAGAGGAAAAATTGTGGAAGAGGGGAGTCATAACCAATTGATGAAAATTGCGGGCGGTAAGTACCGGAAAATGTACGAACTCCACGCGGGGAAGAAAAGCAAAATTAAACACTAAAACATTATATATAATGTTTTAGTGTTTAATTTAGAGCGATATTAGTTTTCTTTGCTTATAAAAATGAAAAGACGGGAGCCAAATTGCTCCCGCCCTACCAACGACCAGCATCGCTTTTCGCCCAGTGAACCTCCAGCTCTTCCAGGGTTGGGGTCTTGTTTATTTTTTTCCTTAAGCCCAATTTACCCTGTTTCGCTCTTGGGTTTTTTTTCTTTTTGCCGCCACGATAACTGACAAGCTTATGGAGTTCTTTTACATAAAACTCCATGTCATTTTCGGGGAAGCCATTTTCTCGCAGCACTCCCCGGCATATATGTGGAATCATTCCACCGGGCGCATTACGAACACGCTTCCTGTAAGCGACCTCGTCCACCAAATCTTTTAGGGGCGGAACGGAGGCAACAACTATCTTTGCGGGCTGCACATCCACCTCCTAAGAGTTAGGGGTTTATATCTAGGTGTATTATACCACCAATAAGTGTAAAAATCAAGCAAATAGACTGTCCACAACCGCTTTTACATCGCCTCCGTCGGCAACCCCCTTTAATTCTTTCAAAACAGCGCCCACAAGAATTCCGGACTTAGTTTTGTCAGTAACTCCTAGCTTGGCCTTTAGGGCTTCGGCTACCGGCTTTATGGCGTCTCGAGAGAGGGTGGCTGGCAGATAGGCTTCTAATATTTTCATTTCCGATTCTTCTTTAGTCGCTAAGTCTTCTCGGTTTCCTTTACGAAATTGTTCGATAGAGTCCCTCCTTTGTTTGACTAGGCGCTTAACTACTGTAAGGGCGTCTTCATCAGCAATGGGTTCGTCTGGTTTTTTACCCTTGGTCACCTGTTCATTAACGAAAGCCGCAGAAATGCCTCGGAGGACTTCCACCCGCAATGTTTCCCTTGCCTTCATAGCCTCCGGCAATTGTTTTCTGATAGTGTCCTGAATCATAAGGGCATTTTATCACGCCCCGCTCTAGGTCGCGACCTAGAGCGGGGCGGGCGTGATAGAATGTGCTTATGAGCGGAACGGAAATACTTTTGGCGATTCTTTTACTCCTAGCTATAGGCGCGGTGGCTTTTTTGGTTTACTCTCTGACGCGCAAAAAAGAGGGTGGGGGAGAAGGGATGGATATGCTTCTTAAGCAGATGGAGGCCCTTCGGGGAACCGTGGATCAGAAGCTCGGAGAGGGTAATAAGTCGGTGGCGGAATCGCTACAGAACCAGTTCAAGGAATCTCAAAAACTTATTAAAGAAATCACACAGGAACTTACTTCCGTAAAAGAAACCGGCCGTCAGGTCGTCTCTTTCGCAGACCAACTTAAGAACCTTCAGGACATTCTCAAGAACCCGAAACAGAGGGGTATATTGGGGGAATATTTTCTCGGTACTTTGCTAGAAAACACACTAGCCCCAGAAAATTTCAAGTTACAGTACGCCTTTCCAAATGGAACAATTGTAGACGCGGCTGTTTTTGTAAAAGAAAAAATTATTCCTATAGACTCTAAGTTTTCCTTGGAGAACTATAACCGTATGGCGGAAGCGCGTGAGCCGGCAGAAAAAGAACGCCTGGAGAAGCTTTTTGTGAACGACCTGAAACTACGAATTCAGGAAACCGCTAAATATATTCAGCCGGAACAGGGGACCACAGATTTTGCCTTCATGTTTATTCCACATGAGGCCATCTACTATGACTTGCTGGTGAATAAGGTTGGAGGCTCCTCTGACGGGGATAATAATCTGATACAAAAAGCCGCCGGCAAAGACCACGTGATTATTGTTTCCCCCACATCTTTCTTGGCCTACCTGCAGACTGTGGTCCAAGGTCTTCGGGCTCTCCAAATTGAAGATCAGGCGAAAACTATCATTAAAAATGTCGGAGAACTCGGCAAGCACCTGAGATCTTACGAGGAATATCACGGGAAACTGGGTAATTCGCTGGGTACGGTGGTGAATCATTTTAACGCGAGCGGTAAGGAGCTAAAGAAGGTAGATAAAGACATTTTGCGTATTACCGGCACTTCGCCGGAATTGGAAACGGCTCTAATAGATGGTCCAGACAAAGAAGGAGAATAATAAAATGCAAAACCTCCCGAGTCCTTACTTGGACACGGGAGGTTTGTTGCGATACTTGAGGTACTGCAACAAAAGGACGAAAGAAAATACGGCACCGAAGACGTCGGGTATCATGATGAACCAATCTTGGTCCTTGATGCCGACATAAACGGCCCTAGTTACGAAGACTCCAAGGGCGGGAATCACCACAACGAGGCTTATCCCGCAGGCTTGGGTTTTGTACTGGTTCCAGATCTGCTTCGGGAAACCAGCGAAGATCATCATTAAGGAAAGGCAGAGCAGTACCGAACCAACTAAGGTCAATGTCATTAAGGTTCTCCTTTCGTCTGTAATTATACACTATTTGATAATAGTTGTCAACTGGTAGCTTAAAAAGCTTGATTTATAGGCCGTTTCTAGTAGGATGCTCCAACTATGGAATTCGCAGTCATTGAGACCGGTGGCAAACAATATCTCGTAAAAGCGGGGGATACTTTGCGTATAGAAAAGATTCTTGGTGAGCATAAAGAGGGCGGAAAATTAGTTTTTGATAAGGTTTTACTTACGGATGATGGCAAGGCCACCAAGGTTGGGGCTCCATATATAACTGGCGCCAAAGCGGAAGCCACTCTCCTTAAAAGCGATCGTGCCAAAAAGGTTGTGGTCGTTAAATACAAAGCCAAAAGCCGTTACTACAAAAAGCGTGGACACCGCCAGCCATACTTTCAGGTAAAGATAGAGTCTCTCAAATAAAAGTTACGGATTTTAGAGGACGATTTTCACTATGATATATCATAGTGAACATTAAGAATTGTTACGTTGTTGTTGTAATAACACAAAAACGAAAACCGCCCGGACGAGAGCCGGTGCGGCTTCCGTTAGGGCGGTGAATCTTAGAACACCTTGGGGATGTCGAAGATGGTCATATTGGAACCACCCACGACCATCAGTGTGATGAGGGCCCCGACCACGACTAAGTTGGCTGCCAAAGCGTACTTGGCGTAGGGGGCGACAAGTTCGAGACACTTCTCGAACTTTAAAAGTTGAGCTTCAATTTTACTCATAGGGTAGGGTCCTTTTAGATGTCTCGATGACTTTCTCTACATTAAAACAATAAAATATACCTGTCAAACCCGATTTCTAAGGGCACTTTTTAAGGTGTCGGAATCGGAATACTCCAGCTCCGAACCGGTGGATAGGCCGCGGCCAAGAACGGTGATTTTAAACTTATTTTTGACAGATATGGGGCGAAGCATGGATTCTATATTTTCCGCAGTATGTTCTCCCTCCGTGGTTATAGAGAAGGCCAGAATTACTTCGGATAAATCTTTTTCCATGGATACTCTGCCCACTAATTCTTTAGTACGGATGCGGCCGCCGCTCTCACCCTCTTTTTTTTCTTCCATAAGTGGGGAAGTGCCACCCAAGACAAAGTACAGACCGTTATAACTTTTGCTTTTCTCCATAGCTTCCAAATCCGCGTCCTTTTCTACAACCAAAAGCAAGGAATGGTCACGGCCAGAGCTTTTACAAACGGAACATTTACCGTCTTTACTGTCAGCTCTGGATGCGAAGAAACGATGACAGTCGGGACATTCCCGTACCGAGTCTTTGAGAGAAGTTATACTTTTAGCTAACTCCTCGGAATAAGTTGCTTTTTCAGTCAATAAAAAATATACAAATCTTTTGGCTTGGCGGGGACCTATGCCTGGGAATCTGCGGAAAAGTTCCGCTAATCTGTCTACGGCTTCCATATATTTAGAAAGCTACAGGAGCCTCACCGGTTGCTCCACTTTCTTTAAACGGGCCGAAGTGAGATTTATCCACGGGTAGGAAGGTGGCTTTCTCGCTATCAAACATAAGTTCCACCATACCGGTCGGACCATTGCGGTGCTTTTCTATAAGGATTTCGGTCATAGCTACCCGGCTCTGGTTTTTATCCTCTTTTTCTTTGTCACCACGGTGAAGGAACATAACCACATCCGCATCCTGTTCAATGGAGCCAGAATCACGCAGGTCCGATAGACGGGGCTTGCCACCGCGTTGTTCCACCGCCCTAGAGAGCTGGGAGAGAGCTATGACCGGCAGATCCAGCTCACGAGCCAGGTGTTTAAGAGAGCGGGAGAGCTCGGTGACCTGTTGAACCGCAGAATCCGAAGTGCGGGTGTGTATCGGTGTCATGAGCTGTAAGTAGTCCACAATTATCAGTTTTAAATCTTTCTCGCGCTTTAGACGACGGGCGACGGCACGCATTTTGAGAATATTATTACCGGGACCATCGTCTATGTATATAGGGGCTACAGATAGGCGATCTAGTGCGTCGCGCACATATTTAAATTCCTGCTCTCCGGTAATGCGTCCGGTTCGCAGACGCCAAGAATTAACTCTGGCTTCCGCGGCTAGCATGCGGTCTACCAACTGCTGGGAGCTCATTTCTAAGGAGAAGAAACAGACAGAGTTGCCGTGTTTGGTGGCGGTTTGGCGGGCGATGTCCAGAGCCAGGGCGGATTTACCGACAGATGGGCGGGCCGCAATAATTATCAGGTCAGATTTTTGAAGTCCGGCCAGCTTGTTGTCCAAGTCATGAAAGCCGGTTCTTATGCCGCGGAGCTCGTCTTTGGCGTTATTTAGGTGAGCTATCCTCTCCCAAGCGTCACCGAGGAGCTCTTTCAGCTCATGCATATTGCGCGTGGTTCCGAATTTGCCGATTTCATAAACCTTTTGCTCGGCCTGGTCCAAGGCTTCTTCAATATCACCGTGGGATTGGTCAAACCCCATTTCCCTAATTTGTTCCGCCGCTTCAATAAGTTGGCGAAGAGTGTAGGCACGAGAAACCAATTCCGCGTAGTGGCGGGCGTTACTGGCGGAAGGCACCAGCCCAACTAATTCTGAAAGATAAGAAGCCCCGCCGATTTGTTCCAAGAGATTTTTCTCGCGCAAGCGCGAGGAGAGGGATAGCAGATCTATGGGATTATTTTTGGAAAATAACTCCAACATCGTTTCAAAGATGAGGCGGTGCCTTTCCATGTAAAAAGCGGTCGCGCCCATGACATCAATAATTTCGTGCATGGCTTCCGGGCGAAGCATAACCGCTCCGAGAAGCGCGCGTTCCGAGTCTACATTTTGCGGGGGGATGCGAAGATCGGTGGAAACAGCCATCCCGTTAGAAGTAGGACACGGACTGTAAATCCGCCCCACTGTTATAAATACAATTTTTAAGTATGACCTTTAATAGCATTTGTGTGCTGGTGTCCGTTACTTCTAACGGGACCATAGAGTTATTCTACCCCCGACCCTTTGTTACGGAAATAGGCGAAAATAGAGAAATAGTGGAGATGTATGTGGGGAAGCTGTGGAAGGTCTAGAGAAGGCGTATTTTCGGTCCCTCGGAGGTATTTCCTATGGAGTAGCCCTTATTCTCAATTTCTTTGCGGAGAGTGTCAGAGGTGGTGTAATCTTTTTTCTTTCTTGCGGACTCGGCTTTTTTAGCCAGAGCGATAATTTCTTCCGGTATATCCGCATCCGGATTTTCCATAAGACGAAGCCCTAGCACTTTATCCATTTTTTCTGTGGTGGCGCGCTTGTCGGCGGGGGAGAGAGAGCTCGCTAACATTTCATGCAAAGTGGCCAAGGCGCTCGGAATAGCCAGGTCGTTGTTTATATTTTTCTCAAAGCGGGTCAGCCATTCTTTGTTTGGGACACCGCCATTTGGCAATTCATAAATATTTTGCGCCAAGCGACGGCGGGCCTCCTTGGCAGAGTTCAGGGATTTTATGGAGAAATCTATCGGGGTCCGGTAGTGGGCGTTTAGGAAAAGGTAGCGCAGATCCATAGGGGAGTAACCTTTGTCTACCAGTTCAGATAGACGCAGAAACTGACCTGCGGATTTGGCCATCTTCTCTCCGCCCATATTGAGAAATGCATGGTGAAGCCAGTAGCGGGCGAAAGGTTTACCGGTTGCGGCTTCGGACTGAGCTATTTCATTATTGTGGTGGATGGGAGCAAGATCGGAGCCGCCCGTATGGATGTCAAAGGTTTCGCCGAGGATTTTCATACCCATGGCGGAACATTCTATATGCCACCCCGGAAAACCCTTGCCCCAAGGGGACTGCCAACCCAAATCCTGGTTGAATTTCCATAGGGCGAAGTCTCTGGGGTTTCTCTTTTCGCGGTTTTCGCCGACTCGGTGCAGGCCTCCCGGCGCGCTCCCCGGGAGCGCGCCGTATCTCCCGAAAGCCGAGGTATCAAAGTAGACTCCGTCGCTTATCTTGTAAGCGTAGCCGCGGGACTCCAATTTTTTTATAAGTTGAACCATCTCCTCTATATAGTCGCTGGCTCTTGGGAAGTACTGCGGAGTCTCTATATTCATTTCCTCCAAATCTTTTTGGAATTTCTCAAAATAAATAGTTCCGACTTCTCGCATAGATTCCAAAGTCAAAGGTTTGCCGAGACGCTTGACTGCTTTGGTCATTTTATCCTCACCTTCATCGGAGTCGCTTCCCAAATGCCCGACATCGGTAATATTTACTACTTGAGTAACCTTGTATCCGTTCCACTCCATGGTTCGCCGAAGAATATCTGCAAAGACATAGGAACGCAGGTTCCCGATATGGGAATCGTCATAGACGGTTGGTCCACAGTGGTACATAGAGACTTTATTTTCAGCCAGGGGAATAAACTTCTCCTCCGAACGGGTGCGGGCGTTAAATAAATTTATGGACGGATCTTCTTTCTGAAATAGGCCGAGAATCTGAGCCAAAAAGTCGGGCATATATGCATATTACACTGCCCTTAATTTTTCAGGAAATTTCATCCATGTTTGGAAAGTGTGTTCAAGTTATAAGGTCGTAAATAGTGCTATATATCGCACTAAATGTGGAGATGCTCGTGGAGGTTATCGCAAGGCTATTTTGGTTGTTCAAGGAAAGTGAATCTTACGATATATCGTAAGATTCATGTGGATGGGTTTATTGAATTTATGAAACTCAAAAAACGGAATCCTGTAATGCACACACTCTATGATTTTTTATAACTATCAAAAGGTCTGAATCGGATTGAAAAAGAAAAGCCGCCCCTCCGTACGAAACGAAAGGGGTGACTTTTCGTCTCGTCGAGGTGGCGGTTCTTGATTAATATCTACCTCCTTCCAGTCAAGTTTGCCAATAGTAAACCCATGAACAGCAGGGAAAAGAATTGCCCAGCCGTAAGGTCGGCAACCTTGGTGTCGCTAAGCTCTTTAGAAAGCTGCGAGAGTTTGTTTCCGACTTCTGGGATTACGAACACCAGAGCGAAAACAGAAGCAACAAGCGCGGCCCCAATTAGACCGCGCTTGGCCCAGTTGAGAGTTCCCATAATGTCCTTCCTTGTTCTTGCGCCTCGGCACAATTTTAAGTCACGCTGAGCTGTTCAAAATTATACTTTAAATACAATTTTTGTCAAACAGAATCTAAAGCAATCTCCGGTATTTGAAAAAGGCGTAGGTTAGAACCCCGACCATGATGAAGATACCGAGCAGTATCCAGAAACCGTCGTTTTCGTGGACTATTGGGATACCACCAGCGTTGATGCTGAAAATCTGAGCAATTAAGGTAAGGGGCAAGAAGATGCTGGCGATAACAGTTAGCTCGTGCATGATTTCGTTTTGCTTGGTCTCTAGAAGTGCATTGTTGGTCTCCCGAAGTTCGCCCAATGCGTCCCGCAGGTTTTCTACGGAAGCAGCTACTCGGCGGTACTGGCCAAGTATGACCGTCAGATAATATTCAAAATCCATTCCGAAAAAGGAGCGGGAAGCGGCGGCGAAAGATTCCAATATATCGTCGTGCGGAGAGAGGGTTTGTTTAAAAGATAGAAGTTCCCGTCCGGTTTGGGACAACTGGCCGACCATTTCTTTTTCCCTACCTCCGAATATTCTGCCCTCCATATGCTTGAGGGTGTCTTCAATGGCATCCAGTTGATGCCCTAGTTCTTTATATAGACGCAAAATCATTTCGCAAAAGATAAATCCCGCGTGGGGGGATTGTCCCTTATTTAATACAGCTTCCATCTCAAATATTTTTCCAAAATTGGTCAGTGCCTCCACTGGTTCATAATGGGAAGTAACTATGAAATCTTTGCCTATAACAAAGTCTACTTCTATGCCGCGGGATTTATGAGCTCTTCTGTGAGCGGGGAAGTGAAGTATCAAATAGACACACTCGGAATGAAGTTCCACCCGGGGTTTGGGTGTCGGGAGAATCAGCTGTTCTATGATGGAGACAGGTAGGCGAAGTTCTTCGCCAACCGCACGGGCTTCCGCCTCGGAGGGGGATTCCAAGTCTATCCAGGTAACCTGTTTTTGTTGGTAAGTACGGAGCATCCTCTTGTTCGCCCGTAATGATAACGGTACGCGGACCATTTCTCAAATATTTCTCCACCTAGTGTCGTTCCCGCCCGGCAAGTTTTCGGCTATACTTCGCCTCAATATGCGCAGAGGTTTCTCTCTCTATTACTTGCTTCGCTTCGGAGTTCCGATTTTTATATTTGCGGTAGTCTTTGGGGGCGGTTATATACTTGGCGTCAGAAATTCTATACCCGCGGTATCCGGAATTATGGCCGGATTGGAAGAAGCTCCGTCCGACGCTCCGGAGTGGGCTCCGTTCTGGAAGGCCTGGGGGGTTCTTAATTCTAAGTTCGTTGGCTCCAGTACACCCTCCGGCGAGGAGAGACTTTGGGGCGCTATTGAAGGTCTGGCTTCTTCTTACAACGACCCCTTTACTGTATTTCTCCCGCCAGTTGAATCTAAAAATTTTACGGACGAAATTAGTGGCTCTTTTGAAGGAGTGGGTATGGAGATAGGCACCAAGGACGGAGTCTTGTCGGTAATTTCTCCGCTTAAGAATTCTCCCGCGGAGAGAGCTGGAATACTGCCGGCGGATAAGATTATAAAAATAGACGGTGAAGATTCTCTAAAAATGGCGGTAGAAGCTGCGGTCAAAAGAATACGAGGTAAGGCGGGCACCACAGTTACTCTGGATGTTATTCATCAGGATTCCACCAAATCCGTGGAGATTTCTATAGTAAGAGAAGCCATAGTAATCCCGGCTACCAAGACCGAGCTACGCTCCGACGGAGTTTTTGTTATATCTCTATACAGTTTTTCCGCACCGAGCCCCGGCGAATTCAGGAACGCCCTACGGGAATTCGCGGAGTCCGGAGCCAGCACTTTACTTTTGGATTTACGTAACAACCCGGGAGGATACCTAGAAGCGGCGGTGGATATGGGTAGCTGGTTTTTACCACTCGGTAAGCCCATAGTCAGGGAGGATTTTGGTTCTAAGCGGGATCCGGAGATATACCGGAGCAAGGGGTATGATGTATTTACGGAGCACCTGACGCTTGGAATTCTTATGAACGGCGGTAGCGCCTCGGCTTCAGAAATTTTGGCCGGAGCCCTAAGAGACCATGGCAAGGCAGTACTTATTGGAGAAAAATCTTTTGGTAAGGGTTCGGTTCAGGAGCTGGTTTCTGTTACGGACAATACTTATCTGAAGGTAACAATTGCTCGTTGGTTGACCCCTTCCGGGACTTCCATATCCGCTTTCGGACTCACTCCAGATTTGGAAATAAAGATGACGGAAGAAAATCTGAAGACTATAAGAAATGGAGGCAAGGACGCCCAGCTCGAAGGTGCTATTAGACATCTTCTGGAGAAGGCCAAAGACAAAAACCCGATAGTCTCCTGTGTCCTGGAAGGCAACACCCTGGCCTGTCCGTAGCTTCCACTTGTTTCCCTTATCTGGGGCTGGTAGAAATATATGTATGAATCCCGTTAGAGATAGCGGACACTTGTTTAAAAATGAACACAAAGGTCAAATTTATGAAGGGTTTAAATAATATAGGATCTGACTTACAGTCCGCGTCCTATCTCTAACGGGATGAAAGTAATTCTATTGCGGGATATAAGCGGGATAGGCAAGAAAAACGATATTAAAAATGTCTCCGACGGCTATGCATCCAATTTTCTTTTGCCTAAAGGTTGGGTGGAAACGGCAACTCCGGGGGCTATAAAACGCGCGGAAGATTTTAAGTTGAGAAAGGCGTCTGAGGCCGAACTGGAAGAGAAGCTGGCAAAAGATACCCTATCCAAACTAAAGGGCGTGTCGGTTATCGTCGGAAGAAAAGCCAGTCCGGAAGGTCATCTGTTTGGGGCTGTTCGGGAAGAAGATATAGCTGAAGCTCTGGAAAATAGTTCTCGTATATCTATAAAATCTTCCGATATCAAACTGGCCGAACCCATAAAGGCAATAGGGGAGTATAAAATCGTAGTAAATATAGGATCTCACAAGGGATCTTTTGAACTTGTGGTTAAGGGCGAATAAAAACGCCCGGTTTTAAAACCGGGCGTTTTTATTATTTCTCCTCTACGTTGACGATCTTTTTTTGGACGGTGCTGCCGTCAAAGTTTATATGACGCTTATTTTTAAAGTGGACGATACCTTCTTTCATAGCAAATAGGGTGTAGTCTTTACCGGTACCCACATTTTTTCCTGGCATCATTTTAGTGCCTCTCTGGCGGACGATTATGTCGCCGATATTGGCGTGCTCTCCGTTACCCAGCTTAATGCCGAGGTATTTGGGCAGGGAGTCATTTAGGTTTTTGGCTGAGCCGCCAGCCTTTTTTGTGGCCATTTCGTGTTATATTTTCAGAGTGCGCATCTTAGCCGATTGGAGCGGGGAAATCAAGGCGGGACGGATACCGCCTGTGCTTGCGGATACAGGTCTGGCTTTAATCATAATTCTTAGCGTTACGGCGGCTTTCGCGCTTGGCAGAATGTCCGCTCTGGAGGAACAGAAAGAGCCGGTGCGTATTTACAACGATAGGGGGGTAGAAATTTCTGATAATAATTTATGAAAAAATACGGCAAAAGAATACTTCTGGATGGCATAGGATGGCTATTTATAGCCCTCGGTGTAATCGGCATTTTCCTACCTTTTCTTCAGGGTTTTTTATTTTTGGCTATAGGGTTTTATTTCCTGTCTCTGCATTCGGTCTGGGCGCACGGGAAACTGCATATTCTTCGTTTTAAGTATCCGCGACTTTTCGGACCTATGGACAAGATGGATTCCCGGATACGCAGTTTCTTTGGGCTAGAGCCTCTATGATTGTCCTGGATATTGAAGCCAGCGGAACCGAACCTCACCTCCACTCTATGGTGTCGGTGGGGGCCCTGGAGTTTGAAAAGCCGGAGCGGCAGTTCTACGGCGAGTGTAGAATTTTCCCCGGCGCGCACGTGATGGAAGAAGCTTTGGCGGTGAATGGTTTTACCCGTGAAGAAATAGAGGACCCAAAAAAGATGACGGATAGGGAAGTGGCGGAAAAATTTCTAACCTTCGCTATGGAAGCGGGGGAACATACTTTAGCCGGTCAGAATCCGTCTTTTGACAGGGATTTTATGAGGCAGGGGGCACTCCGCTATCACCTCAATTGGTCGCTGACCCACCGAACCATTGACTTGCATAGTGTTTGTTATGCTCACATGGTGACGCATGGAGTTTTACCTCCGGTGGACCAGGAACACAGGCGTTCCGCTCTTAATTCCGCCAAAATTATGACTTATGTCGGTATTCCCGAGGAACCAAAACCGCACAATGCACTTATGGGCGCTAAGGTGGCGGCGGAAGCGCTCTCTCGGCTTCTCTACGGTAAAAATTTGCTCCCGGAGTTCGTTTCTTTTTCTGTTCCAAATTTGTTCTTGACTGGTTCGGCTAATAACCGCTAACATCAATTTGGGCACACCGGGGAAGCCAATAGCAAGAGAGTTTCGCAACTCTCTTAAAAACTGGAATGGCGGCCTCTGCCAATTAACTACGCAGGTTGAGTTGGTGGGCAGAACTTGAGTTTGAACCTGCATTATCTTTCTTCGCAGGAAGCGAATCTTTCTGTATGTAGGCACAAAGAAGAACAATGTTTACCCGGGTGCGACAGCCTTCAAAAGCCGCCCGGAGCAACCCTCTCCCCGCGGTAAGACAATGAAACTGCTGCGGAATGAAGTTTAGGGTGTGCAAAACGATATGCGCCGCCTCCTGGTCAGGGGGTAAACCCGGCAACCATGCTCGCGCATCTCGAACACGAACTTCGCTATTCTTGTGCTTTTGAGCTTCCCCGGATCGTGCACAAATACCGCCCTCATATGTGGGCGGTATTTTACATTTGCCGACAGAGTTTTGGGGGAGTAGGGTGGGAGCTAGCTACCTGTTCTATAAAAAGTGAAGGAGGTCCCTATGAGGTTGGAGCACATAGCTCTAGACTTCAACGGCTCTGCCGCCTCCTTTACGGAGCGGCTGGTACCCATCAAGGGAAAGTTAAGAAAAATACTGGACCCGAACAATGAGGTTCGGGCAATTCAGGCGGGATTTGAAAGCGCCTTATGGGATATGGAGCTCATTCCAAAACTCGTGAGCGCCAGCGCTTTTCAGAAAGGCTCGTCGGTTCTTAAGAATGTTCTCCGCCACAGAGGTAATCAGTATTTTTTCCTGACGGATTTACGGGGGGCTTACGAGTCTCTGACTACCAATAAGCTCATATCCGGACTTCCGGAGATCTGGAAATCCTTTGAGGATTCCGAAGAGGAGGTCCGGAACTTTATAAACCGGTATCTGTGTCCTAAGGGCTCGCTTGCATTTGGAGGTCCTATATCTCCGCTTCTATTTAATCTCTATTGCGAGCAGACCTTGGATTATTGGGTAAGAATGAGTCTTCCGACCGATGTCTTCTACTCGCGCTACGCGGATGACCTGACCTTCTCTTCCGGCAAGCGCCCGCTCTCCAGGCGGTTCAAAAAAACCATCCTAAAGTTCATCCGTAGGGCCGGTTTTGAAATCGCAGCCCACAAAACACAGTCCTTGGATATAGGTAAAGGGTCTGTCCTCATCAATGGAATGCGCTTGTTGGAAAACGGACATCTATCTCTCCGTAAGAAAGACGAAGCGTTCTTTACGAGTCTTGTGGAGAAGGTGGTCCGTGGGCAATCTTCCGAAGAAGAAAGATCTGCCGCTTACGGTTTTCTTGGCAATGTGATGCCGGTAATCCCGTACCTACGCGCTGGTAGGCGTCAGAAACATTTAGCTCTCATGTGTTTTAAGCTCCGCAGGGCTAAAAAAGGGAGGCGTACGGAAGAAGATAAGAAGATAGACCGGGATCTCCGGCAATATTGTCGTGGTTGGAGTGAGATATACGGGGAGCGTCCCGGCAAATTACGCTGAAGGCCGTCTTTAATTATTGAGTCGGCCTTTTCTTTTTGCCATATGCTTGTATAGTGTCCGCTATGGAAAAGAAAAAAATTTATCTATCAGATAAAGATAAGATAATCGCTGGAGTCTGCGGGGGTATAGCAGAATATTTTGACCGGGATGCCAATCTGATCAGGCTAATTGCGGTTGTTGTAGCCATCGTGTCTCATGTAGTGCCGTTTATTATTTTTTACATAGCGGCGGCATTTTTGCTGCCTAAGAGGCCGAGTGCCTCCGCAACGGTTTAAAAAACTCGGGGTGTAGTATACCGGTAGTACGCATCCATGGGGTGGATGTAGACCGGGTTCAATTCCCGGCACCCCGACCGACTGAAGAGGAGGGAGGAAAGTGGGCGCTATACGCTTGCGCGTATGGCGCCAGGGAATTGAAAGGCGGGGCGTTGTCTAGACAGAAGTTCTAGACCGCGAGCCAGGGTCGTGCGGCCAGACGAGCGACGGCGAGAATGGAACGCCTGACCAATTCCCGGCACCCCGACCGACTGAGCGAGAGCGAAGGAGGTACTGAGGCAGTTGAGGAACGAAGGTGACGAAATACTGAACTCAACAGAGTGAATGTGCAGGCTGAACGTGCCGACTGAACGAGAGCGAGTAAGAGGTCTATTCTAGTGTTTTGCAAAACACTAGAATAGAAAAAAAGAGAGCCAGGAAACAAAAACCCGCCAGTTGGCGGGTTTTTGTTTGGGAAAAAGAAGACCGGATTAAATCATTGGGCGCTGGCCGATGCCTATTCCGGGGCTCTGCTTGTTGCGCATGGAATCCACGCTGATTGCTCCGGCTCCGTTAATCAGAATCATTATGAAGCCGCCGACAATAGCCATGTTCTTAACAAAAGTAACAAGCTGAAGTTGTCCATCAACTGTAGTTAAGCTCCAGCCTGTGTGGAATACGAGAGAGACTAGAATAGTGTAAAGAATCATGACCAAGGCCGAAAGTTTGGTCCAAGCCCCGACGGCGATAAATATCCCGCCAGCAATTTCTACCAAACCAGCGATGAGGATGGCGGCAACTACCATTTTCGGAGAGACAGAAGCCATGGAAGCGAAGAAGGGGAAGCTCTGGGCCAAGTAGGTCGCCAGAAAGTCTACTGCTCGCACACTCTGTTCGCCCGCAGGGATGGTCTGCACGAAAGACAGCAGCTTGGTGAAGCCCGAGAGAAGGAAGGGAGAAGCTATAACTATTCTGGCGAGGAGAATCCAAATATCTTTCCCGCGTTCAAACATGCTCGGTATAGCCAGTAATTTCTGCAACATATCTTCTTTATTTTTTTTTAAGTGCTTTTAAACAGACCTCTTGCAGGGAAGTATAGCAACCTTGTATTTGGGGTATAGATAGGGGGTGTGTATATCCCAGTTTATAGGTAGGAAGTATAATCTTAATTATGCGCAACTACTGGCTTCTTAAAACCGAGCCCGGGAGCTATTCTATAGAAGATTTGAAGCGTCAAAAAATAGGCGTTTGGGATGGTGTCAGAAATTATCAGGCCCGGAATAATCTGCAGGCTATGAATACTGGAGACCAAGTTATTATCTATTACTCTAGCGTGGCCGAACCCTCTGCGGTCGGCCTTGGAATAGTGGAAGGGGAGCCGTCTTCGGACATGGCTCAGTTTGATAAGAAAAGTAAGTATTTTGACCCTAAGGCCAAGCCGGATAAGCCCATATGGCTAAGTAGAGGCATCAAGTATCTAAAAACATTCAAAAAACCTATAAAATTGGGC
>JBBTXX010000050.1:0-11801 GCA_038062065.1 Patescibacteria group bacterium
CCTATACCGTTCGGGCCCGAGAGGAGGAGGTGGTAGTTTCTTTTTAGAGAAATATCCACTTTGCGGTTAACCGCTTTATTATTTTTTACCGTTCCAACCGAAGAAATGTGGATGACTTCGCCGATGAGTTCCGGTTGATGGGGGATAGTGAATGGGCGGATAGTCTTGTCTTCTTTCCTTACATCCACCATTTCTTCTTCCAAGGCTTCGGCTTTGTCCCTCATGCGTTTGGCTACCATACGCATCTTACCTCCTTTGTGGGCGAAGAAGTTAGATTTGTCTTTATTTTCCTGAATTTCTTTGGCCAACTGGGCATTTTTGCGGTTCTCCTTTTCTATACGGATAGATATCTCCGCCACCACATCTTTGTAATTGCCGACATACTGCTCCACTTTTTTAGTGTGCAGGTCCAGATAAAGAACTCCGTCCGTAAAAGAATTCAAAAACTCGGAATCGTGAGAAATAACAATGAGGGTCTTTTTGTAGTTGATGAGAAATTTAGTCAGGTGTTCAATCCCGGCCTTGTCCAGATTGTTGGTCGGTTCGTCTAAGAGAAGTAGGTCTGGCTCTTGGATTAAGGCGGAAGCTAGAAGTAGACGCGCTTGCTGGCCACCGGAGAAGGAGCTCATAATCCGCTCGTGCACCTTTTCATGCCCCTTAAGGTGCACGACCTCTAGTACTTCATCAATTTTAGGGTCAATATCGTAAACTTTATGCGGGAAACATTTCTCAAAGAATTCCCGGACGGTGAGGGTTAGCTCCTCCCTGGGAATAACTTGCCGGGAGAGAGCTATGGAGAGACCGTTAATCACATTTATTTTTCCGCGCACAGGTACAACCCCTTTAGTAATTAGCTGAAAAATAGTGCTTTTGCCGGCGCCATTTTGACCCATGAGGGTGGCTTTAATACCCCGGCGCACGGAAAAACTTACCTCATCCAAGATGGGCTTGTTCGGGCCGTATTCAAAAGAGACCTCTTCAAATGAGACAATCGTATCGCCTTTAGCCATAAGGGCAGTACTCTAACACCGAACCTCGTCTGTTAACATATACACATGAGATTTTATCCCACCACCACATTTTTTTTGTTGATTATTTTTTTACTGCCCTTGTCAGCGAGCGCGGCTACGCGCTCGCTTTCCTTCGGACTTTCGGGGGAGGATGTTCGTGCCCTCCAGAGTAAGCTCATCGACAAGGGATATCTTGGCGCGACTAGCGCCACCGGTTATTTCGGAGCCCAGACAGAAGCGGCCATAAAAAAATTCCAATGCGATCGCAAAATTGTTTGTGAGACGGGGGCTCTCGGCTATGGAGTTTATGGTCCAAAGACACGAGAAGCTTTTACCACTATTCCTCCCATCACCTCTCCTTCGTTTTCTCTACCGTCACTTACTTCCAAATATACTGGTGCGCTAGAATTTTCTGGCTGGATTCCGTACTGGCGCTCCGCCACCGGCACAGCCGATGTGCTTCCGCACCTGTCACAGCTTAAAAGCGTCATGCCTTTTGCCTATTCGGTAAAGAGCGACGGCACACTCGCGGATACCGCTCGTCTTACGGAGGAGCCCTGGGTTTCTTTCATCGCAGAAGCTAAGAAGAATAAAGTCAGAGTCGTTCCTTCAATTATGTGGGGTAATGGCGATTCCATACATCGTATATTGAGCAACCAGAAAACTCGCATCGCTCTGGAAGACGAGATAGCTAAATTAGTTAAAGACAATGATTTTGACGGTATAGATATTGATTTTGAAGCCAAAAAACACGAGACCAAAGAATATTTTTCTACTTTCCTGAAGGGTCTGTATCAGCGCATGGGTAATAAGTGGGTTTATTGCACGGTGGAGGCGCGTATGCCTCTTTTTGACCGCTATAAACCAGGAGCCACTATTCCTACGGATGCTAAGGATTATGCCAACGACTACAAAGAGATGAACAAATACTGCGATCGGGTAGAAATAATGGCCTATGACCAGGGCACTATAGATATACGCTTGAACGTTGCCCGTTCCGCGCCCTATGCTCCCGTGGCTGATCCGGGATGGGTGGAAGATTTAGTGACGCTGGCCGCCGAAAGCATTGCCAAGAATAAAATAATTATCGGTGTACCGACTTACGGCTATGAATATACCGTGACGCCGCTTGGAAGTTCTGGATACCAGTACAAAGTTCTCTGGCCTTTCAACCCCCGTTATGCGACAGATATAGCCGCCAAGCTTGGCATTACTCCAACACGCACCAGCGCCAACGAAATTGGATTTATTTACGACAGCAAGTTATTACCCGCGCCGACAGGTAATGAATCTACCCAAACTCAACAAACAACAATTGAAACTAATTCCGTAGCCGAAAATCTGGGTTCGCAGGTAGATAGCAGCAAACCCTTCAATTTCCTGTCCTGGAGCGACGCTACTGCAATTGCCGACAAAGTTGCCCTGGCGCGCAAGCTCGGAGTGCGCGGCATCGCAGTTTTCAAATTCGATGGGGGAGAGGACCCGGGTATGTGGAGTGTATTGAAGTAAGATGTCTTTCTCTAACGAGATTCACCTTCAAAATTAGGTTCAACTACGCCCCACTGCATAGTTGAGGGGTCCAGCTTCAGATAAGCGCTTTTGCCGAAGGAAGGTCGGGCGGTCATAGGTTCGCCTGGCGCACGATCGGCATAGTTCACGACGATAACGTACTTATGTCGGGGATTTCGGCTTACCTCCGTAGTCTGTGGCGCTACACGGTCACCGAGTAGGTATCCATCTGAACCCACATAGCCACTCTGTGTATTGAGCGCCGCCACGGCGTAAAAGAAAGTTCCAGAGCCGCCGCTCTCCTCCGTGAGAAGAAACACGACATCCTCTCGGCCATCGCCATCAAGGTCGGTCTTTAATTCGTTGCCAAAATAGCGAGTGATTATTTTTGAAGCAGAGCCGGAGGCAGCATCTCTCTTTGCCACGCCATTCTCTAGTTTTACTCTTGTGCCATCAATACTATATTCCGCATTTTTGTAGTTGGCCGCTACAGCAACTTGCTTTTCTTTGTATATGTAGCTGTTCAAGGAATAAAGACCGGCAACTAGGGCGACCATTACGAGTAGAATAAGGAATCCGATAGTTTTTCCAACAAAAAATTGTCGTAGGTTCATGGAGACACTATATCATCCTTGTTTTTCGGATTCGGTGGCTCTCTCTATAAGATTCAAAATATATTCGTCTTTGTGTTTGCGGTACGAGGCGTAATCGTCAGAGTATTTTGAATATAAATCTTTTTTAATATTTGAATATGTTTCCACTTCTTTGGGATGATTGCGAAGATAATCCCGTAAATTGATCATTTCTATATTGTGAGGATGTCCAATTGGAAAGAAATGAATATTCGCCAAAAGGTGATTATCTTTCGTAACTCTGAAAAGTCGCGAATTTTTCATTACAAATTGCCCTGCATATTGAAAACCAACCTTTTCCATATCGGAAATATGATCCTCAACATTTTTTAAATCCTTAATTATCAACAAAACATCGATGCAAGGTTTTCCGCCCATACCTGGAACCGAAGTACTGCCAATGTGTTCGATTTGGACATCATCACCAAATATTTTTTTCAGCTTTGATTTGTACTTCTCAAACTGCCTTGGCCAATTTTCGTCGTAGGGAACGACATCGTATTTTCTGTCTTTGTATGGGTGTTTGTCTTCAGACATTTTCAATTTAGTGGAGGGTGTTGAGGTGGTATATAACTAACTTGAGCTCGTTAGGTCTGCGCGTCGTTCTAGGACTTTATATCTACAGCATTTTGTAAAATCTGTTCAAACATCGCTGATGCGATGGCGGTCACGCCAGAGACAAAAATCATAAGAAGACCCATAAAAACACCGCCCGCAATGTCCTCCTCGGGTCGAACTATAAATAGATAGGCTTCTGCCGCTACGACAAAACCAACAAGAGTTCTTGCGCAGTATTTTATAGTACGCATAGCTTTCACAGTCGCCTGTGAGAATGTCTTATTTTCTCCGATGTATCCCAATATCTTGAATGCTTGATAGAGTGCCACGAAAAAGGCAATAGATGCAGTGTAGGCATACGCCAAGAATGGATCGTTGAAGTATATTTGAAAGAGCGTGGCATGCACGTTCCGGCCCTCGATCTGGGGTTCCCAAAGCATGAAGGCAAGAGCGCCGATGCCTATGAGTACGACGACTACCTGAAGTAATATGGTTGAGCTTCTTTTAATGTTGGATTTATCCTGAACTTGGTGAATGGACATATAGTTAATATAACAAAGAAACTAGGCCAAAGGTTTCAAAACAAACAGTCACTCGGACACTTCCTCGAATTTACTTTTAAGCCAATCGTATAGGCGTCGTTCATATTTGGATAATTCATCTACTAGACCCGACTCTTTGTAGGTCAAATAAATCATATACATATCCGACTCGTTTGATTCGAGAAGCGTGCGTAATTTTTCCTCCGTTTCAAGTGACCACTTATTTTCCCCGACGAGCGCCTCGAATGCCTGATAGGGATCTGGTTCAGGCGCCGACTCCGGAGGTGGTGTTTTTTCAGACATGAAGTTATTTTATACCCTACGGGTTCTAGTCCTCTATACTACATCAACGGTGGGGGCAGCCAGCCCAACAACAAGGTCTGCGCATTCCGCCCTTAAGCTTGGAGAGCGCCTTCCCGATACGTATATTTCTTGTTTCTGCTTTCTTGCCAGAAATTACCCAGCAAATCCATTCGTTGCGTGCGAGGGGAGTAATATCTTCCCATAAGGTTTTCGCCGTAGGTGTTGAGGTAAGTGCCTTTCGCAAATCCTCCGGCATTTTGTGTACCGTGCCATCGGCGAGTTTTTTGGGGGTCACGGGGTCAGTTTAGCAAATTCCTTTCTGATATTTTATTTACTATTTTGGCGTCACTCGGGTTGATGAATGACTAACTAATTGTTTTAGTTGAAGTCTCAGTATCTCCTTATCCACCTCAAATCCGGTTATGACGTGGTCATGCCAAATATATCCAAAATCTGCCTTGAGTTTCTCTACGGCTTCGGTCGCCAACCTAAACAAAAGCTTCACATCATCTGGACTTATCCTCAACTCTTTTAGAAAGGAGGATTCTGTTACCTTCTTATCATGGTGACTTATCATCTTGTTTCTTATTTTCTTGAGCCTGTTTATTAAGTCGTTGTGGCCAAAATCAAAGAAATAATACACCGATATTGTTTCGTCTAATTCCTTAGGGCGCTCAAAGAATTTGGCTAGCCCGAGTAAGTATGATTGTTCCAACCCCAACTGAACCACGTCCCAGAAAACTTTGTGGTCTTCATACAACTTTCCTCCAATCTCTTCGTGAATTATTTGGTTTAAGGAGGAATGGTGATGGGCTAACGCCAGGCTTTTTACCAAAATCTCAAACTCTTTTTGTTTATTCATGCGCTCTTTGAACACCGAACCTAACCTAATGGTTGGGGTGGCCTTCCGTGTGGGTTTAGGAGAGGACGCAAAATCCTTTGTAGTATAGCTCCCAATATAAAAGTTCCAAGTAAAAATAACATTCCTTTTTGCCACATAAAAATATAGAAGGCATAAATTACTACAAATAACCAAAGCCATCCTCCAGCTATAGAAATAAACCTACTCCAGGTTCCCCTACCTTCCATGCCAAAAACGGTTACAAGTACAGCCAATGTTGCAAATAAGTAAGTCATGGCATTATTTTCACATTTTTCTTGAGAGTTTTGAATCGTTCGCCATTTGCTTGCACCACTGTAATAGTTATGGCACCGGTCTTGCTTGTATTAATATTTCTCACTACACCAGATTTGCCTGCATGTGTTCCACCGACAACCTCGCATCTGACACCGTTTTTCAGGTTTTTGGTCGGCATTTTGATGATTCTTGGAATGGGAATTTAGATCCCTATTTCAATCTTCCATTGCATTGGAATCAGAGTAAGATTTATCGGATATTCAAAACCATTTTTCTGCTTCCACTTGGAAATACAAACTTTTATGTCGTTTATTAAGGCGTCTGCATCTTTAATTTTATGAGCGCTCATTTCAACAAAAATTTCTATTGGAGCAACCTGAATTTTTATTTGTGAGCTATTGGCGTATACAAATACATCTTGAATTTCTGTGATTTCTGAAACTATCTTCTGAACGGCTTCTAAAAGCTTCTGGATTTCAGCTGGAGGCACCTTCTTATCGTCAAATTCTAATTTTATTAGAGGCATAGATTTAGTTTACCATTTTGATGCTCCTAGGGATGCTCAGAACAAAAATCTGAAGTAAATATTTATTAGTATAGAGGTACTCGTAAAAACGATGCCCGCCTGACCTAAAAAGCGAGGAGATAGACGACCCCGAGTGAGTCGATAGGTGTAATAGCTTGCATAGGTAAAATCATAATCAATCTTTGAGTTAAATTTCTTTCTCAAATTAAACTCCCATTTGCTAAGGATGCAATATCTCCAAATAATTTCTGAAATAAGTGTTCCGATTAATACAATCATGTATGGGTACCACAGGCTAGGAACGAGCCAACCAAATAGAACGAGGACCACAACAAGAAAGTGGATTAACCAGATAGCATCTGCGCCTATTCTGTAAAGAAGTCTCATCGCGGTAATTTGATGCCTCCCGAAATGACTACCCTTGAGTAAAATGGGCCCAAAGTTTATTAATATTTTTATCCTTATTCCAAAATTCAACAATCTGTTGCCGCAGTTCTTGGTGTTGAGGATAACCAGAATCGTTTATTCCCTCGGGTAATAAATCCTTACACTCTACATTTAGCAAAACGGTCAGGGCTTCTTTAATCTCGTTATATTTTTGCTTTCCTAACTTTTGTTCTTGGTCAACGCCAAGGCCGTACCATGTATAGAAATGCCAAAGTTCGTGCATCGTTGTTTTGCGAGAAGAGATGGTCGGTATTGCAACAAAGAAATAATTGCTCTCAATACTATAAGGGCAACGGCTGTTTATGGTTAAGTATCCAGTGATATCTTCTGAAAGCGAAACACCAAATATACTCTCTGCTTTCTTTTGAAATTCACCCGCAACAACATCCCAATCTTTTTGATACTGGTCTATATATTTCTCCGCATTAAGATTATTGTCAGTTGTATACTTTTCTATAAAACTGGAGATATTTTCAGTGGTGGGGTTCTCTCCATATTCAGCAACAAGTTTTTTATACTGCTTAGTGGGTTTTTGAGAGTTACTTGAACTTTTGCCCTTATTTAAAACACACCAAATATCTTTTTCCTTATCATATTGAAATTGTACTTTCATAAATTTATTTCAAAAGTTCGCTGCTGCTCTCTATCCTTCTTGATCTTCCCTCGCAAAGCTCGGGATGATTGAAAATCTAGAGCGCGAAGCGCTAAGATTTTCTAATCAGCTGGGGGGGAAGGAATCGAACCTTCATAAACAACTCCAAAGGTTGCTGTCCTACCGTTAGACGACCCCCCAATTATCTGCAATCCCCAAAATCCAACCAGATATCCTTCGGTTAAGGGAAGTGCTTCGGCGTATAGTAATGCGCACCAAGCCATAATACAAACTTCCTTTGTTCCGCCGATTGGTTCCTACTTTGTTTCGCTTAAAATATATTTTATTAAGACGCACAATCGGCACACGTAATTCTCTGGACCAATATTTTCTTATTTCCGGTACTCTGCTAGTTTCAGTTTCATGTACATAGATTTCATATTTTATATCTTCGTCTTGGACTTTACATATCTCAACTAACCACCTGACTGTAATTCTAAGTAGGGAAGGGTCAGAATTTGTGATTTGAGTGCCCGCGCTTGGGTAGTACTCTTTGGCTTTTGAACCTTCTCCCCAATAAATTGTAGCTCCGATTAACATTAGCTCCCTTTTTGATATCCTACCAATCTCTGCAATTGATATTCTATGTGTTTCTTGAGTGCTAAAAATTCTTTGTTTATGTCTTACTTCTCCTCCACGTTTTGATGCAGCGAGTCGTTTTTCCGTCAGTCTAATTTTTTGACGCCTTGATAAACCTACTGAGCGTAACCACAAAGATAGAGTTGATTTGGTGACGGGAACTCTTTCGAGGATTTCTCTGTAAGACTTTCCTTTTCTCCTCTCCTCAATAGCTTTGTGTTTTAGAACTGACTTCATTAGTACTATTATATCAGAACCTTGGTTCTATACTATCTAAAAATTGCTGGTTTAAAACGAATACGCCGCCGATGTCCAAAGGACAAAGGCGGCGGCCGAACCCGGAAGGGCTCGGTCTAGTGGACGGTCACGCCGACCGTCCGAAGGTACTTATCGGAGAAAGGGTTGTGGTGCGCTTGCGAATGTTCGGCGCGGCCGTGTTCCACGGCCGCCACGAATCCAAGCACGTTGAACGGCTTCAAGGTCTTGGAGTAGACCTGTCCGGAACCCTTACAGGTTCCGCAAACGCGAACGCGTCCGGCACATTCCGGACACGGCATTAGTCGATTGGACATTCCTTAATTCCTCTTCCAAATGATTGAACTTCTAACAGTTTATCCCAAAAGATGATTTTTGTCAAAAAACATGACCAAAATACCCACATACACGCATTCTTTCTTATGTTAGTCTTTTGCAAAAGACTGCAATAGAGAATGGGGGCCGGGATAACTACATTTGGTCAAACACATTCGCGCCTCTGCGCTCAGTGTTCCCTTGACTCCCGCTCGGTTATAAAAAGGCCTGCGTCAGCGGCGACGCAGGCCAAAGTCGAGAAGTGAGCCGGAAGGTGGAGAGCCTCTCCTCTCCAAAAACTGTAATGTCTTTTCCCAATCCTTGAGCATAGTATCTACTTCCTTGTCTACCTCTAGAGGGACGGAAGAAGAAGTAGAGACTCTTTGCCGAAGCCACCTCATATCCCTCCTTACCCTTCCTATAAACCGGTATTTTTCTTTGTGGTCCTGGCACTCGAAGAAAAAACCTGTCCCGACGCTAAGTATGAAGGCGTACTCGTGCATACCTCTTTGGTCTAGCTCGTACAAGTAGCCAACGCGCTCGTCCAGACTAATATCAATCGCATCATAGGCGAACTCGTCCCATACTTGCATAGGCCTGACTGCCTCAAGGAAAACCCTGCGGTTTAGAGGAGGAGGTCTGATTTCCTTTCCCATTTTTGCCTCCTAATGCACGACTACAGCGCGTCGTCTCAAACGCACGCGCCTTGTTTCTAAGTACGAGCCGGACTGGCCGGGAGGAGCAAAACAGCTGGCGAGAAGAATTCCCGCAGTTTCCACAGCTTTCTGGTCCGCACTGTTTCCAAGTGAGGACTGTGTGAAGTCCAGCAAGTCGTCCGAGACTCTCAAGGTAAGCGCCGCCTGCGCATCCTCGTCCGGGTGCTTGATAAAGTAGCGCTGGGCTATATCCACTAAGCTTGCGTATTCAGCTGCCGCGTGTACATCGGCTTTACGAATAGCTGGTATTAAACGATCAAGGCTTTGATGAACGAGAGGAATAGTTCGCTCTCTCCACCTCCAATCTTCGCTTACAGCGGAGATAAAGAAATTCCCCACACGATGCATCATCGCAAGGGTTTTTTCTGCGTCCTTACGCATTGTGACACCCCCTCTCTATATGAACTTAAGTCTAGGGTTTATCTTCACCTACAAGCCGCACAATGGCAACTTCCAGGGGTAAGGAAGGAATAGAGGCGTAGGCAGTCATTTCTGCGGCTTCTATAAATGCCAGGAGAGAAGTAGAGTTGATCAGCGATTTAGGATTCTTAGAAATTTTTTCCAAGACTTCAAAATCTGCCTCTGTATATTCTTCTTCCAAAACCTTCTGCATTTTCGGAGAAAAACGGAGCAACATAATGGCCCGCATTCTCTCCAAAAGTAGTTTGGCGAAAGTTTTCATATCTATACCACCCTCCGAGGCTTTGCCGGTAGCTTCCAAGGCTCTGGCTACATCTTTTTCTTCCAGCGACAAAAGAAGTTCAGAGAGTATGACGCCTTTCGGGGCGCCAGTTATGAGTTCCACTTCTTCGGGGTCTATAGTTTTATCTTTAGAACTGCCGATAATTTTTTGAAGGACCCCTTCTGCGTCCCGGAAAGAACCTTCCGCCAGTGTTGAAATCAACTCTGCTGAGGCGCCGGGTAAGGTATAACCCTCTTTTTGGGCGATATCGGTGACTACCTTTTTAAGAATTATCCGTGAAGGCTTCTTAAATACAAAAGTCTGACAACGGGAAAGTATAGTTTCCGGTATTTTTTCCATTTCCGTCGTGGCCAGCACAAACAATACATGTGCCGGCGGTTCCTCCAGAGTTTTGAGAAGCGCGTTCCAGGCATCTTTGGTCAGCATGTGGGCTTCGTCCAAGATGTAAAGTTTGTACGGAGATTCAAAGGGCAGGGAATTGACCGCTTCTCTAAGAGCGCGGATTTCATCTATGCCACGATTGCTGGCGGCATCTATTTCGTAGGTATCGTTTGAAGAAATTTTTAGCTCTCTTCCAAATATGCGCGCGGTAGAAGTTTTACCCGTACCGCGAGACCCGGCGAAGACATAGGCGTGAGCAAATTTCTTGTTTTTGATAGAGGCTTCTAAAACCTTGGTTATATGTTCTTGTCCCAAGACATCTTCAAAGGATTCCGGGCGGTACTTGCGGTATAGGGTCTCGTTAGTGGTTTTACTCATTGCCGTGCAGTATAACAAACCCATTTTTACGCCTAATTTAAACTCTTCCCAGTACACCCCTTATTCGTGCGAATAAGGGGTGTACTGGGTGCTGGAATCGTTTTCTAGTTTTGCTATTGACATATAGATATAAAGGTGCTATCATGTATAACGGTACAGGAAGCACCTAAATTCACCCAAAAAGGCCTAAGAATAGGCCTGTCGCGAAACTTGCGCAAAAGAGGACTATCATGCGCTATCGCCAACCCCGCCCCTGCGGCGGGTACTACATGGACAGCCACGGCTTGGTCGTCAAGACCAACGCCGATCGGCTGAGCGCGGAAGCTGGCTACAAGTAACCGGCAAAATTCCGCCACGCGCCAAGGAAAGGGAGGATTAAGGATGCGATGAACATGAAGGGCATAGGCAGCGCCGTAGCCATATAGGCCCGGAAGCCACACGCCCAATCTACCCCGGCACCAGCGAAAGCGGTGCCGGGGTTTTCAATTTTCATATTTCCTAATTCTTATAATCTGTCTTATTTTATAATCTCTAATTCGCGCGAATGATACAGTAGTTGAAAATAGTCGATTTGAAAAAAAGTAGTGTAAGATTGCGGTATGAATAAAAAAGAACGTCGGGCTAAAAGACATAAAGCCAGAAAGAAGGGCAAAAAAATAAAACATCTGTCCCGCTAGTTTATTTTTTCGTTTGGCTATTCTTATAAGTTATGTCTAAATAGGATTAGCTTGTTTCGCCAACCTATTTTAGGGAGAAATACCATGTCGTTTTGGTCAAATCCTCCAGCTTGGTTGGATAGAATTATCTTTCTTGGCTGGGAGCCGCACAATCCAAAAAAAGTACTTAAAAAGGCTCATGGTCTTATAGGGGTCAAGGAACTTTCCCTCCAGGTGTATCTAGAAAGGTGTTCTTTCCAAGAAAAAATTACCTGGGCCTGTTCCCAGTTGAGGGAGGGCGCTGATTTGGATAAGGTGCGTCCAGTATACGCGGGACAGATTCTTTGCTTGACGGTTGCGTCCTCCATAACTATGGGTGTCGCACTCATTTTCTAAATAGTACGCCGGCTCGCTTTACGCGGGCCGGCGATTGTTTTTAGCTTCCGAAAAAGAAAACGAGGCCGCTGGGACCTCGTCAAGTTTTCGGAAGTGATATTTGTT
>JBBTXX010000051.1:0-2320 GCA_038062065.1 Patescibacteria group bacterium
TCTTCCTTGGCCTCCTTGGCTCCAGCTACATCTTTGAAAGTAATCCTTTGGGATTTATCCGCCGGATCAATAAGTCGTGCCTTGGACTGACCGAAAGTGAAGGCTTGCATACCGGCGCCTTTGACTTGGCGAGAGAGAAACCATATAAAAAACCCGATGAAAGCAAGGGGAAGCAAAATGGGAGTCAGGGTCAGGAACCAGTAACCAAATCCGCTCTGATTTTCTATGGACACCTCAATTTTAGAAAGTTCCGCGGGAGATACGCCGTAGCTCGAGAGAGTCTCGGCCAGCCCAGCTTCGGATTCTTTTTTGGATATTTTTTCCGTGTCGTCTTTCCGAGTTATGTTGAGAGAATTGCCTTTGACCACTATTTTTTTAATCTCCCCTTTTTCTACAGATGCCGCCAGTTCAGAAAGAGGTATCTCCGGAGTATCCTTAATGAAATCTGTAACCAAGGAGTAGGTACTCATTAAAAGAAGGAAGACGACCAGAGTGGTCGCTATATTGCCCCAGAGATTACCTCTAGGGATTTTGGGCAGATTGCTACGGCCTTTCTTCTTGCTTCCTTTAGTTTCCATAAGGGCGGACAATAACACGAAAAATACTCGTATGTCAAAATTGCATATAAACTATGTAACCCTTAAGGTCAAAAGAAGTAATCCTGTGGAGGACAGACATGCACCCCCCAATTCCTCATATATCTTGGCTTCGTTTTGCCAGAGATTGGAATCGCTCATACAATTCAAACTTCAGATTTACCGGAAGTTATATTGTCTGCCGGAAATGCGGTAAACGAGCTGGCACGACAATCCTGCATTGCAACCTAACAGATGAGGCGAGAGTTTTAGAACCGAGAATAGGTAAGCTGACTCAAATCGGAGTTCCTTATTGTTTCTTCTGCGAGGGCGTGGAGGGAATGACCCGTCTCACCTATATGAACATCTACACGGAAAAACCGGACGTGGAAAGATTTCAATCTCTGGTACAAGTCCTGTGACCGGGGGCGCTCTGCGCCCCCGGTTTTCGCATGCTAGTATCTCCCCATGTCCCTAGTAGAGAATAAGAAATTCTTCCTTAAATACGAAACTTTAGAAACGCTGGAAGCGGGGATTGAACTCTTTGGCTATGAAGTCAAATCTGTCCGCGCGAGACAAGGATCTCTAGATGGCGCGCGCGTTCTAGTCCGTGGCGGAGAGGCCTACCTACTTGGGGCTAACATCCCTCCCTACCAGCCGAACAATACTCCCGCGGGTTACGACCCGGAAAGAAACCGGAGACTACTTCTACATAAATCGGAGATAGCTCACCTCTCCGGTTTAGAGACTCGTAAAGGCTTGACCATAGTGCCCATTTCAATGTATAATAAGGGTCGAGCGATAAAACTCTCCATCGCCCTCGCCCGGGGTAAAAAGAAATACGATAAACGCGCCGACATCAAAAAGCGCGAATCCGACCGGGAAATCAGGAGACTAAAACACCAAACACCTGAGTGATTGGTGTTCGTCCGAACTTTCACGAATAGTCGGCAGTGAAAGTTTTAGGAACCTTAAAACAGGGAGAGTAGTTTAAAACTTGGTGTCCTACTTTGTCTATATATTACTAGGACTGAAAGATAAGAGGTTGTATGTCGGATGTACCAGCAATCTGGAGAACAGACTGGCGAGACATAATTCCGGTGGAGTACCGGCAACCAGATTACGCCGACCTCTTGTCTTACTTAGATCCGAAGAGTTTAAAGATAAAAGCGAAGCTTATTCACGCGAAAGATTCTTAAAAAGTTTGTGGTCTGCAAGATTTAAGAATAAACTTAAGCAAGAATACTTGAACAAAGTAGGACATCAGCAAATTTACATACGGGCTAAACCCTAGACAACACAAGTTGTCGGGTCGCCCGAACATTTTGTCAGACAAAATGTTATAAGGGGGTGCACGCTTCGACAAGCGGGCGATTCCCGGACACGCACGCGGAGGACGCCTCGCTCCTCCTAATATTTCGAGGCAACGATTAAGTGCTAAAAACTTGATCACGCGCATTGCTTCTCCGTATTTTACGGCGAATGACTTTGCGTTCGCGTACGCCAGAGTTTAACCTCCCGCCTACACGACGCCCTACTCCGGACTAGCTTTAGAGGGAGATGAGGGTGGCATCACGAAAGCTAGGTTGATATACAGTCCGCGGATATCAATCGAAAATTAGCGGCAAAATTCTTCCCCTTTTTGCGAGTTTCTTTAGGCGGAGAATTACAAAAAATTCGCTACGCGTTGTAGAAGAGTCTGGTTTCACCATTTGCACGGGAGTTCAACCTCCCCACCTCCACCA
>JBBTXX010000052.1:0-3401 GCA_038062065.1 Patescibacteria group bacterium
CTCCATCTTCAGTCTTTCCTGACCGATAATCTGAGTCTAAACGAAGACATAACCACCGGCTTTTTCGGCAAGAAGACGGATGCCTATGTGAGGCAGTTCCAGTCGCAAAATGGCATTGACGCGACGGGAGTGGTGGGGCCGATTACGCGGGCTAAAATCTCGGAGGCGTGCGGGGGAGGGCCGGTAGTTCAACCACCTACAGGTTCTATTAGAGTGACGGCTCCTAACGGTGGCGAACAGTGGGAGGAAGGCATTCTGAACACAGTTACCTGGACGCCATATCAGTACAACCCCGACATCAATCCCGCAAAAGATGTGACGGCGTATCTTGAAGAAAAGTCATGTGACGCGGAAGGTCCCTGCCCATTTGTTACTCTTGGCAAAGTTGAAGAAAGTGGCAAAGCGTCTATTCATTGGATAACAGGCGAACTTAATTCCGCAACGCAAGGCGGTGTTCTTGCTCCAGATGGGGGAGGTTATTATATTCGTGTTGTAAATAATAAAACGGGAGCCTGGGACAGAAGCGATGCCCCGTTTACTCTTTTACCCAAACCTGTTGATTTAAAAATAAATAAATCAGATGGACCTATCAGTGCGACTGCGGGGGTATCATTGATTGCAACTTGGACTGCTTATGGTTCTGTAAGTTGTAGACTGGATAATGCATATGACGCGCCAGTTCCGTCTGTGTATCCAATCCCGGAGTTTGATAACCTACCAACATCTGGCTCGCGCACTATATATGTGCCACAACAACAAAATTGGTATGTGAGCATAGGGTGTCTTCAGAAAAACGGGACCACTCTGTATGACTCGGTGGTGCTTAATGTGGGCGCTGCGGTTGCCAGTCTTAAGATTGTTAACCCCAATGGGGGCGAACTATTGGACTCGGACAAGGACTTTACCGTTCATTGGAACCAGACTGGTATTGGCCCGGCAGTCAGCATCGCGTTATATAGTAATGATCAGTGGTATACCTGGATTCAAAAATCTGCTGGTGCAGATATTGTAAACGGTGTAGGTCACTATAGTTGGAACCCAAAGGTTGCAAACGTTGAAACTGGGAGAGACATTTATAAAATATACATTACTGGTCAGAAGGCGGATGGTACGGGGTATGTGGAAGATAAGAGCGATGCTCCGTTTGGGTTTTTAGAGGATCAAAATTCCAACAGATTATCCTCGTGGGGTCAGAAACTTGGGGTAAAGGATGATGTCATACCAAACGGAAAGTTTCGGGCGTATTATTTCAATAGGGATGGAAATGGATACCCGGCTACTCAAACTCAGCCCCAGCAGATTATCAATGAACCTTTCCTAAATTATTCTAGTAGTGGCGGTTATGGGGCGTCGTTAGACAGACAAATAGGGGCTTATTTTGTCGGTAAGTTTACCTACGGGTACCCTTCATCGCCCCCCATTTATTTTGATTTATCAAATCCACAGTGGGATACGGCACGGTTATATATCGACGGCCAACTAGCACACACATACGGGGGAAATTCTGGGACCCCGACATATATGCGTAATTTTGCAGGCGGCACACACACATTTGAGCTTGAGTATGATAGTCGGTGGCATGCTGGCAGGTTTGCGATGAGAGTCGGTAGAATTATTTACCCGCAGGAATATGTCAGTTCATCTGAGGTCCCGTCAATTCTAAATAAATTAGAATCCACATATGGTTCCCTGAAAGTTGCCGCTGCTTCAATATATGATTCCGGCGATGATAAAAGTGGCGGAATAGATATTAAGCTACCGGATTTTAATTCCCCGACCGTTTTAGTCTTTTCTTCCTATGGTCCAGCTGTGTGGCATTGGAGCCAATCCCCCGTAAATATTAATCAGGTAAAAGCCATAGTTGTATACTCGTTTGCCGGAGGTTCAATTCCTGATTTATCTGGTTCCATCCCGGTTTACAGAATTCGGGGTGATTACATAGGTTCTGGAAACGGTTTAACGACCGCGGCGAATGTAGCGCAAAAAATCGGTAGAAATGTTGACTCTTTTGCCACCGAGTATAGCCCGACAGCTCTGACGTTACCAGCAATTACCCAGACTACTTCATCCCTAACCAGCACCTATCGCGGCTATATGAATGGAAGTCTGTTTATAACCACGCAAAACGTTCCGGAGTCCTATGCCTACGATAACTGCAAGCTGAACGCAGCCAATAACCCTACAAAATCTATCCGCTGTACTTGGGGAGATAAGGTTGTTTTTGAAAGTACTGTGGGAATCGTATGTCCTCTTCTGGTAATTAAATTAGCCCCTTGTCCCACGGGTACTATGTATGTATCGGGCGGATACGGCCCAGATAAATGTGAACTTCCGGGTTCGTGTGTCCCGACAAAACCTTCTTGTCCGGCTGTTGCTATACCATCCTGCTCTCCCGGCTCTTCTTATATTTCTGGTGGTGTGGACAGTAATGGGTGCAAATTGTCTGATAAGTGTGTGGCGCCTCAATGTCCAGTGTACCCGACTCCCCAATGTTCTCCCGGCTCTTCCTTCAAGATCGGAGGTATAGATTCCAAAGGATGCAGTTTGCCGGATACATGTGGTCCTGTTCAGTGTCCGATTGCCCAGAGCGCACCTTGTTCCCTTGGGCAGAAGTCTGTTCCTGGAGGGACAGATTCAAATGGATGCGCTTTGCCCAACCGTTGTGAAGCAGATTCAAGCGTCTGGTCGGTGAATACCAGCTACTCGGTTAATTCCTGCGGCTCGGTAAGCGTCTCCTGGAGCGCGGTTAATCCCAAAACTAACGACTGGCTCGGACTCTACCGATACACTTGTGTCAGCACAGGAGAAAATAGCTCCTCCTGCGAAATGCAGTTCCAGAATAGATTTCCGACTGGCGGCGCTCCAAGTGGTTCCACTTCTTTCTCCACGAGCGGCGATGTCCAGATCCGTTACTACCGCGATGACCAAGAAGTGGCTGGAGCCAGACTAACTCCTACGGTGCAAGCTTGTTACGATTATAGTAGCGACAGGGGTTCGATAGACGGTGATTCCACACGCCGTCTCATGCTCTCCAACATCTGGTCGGCTATATTTGGGTGGTAGAAGATTGAAAGAGTCCTTATTTCCAATTTACATGACATTATAACATTATATATAATGTTATAATGTCATGATGAGGGTTAGGTCTGGTGTCTTTAGATTAGAGATTAGATTTAAAGAAGTTTGAAGATGTATCATTAGTCGGCTAGAATAGCCAACATGAGCGAAGGTCCTGCGGGACATATACACCCAATCTCTAGTCTCATTCGGGAAGCTAACCGGATTTTTTATGATATGGGTTTTACCTTTGCAGAGGGGCCGCTCGTTGAAAGCGAGTGGTACAACTTTGACGCCTTGAATGTGCCGAAGGATCATCCGACTCGGGATATGCAGGACACTTT
>JBBTXX010000052.1:3501-10992 GCA_038062065.1 Patescibacteria group bacterium
GAGCCAGGGATGGTTTTGCGAACCCACACTTCCAACGTTCAGATCCGCTATATGAAGGAGCAGATGGAGAAAGGTGTACCGCCGCCGTATCGCATTATCGTTCCCGGAAAAGTTTTTAGAAACGAAGCTACGGACATGACCCACGAGGCGGAATTTTTCCAGATGGAAGGACTGGCGGTCGGGGAAGATGTGACACTGGCAAACCTGAAGGGTACGCTTGAGAGATTTTTTAAGGAGTTATTTAAAGGAGCGGAAGTGGAAATACGTTTCCGTCCTAGTTTTTTTCCATTCGTGGAGCCGGGGATTGAGGTGGATATGCGAGTTAATGGAGAGAGTGCTCCGGAAAAGCTTCAGGGGCGCTGGATAGAAATGATGGGTGCGGGCATGGTGCATCCGCAGGTTCTCTCCAATTGCGGGGTGGATCCGGAAAAATATAAAGGTTTCGCTTTTGGCATGGGACTAGACCGCCTAGCGCTTCTTCGATGGGGAATAGATGATGTGCGCCTGATGCATTCTGCGGATCTAAGGTTTATTAATCAGTTTTAAATTATGGACGAGGGAAACAGACAGAAAAACAAGGAGGAAGCAGTTTTGTTGGCACTGCAGAAAGACATAGCCCTGATTCGAAAAGATTTGGAAATCTGGGGTATGAAAAAGGACGGCACCCAAATCTTTATTTCTCGAAGTGAGTCTTACGAAAGACTCTGGCAGAAAGCTCTGGTAGCTCTAAAAAACCATGAAAGTAAGTAAGAAATGGCTCAGTAATTTTTTTGACGCCAAGCTTCCCAATGCGGAAGCTTTGGCCGAAGCGCTGACTTTCCATGCTTTTGAGATAGATGGAGTAGAAAAGATCGGTAGTCCCCGACGGGATGCCGGTGCGGCAGATGACGAAGCGTCAGATGATGTTTTGGATGTGAAGGTTACGCCCAATCGCGGACACGACTGCCTCTCTCACAGAGGTATCGCCAAAGAGCTTTCAGCTATTTTGGATATTCCGCTTGCTCAAGACCCATTTGAACTTGATTTTGATTTATCCAAAAAAACAGATGAGGTAACTGTCAGTATCGAGGATTCAAAACTTTGTCCGCGTTATATAGCGAGGTATATCAAGGGGGTTAAGGTCGGGCCGGCGCCGGAGTGGCTAAAAACTTCTCTAGAATCTATAGGCCAGCGTTCCATAAACAATGTGGTGGACGCGACCAATCTGGTGATGTTCAATATCGGTCAGCCGCTCCACGCATTTGATGCAGACAGACTCGGTAGCTTGGATATAGGCGTGCGCTTGGCTCGCGAAGGCGAGGAGCTAGAGACTTTGGATGAAAAAAAATATCCCCTCAAGTCCTCTATGCTTCTTATAACGGCGGGGGATAGAGCCGTGGGTATAGCCGGTATTAAGGGCGGGATGGCAGATAAGATTGATGAAAATACCAAAAATATAATACTGGAATCGGCCAATTTTGACGGTGTCTCCATACGCAAAAGCTCGCAAGTACTCAAGCTGCGGACGGATGCTTCGGCGCGGTTTGAACAGGTTTTATCTCCCGAACTTTGCGCGTACGGCATGAGGCAGGCAGTCAAACTTATTTTGGATATTGCCGGCGGGGAGTGCGCGGGATTTGTGGACGTCTATCCCGAGCCGCAAAAACAAGTATCGGTAAAGGTGTCGCTGGATGAAGTAAATAAAATTTTAGGCACTACGCTTAAGAAAGAAGAAGTAGCAAGGGTATTTACGCGGCTTGGTTTTACCTACCAAGAAAAGAATGGCGTTTTTGAAGTTACACCTCCTTTGGAGCGCCTGGATATAAACATTAAAGAAGATCTGGTAGAGGAGGTTGGCCGGATTGTCGGATACGAAAAAATTCCCGCAGTGGAATTACCTGACCTTTCGATAAAGCCGGAAATAAGTAAGAACTTTTATCGGAGCGAGATGGTCAGACAATTTCTAACTAAAAATGGATTTTCGGAAGTATTTACTTCGGCGTTTTCTGATAGGGGAGAGAGAGTCGTTGCCAATAAGGTGGATGGGGTAAGGCCATATCTCCGCGATAACCTACTCCCCGGACTTACGGAGGCGCTGGAGAGAAATGTGAGGAATAAAGAACTACTCGGTCTCAAACAAGTGCGCATTTTTGAAATCGGAACAATTTGGAAAGATGGGAAAGAAGAGGTTTCCATTGAATTAGCTGCGGAGAAGATGAAAACGGAAAAAACCAAAGAGGAATGGGAGCAGGAGCTAAATTCAGAAATATCCAAATCGGAGAAAGAACCGGAGGCTTACCAAACTCTTTCTTTATCAGGCGTTACGCGTTATAAGTCTTTTTCCAAGTTTCCATATGTTGTACGCGACATTGCGTTCTTTGTTCCTAGGGGTACCAGTCCAGATGAGGTATTGAAAATTATTTATGAGAAAGCTGGAGAGTTGTGTGTAAGGGCGGAACTATTTGATACTTTTGATAAAGGAGAGAAAACATCTTTGGCCTTCCGGCTCGTCTTCCAATCTTTCGAAAGGACCTTAAAAGACCCGGAAGTGAACGAAATAATGGAGAAAGTTTCCAGTACGCTTTCCGCTCTGGGTTTTGAGGTGCGATAAATTTTTCAAATATAACAAACCCTGCGGCCGCAGGATTTGTTATATTTACTTTACGTATTCCTCGGTGGGTGGCATAGTGCCCATAGACGATAATTGTTCAGTTGAAGGAGGCACACATGCCCTTCTTTTTGGGTTTCTTGTTTCTGGTATTTTCTTGCTTTCCGGCTCTTGCTCAATGTCTAAGTGCCGCAGAGATTGCGAAGTACCATAACAGTTCCCTATCTTTTTACGCCAAATCCGTGAGCGGAGCGACGAAAAGAGAAAATCATGCTTCGGCGGCTCTTATTGGGCCCAGACATGTGGCTACGGCTTTACACGTTGTCAAAGACTCGCCGAACAGCTTGGCGAAGTGGACTGATATCCGCCTTAGTTCTTGGAGCGAGATTGTGTCGGGTAAATTCCCATCTGCCGGGACGGAATACAAAGCCCGAGTAGTTTGGAGTAATGACTCCATCGATGCCGCCATTTTGGAGTTGGGTCATGAACTCCGAGGGTTGCCGTTTCCTTTAGCCAGTGAACCCAAGGTAGTGGAGGCCGGATATACTTTTGGTTATCCGGCAAAGATGAATGCCGGTGTGGTCAAGATTGTACCCTCCACTTTGGTGGTGCTCATTGATACGGTGGATCAAAAAGTAACCAACTTTGCGCGCAACGGGTCGTCAAGTAGCATTGAAGTCCGCCAGCTTATAGTTTGGCCTATGATTTCTCTCAAAGTTGAGCCCTATAAGGCGAGGACCGGGGAATTCCCAACAGGTGCGGATTTGGCGCAAATTCTTAAAGAGGCTGGTTCCGTACTTGAGATTTTCGGACCGGGCAGTTCTGGTTCGCCTGTAGTAACTTGTAGAGGCGAACTTATCGGGGTGGTCAGCAGTATAAGTTCTGATAGCGCGCGGGTATTTGGCTCTGGCAGCTCCAAATTTCTGAAAGAGGTAAGAAATTTTTTAGGTAGCAACGCGGGAATAGCGGCCAGGGATTCCAAGACACCGACAGTCTCACGGGAAGCCGAAAGCCAGTGGGATAGAAATAATAAGTGAGTTTGGTTGAAATTAGTCACGCCGGCGACATGTATGTCGCCGGCGATTTTTTAGAGGATATAAAAATTAATAGCGCCCGCCCCTCGAGAGTCTCGGGGCGGGCGTTGTGCGTCGTCGGACACTGTTCAAGCGATCTTGGTGCAGTACTTGATGGTGGTGCGCTGGAAGCCCATCGGCCAAGCGCGGTTGACCTGGCAAGTGAATTTGTCCCCGACCTTCCAGCTCTGCGGGTTCTTGCCGAGTTTGGCCATATTGTTCTTGACCTGATGGTGCGTCCAGGTCTTGGGGCAACTCATCCCCTTTGGGGTCAGAGCGCAGACCGAGACTTCTTTTTTGACCTTGAGGAAAGTCCCGGCCTCGGCCGGGGCGGCCGCAGCGAGACCGATAGCGGCGCCAATCAGGGCGCCGAAAACCATGGATAAGATACGCATCATGTTTGGCCCTCCCAGGCCTTGTTTTGAGGTGAGAAATCCTACCTCTTCTCCATTTGCGAAGGTACCACAAAGGCCTTATTTTGCAACATTTTTTACCTAGTTCCCCCCTTTCAAAATGAAGTGATTTTTGCTATAATCGACAGGTAGGGAGAGCCCCTCCTTTTTAATTTTTGAGCTCAAAATATGGCTAAGGATATAGATAAAAAAACACCCAAAAAGAACTCGTACGGAGCGGCGGATATTACCGTCCTTGAGGGGCTAGAACCGGTCAGAAAGCGTCCCGGAATGTACATCGGCTCAACCGGGCCGGACGGACTACATCACCTAATCTGGGAAATTTTTGATAACGCGCGCGACGAAGCTATGGCGGGGGAGTGTAATGATATTGAAGTTGTTTTGCTTCCACAAAATAGAGTGAGGGTCGTAGACAATGGTCGCGGCGTGCCAGTGGATATTCATAAACAGACTAAGGTTTCCGCGTTGGAAACCATAATGACTACTCTCCACGCCGGAGGAAAATTTGGCGAGGGCGGCTATACGGTTTCCGGAGGGCTACATGGCGTTGGCGCGTCGGTGGTGAATGCTCTTTCAATTTACACGCTAGTAGATGTGCATCGTGATGGGGGCCATTTTGTGCAGGAATATTCCAAAGGCAAAAGAAAAGCGGCGGTTAAAAAAGTTGGAAGCTCCAAGCTAAGAGGCACCATAGTCACTTTCGAGCCAGACACAGAAATTTTTTCAGAAATTAAATTTGATTGGAACAGAATAGTTTCGCATTTGCGCCAACAGGCATACCTAGTTAAGGGTGTGCGCATAACCGTTATAGATGCGAGAGATGTCGAGGTTCCTGATTTGGAAGAAATTTTTTATTTCCGGAACCTACACATAGAGACTCCGTCCACAGCTTTTTATTTTGAAGGTGGGTTGCGTTCTCTGGTAAAATTCTACAACGAACTCCACAAGCCGATACACGACGAAATTTTTTATGTAGAAAGAGATCTGGACAAGGTCGGGGTGGAAGTGTCTCTACAATATGTAGACGACATCTCTTCCCGGATTCTGGCTTTTGCCAACAATACTTATAACTCCGAGGGCGGCATGCATCTCACGGGTTTTAAGACTGCTTTGACACGCACCCTGAACGCTTACGCCAGAAAAAATAATTACACCAAGGAAAGCGAAGAAAACTTTACCGGAGATGATGTTCTGGAAGGTTTGACGGGAGTGGTCTCGGTTAAGCTAAGGGAAATTCAATTTGAGGGTCAGACTAAAGCTAAGCTTGGAAGTGTGGAGGCGAGAGGCGCGGTGGAAACCGTCTTTGGCGAGGCCTTCTCCATGTTCCTGGAGGAGAATCCGGAAGATGCCAAGGCTATAGTTAATAAGTCCATCTTGGCCCTTAAGGCGCGCAAAGCCGCCAAGGCGGCCAAGGAGTCGGTGCTAAGGAAAGGGGCTCTTGAGGGTATGACTCTACCGGGCAAATTGGCGGATTGTCAGAGCAAAGACGCTTCCGAGTCGGAATTGTTTATTGTGGAAGGAGATTCTGCCGGAGGTTCTTCTAAGCAGGGGAGAGACCGGCGTACGCAAGCCATATTGCCACTTCGCGGAAAAATTTTAAATGTAGAAAGAGCTCGTCTGGACAAAATGTTGGCGTCAGAGCAAATCAAGGCTTTGGTTTTAGCGTTAGGAACTCTGATTGGAGATACTTTTGATATTCAGAAACTGCGCTATCACAAAGTAATTATTGCCACGGACGCGGATGTGGATGGTGCGCACATTCGCACGCTACTTCTGACACTTTTCTACCGGCATTTTCGACCACTACTCGATGGTGGGTTTATATACATAGCTCAACCGCCTCTATATAAGGTTAAAAAAGGAAAGGAGTCGGCTTATGCTTATAGCGATATGGAGAGAGATAAAATTCTGGGCAAAGAATTCGCCGGCAAAATACAGGAGATTGAAGCGCCTGAAGAAGGGGAGGGAGAAGAGGTAGAAGTAGAAGAGAAGCCCGGGAAAGAAAAACGCCAGGTAAAAGTTTCTGTTCAGCGCTACAAAGGTCTAGGTGAAATGAACCCGGACGAGCTTTGGGAGACCACTATGGATCCAACCAAAAGGGTTTTGAAGCAGGTAAATATTGATGACGCGGCGGAAGCAGATAAGGTGTTTGATATTCTGATGGGTACGGACGTACCGTCCAGGAAAAGTTTTATCCAAAGTAATGCTAAATTGGCGAACTTGGATGTATAACTAAACAACCATGTAAAATCGGACACCGGGTGTCCGATTTGTGATTTGTGAGGATGAGGAAAAAATAAACCGGGCGGCGCGCATCGCGCCGCCCGGCACTTCTCTCTTTACCATCCCGGGTTGAGAGCCAGAACCAAGTTCCTTCCGTCTCCCGGTTTGGAATGGCAGTAGAGCCGTTCATCAGTCCCAGCGTCCACCCCATCGTGCCAGATATTTCCAATTGGCACTCCCCAACGAAGAAGTTCAAGAAAAATGATGTGCGGCATGGACAGATTACCCTGGCTTAGTTCTCCGAGGAAACATCCTCGCCAAAGCTCCATATTGGCAAAACGCCCCTTGAGATACGCTATCCGCCTGCGATTAATCTCGTAGTGTGGAGAATTGTCTCCAGGGTGCGGGAAGGAGAGTGGGCCTATGCCGCATACAATAGCGAACCTGGACCCTTCTCTTTGCGCTGGGGTCAGAGGACGCATCATTTGGTCAATGATGCTGCCTCGCTCTTTAGCGCCGGTGAAATCGCGCTCGAGAAGCAATCCTTTTGGAATCACCGTATCCCGGGCACAATGAACCATTTGCATCTCGTATTCATTTCCATCTAGGCCCGGAATTTGTGCGACTAGGGTGTGGCATCCGCCAGTAGCGAAAGCTCCCGCCGAACCTTTTAGAAGGTCAAACCTGTCTGCCTTCCGTCCGCGGACCAGCCTCACTTTCTCGCTCAGTCCAAATATCTGGGTCAGTTCTTGGTGGCGGACGAAATCGCAACTGAAGTCCGGCACTGGAGCAAAAATTGTGCGTACTTGCATATCTCCCGGTTGTAAATCCGGGAAACACGCCTTCTCCACAATTACGGATATGGCTTTTAGATTTTTCTCATTAAGCACATCGGCTAACCGCCAACCGGTCTCGCCGACCAAACTAGATTTGCCGAGCACGGTGATGTGCATATCCGGGAAGGGGTTGTAGCGTAAGAGCGCATACTCGGGACTTTTTGCAGTTTCGGGTTCGCTAGCCGACCCCATTGCAACTGTCATCCGCCTTCTCCTTGGTTAACTGTGTCTCACCTATTTCTAAACGCTTACTGGCGTTCTGTCAAAACTAAACCGCCCCGGCCCAAGGCCGGGGCGGTTATTTTTTTTGCTTGGGGCTGACACCCGCTATTTTTACAGAATCGTCATCGGAACTGTAA
>JBBTXX010000053.1:0-3066 GCA_038062065.1 Patescibacteria group bacterium
CTCTGCCGTCGCAGAGCAAAAGTCGCGACCCCGCCTCGCGTGTTTTGCCTACAGGCAAAACATCGCTCCGGCCCGGCCATGTAAACAAAAACAGCACGCAGGTGCTGTTTTTGTTTCATGTCCGCCCAGCAGGATTCGAACCTGCGACCTTCTCCTTAAAAGGGAGCCGCTCTACCAACTGAGCTATGGGCGGGTACGCCGTAAATTACAACGAAAAGAGTATTCTTCCAAATCCTTTAGGCTTGACCTCTTCCATATTTAGGAGCAAGGTCTCTAATAGGACTTGGGCAAGGTTGGAGGTAGAAATGTACAGAATGACTGCCAACAAGAGGAAAAGCATCCTCTCTGGAGCCAGAAACGCCGTTTCCAAAGTCATCGAAAAACTGGGTATGAGCGAGGAAGGTAAGGGCGGTTACTTCCGTCTTTTCCACCTGGAAAACCCGAAAGAGGGTTATATCGGCCTCAACCTCGTATGCGAAGGTTGGGTTGGTGGACACTCCAACGCGCCCAAAATGCGCAAATACTGGATAGTGTCTATGGAAAAAGCGATACGACTTGCTACTAAGGCTGCGCTCTACGGAGACTCCGCCTCGGGGCAAAGTAAGGACGAATCCAAGGACCACTATGCCGGGGCCATACTTGTCCGCTGTATCCCGGACGAAGACTCCGACCCAGTGTGGTTAATTTTCAGCTTCTCCGGACTGCCAGCCCAAGCCGATGAAGCGGTAACGATTGCGACATCGGCACATATGGCGGTCAATGTGGATGAGGTAAGGAAACTCGTCGAGCTGACGCAAAACGAATTAGCTTGGGACTTGGTCCACGAAATGTATCCGCATATGGACATCGGTCCGAGGCCAGCGAAACTACTTTAGAAAAGACCGGCGGAGCCATTGGCCCCGCCGGTATATTTTTAAACTGATAGCACAAACTTCTCCAAGGCCAAATCAAAATCTTCTCCGTATTCGCCACGACGATGGTAAGCATCGGAAATGGCCCCGAGCATTTTTTCCGCCTCCCCATCTTTAAAATTCTTAGCGTAATGGCGAGCGTTCTGGCGAGGAAAATCTTTGAGGTCAGAATCCTCGCCACGCGATGCCTGGGCTATGGTTTTAGCCTGCCAAAAAAGCGTGCCGGCAATACTTTCCGAAGATAATCCTGCCCGCCAAGCTTCCTGAAGCAAGACCCATAGTTTTTTCCTGTCCTTATCCCCCAGGGCTCCGGCCAGAGAAAAAATATTAAAATCCGGTTTTTTGGCAAGCACCTTGGATTCCTCCGGAGACTTTTCGGAATACTTAGCCAACTTTTTTACTTCCTCCGAGAGAAGCAACCCCTCTTTGAGAAGAAATATGTTTGGGGTTTTTTGCAAGGCTCCCAGGTTTGTTTTCTTACCGAGTTCCGCCACTTCGTACATGCCGTCGCAGACTACAATTCTCATATCTTCAAAAAGTCCCCTGGTTTCCATAAGCGGAAAGAAGGCCTGAGGCTCAAACGCATCCCCCACAAAAGACAAAACCTCTATACCTTTGTATTTTTTCTTTAATTCCGAAAGAAGTGCCCCCGCTTTGCGGTTCACCCCCTCCCTGTCATTGCCGTAAAAAGCGTAAAGCATATACCTACGATATCCGAGACATAAACTTATTACCAATATCCTTCCGATACTGCATTCCCTGAAAGTTTATTTTGCCAACCGCCTCGTAAGCCGTACCGGCTGCCTCTCGTAAATCTCGGCCTATGGCGCTAACGCTTAAAACCCTTCCGCCGTTAGTAAATAACCCGCCACTCTCTTTGGTACCAGCGTGAAAAACCACCACACCTTCAATCTTACCCGCCTCAAATACTCCACCTATAGGCAAACCTTGTGTGTAGTCTCCGGGATAACCACCGGAAGCCAAGGTTACAGTTGCGGCCGCACCAGAACTCCATCTTAAGTCCATGCTCTTGAGTTTTCCGTCAACACAAGCGTTAAAAATCTCCAACAAGTCACTCTGCAGAAGACGCATATAGACTTGGGTTTCCGGATCACCGAAACGAGCGTTAAATTCTACAACCTTAGGACCTTCTGTAGTTAAAATAATTCCAGGATATAAAAGGCCAGCAAAAGGTATGCCGCGTTTAGCCATACCATAAATAGCGGGCTCTAAAATATACTTTTTAATATTCTCCAAAATTGGTTCCGGTATAGAAACTGGGGCCATCGCACCCATACCGCCAGTATTTGGCCCTCGGTCGTTATCGTAAACCCTTTTATGATCTGCGGAAGGGGGAAACATTATAAAATTAACGCCGTCGGAAATAGCGTGAATAGAGATCTCTACGCCTTCCAAAAATTCTTCAATAATTACCTTGGTGCCTGCCTTACCTAAAGCCTTTTTAGACATAAAGTTATGGAGAACAGAGTATGCCTCCTCCATATTTTCTACGATTACTACACCCTTACCAAGAGCTAATCCGTCGGCCTTTAACACAATTGGAAATCTTTTCGCCAGTAAGTAGTCTTTGGCTTCGGACAGATCAGAAAATTCGGCGTAATCCGCAGTTGGAATACCCTCTTCTTTCATAAACTTCTTAGCAAAAGACTTAGACCACTCCAGCCTGGCTGCTTCACGCGATGGGCCGAAAACTCGGATACCGGCTTTGGATAATTGGTCCGTAATTCCATCAGCAAGGGGTTGGTCCGGCCCAACTACTACCAAATCTATATTTTTTTCTTTTGCAAAATTTATAACTTCCGGGTGATCCAATATATCAATCGAAATATTTTCTCCAATGCTAGCTGTGCCCGGATTCCCGGGCATTGTGAAAAGTTTTTCTAAGAGCACGGACTGCTTTATCTTCCAAGCCAACGCATGTTCCCTGGCACCAGAGCCTAGTATCAAAACCCTCATTTAGAGCTCTCCCCAGTTTTTACCCGTGCTGGAATCGACCAAAATGGGCACACCTTCGGCTTTTTCTTTCGGCATAACTTCTTCCATAATTTCTTTTATTTTGGGTAGCGCTATATCCACCGACCCCTTCTCCATCTCAAATATAAGTTCGTCGTGAATAGAGAGAAGCATAAAAACT
>JBBTXX010000054.1:0-8904 GCA_038062065.1 Patescibacteria group bacterium
GAGACACGTGCGCAGAATAAATAAGTTGGACGAAGGCCACTAATATGGCCCAAATCATTCCAGCCATATTGCCGGAGAGTTTCCAAGAATTGCGCGAAAAAGCGGAAATTGTTGTGCACGGAGTTTCTGTGGTTCAGCTGGATATCTGCGATGGCAAATTTGTACCCAGCAAGACCTGGCCTTATGGAAATAAGGATGATAAGGATTTTTTAAAAATTCTGGAAGAGACCCAAGGATTACCGGCTTCCGATATCCTGGATTATGAAATTGATCTTATGACTTCCGATCCGTTATCGGACGCGGACGCATGGATACGTGCCGGAGCGTCCCGACTTATAATTCACGCAGAATCTACCAATGACCTGGACGCACTTATTCCGCGCATTAAAGAGGAGATGACTATGCCTGGGAGCGTGGCGGAGGTAGATCTTGGGGTGGCTCTTGGTAGCGGAACCCCGCTTTCTATCATAGAAAAAATAATCCCATATATATCTGTCGTGCAAGTGATGGGCATAAAGAGAATAGGTTTTCAGCATATGCCCTTTGACGATAGTACATACAAAAGAATTGAGGAATTGAAAAACAAATATCCGGAAGTTCTGGTTTCCGTTGATGGGGGAGTAAGTAAAGATAACGCTTCTAAATTATTGTCCGCTGGCGCGGACCGTCTGGTTATCGGTTCCGCCATTTTTGAAAGCGGAAATCCCTTGAGCACGATAGAATATTTCGAGTCTTTGTGAACAAAAACTCTCCCAAAAACCTTCCTATTTCTATCGTGGTGTTTTGCAAAACACTACGATAGAATAAAACGACATAAGGCCATAAATATATGACTTTTTCTTTAGGTGATTACAAAAAACTGGAGCGGATTGTGAAGGGATTTGGCAGTCATCGGCGGTTGCAGATTTTGGACCTTTTGGATAGGCAGCCGGGACTCTCCGTATTGGAGATTGCCGAGAAACTGAAGATGGGTTACGAAAACGCTTCGGACCATGTGCGTAAGATGTCAGGGGTGGGGCTTCTCCATAAGCGACATGACGGCTCGTCGGTTCGCCACACTCCAACTTCGCGCGCCAGAGATATTTTGGTGTTTTGCAAAAGACTAAAATAGAAGATGAGAGTACTTTTTGTTTGTAGGGGAAACATGTTTCGCAGTCAGATAGCGGAAGTTTTTTACAATAGGTTAAGCGCAGATGGTTCTGTAGCAAATTCCTGTGGTACGTGGGTGGAACTTGAACAAAACCCAAACAAGACTCTTGCTGAAATTGGCTCCCAGACAGCCATTGAGGTCATGAAGGAAATAGGTATAGATGTTTCTAGGCAAAAAGCCTGGCCGATAACTCCAGATTTGGTCAGTGATGCTGAAAAAGTCGTTGTTATGGTAGAGGAAGAGACCTGGCCGGATTATCTGAAAAATAATTCCAAGGTTGTTAGATGGGAAGTGGAGAATCCCAAACTTGGCGACTTAGATACCTGTCGTCGGGTACGCCAACAGATATACGATTTGGTATCAGAACTTTTGCTACAATAGGGGAAATGGAACGCCTAGATGACAACAAAAAGAAGTTGTTGGAAGAAAAAGCGGTAGCCATACGTGAGTCTATTATTGAATCCTTGCTCGCGGCTGGTTCTGGCCACACCGCTGGACCTCTTGGCATGGCGGATATTTTTACGGCTCTTTATTTCCACATTTTAAATCACAAACCAAAGGAGCCGGATTGGGAAGAAAGAGACAGACTGATTTTATCCAACGGCCACATTTGTCCTGTTTTGTACGCCACTATGGCTCACGCCGGATATTTTCCGGTTTCGGAACTAAAGACTCTGCGCAAATTCGGTTCACGCCTCCAAGGTCATCCGCACAGAGATTTTTTGCCGGCTCTGGAAACTTCTTCCGGACCACTTGGCTCCGGACTTTCGCAGGCGGTCGGCATGGCACTTGCCGACCGCCTGGATAGGGGAGTTTCTTCTGGCCGCTTTTTCTACTGCCTGATGTCGGACGCGGAGCAAGAAATTGGGCAAATTTGGGAGGCGGCCATGCTCGCAGGCAAAGAAAAACTCCACAACCTGATTGGCATAATAGATAGGAATAATATTCAGATAGATGGATTCACGGAAGATGTGATGCCAATTGAACCCTTGAAAGCCAAATGGGCGGCTTGGAATTGGCATGTGCAAGAAATTGACGGGCATAATTTGGAAGAAATAGTGGATGCGGTAGGAAAAGCCAAGGCAGTTTTCAACCAACCATCCATAATCATTGCCCGCACTATTCCTGGTAAGGGGGTGAAAGAATTTGAAAGAAAATATGAATGGCATGGTAAACCCCCCACACCAAAAGAGGGGGAGATGGCTTTGCGTGAGCTAAGGACTCTCGGTGGTAAAATCAAAAGCGAACATGAATAATCCAAGTTCGTGCTTTTGGTGTGGGGGCAAGCGCTCAGTAAAGAAGAGGGGATTATGGCCCTAAACGAACTCCGGACTTTGGAAGGAAAAATAAAGAGCGAGCACCAGTAAGCCCCGTTAGAAGCTTGCATAAGGCATTAAACTCCGCGCGGGCTGACCCTACTTAGGTGTTCGTTCTCGCGGTAAGTCGCTGGGCGTTTTGCTTCTAACGGGGTAAAAATTACACGAATCCCCATCTCGTATTATATTTCTCTCTCCAATAACACTAAAACATTATATATAATGTTTTAGTGTTATTGGATGGATGGATGGAGGGTGATTCCGAGAGTGGCTTAGGTTGAATTGACATACACACTCTGATAGTGGTATAATAAAACCAAGTTCTTTGATCGGGGAAGAGAAATTCGCCACAGCAGAAAGTGTCTTTAGGGACTTTTTCTGCTGTGGCGAACCCAAACACGGGAAGGACGCAGCGAGCAAGAGGAGATGACGCCATGGCTGAGACCATGTCTGCATCAATGTCTAAAGGCCAGGCCCGCGATTTGGGCAAGAAGGTTTTCGAAGCGGCGCTTGCGCATCTGGCGGAAGTAGGTCACGAAGCCGCGCAGCAAGCCCTGGGATATCCGAACATCGGCACGATCATGTTCGCGAAGTTCAAGGAAGTCGGTGCGCAGCTTGCCGGACAAGTCGTCCGGCTTGTGCGGGGTATCAACCGTTCCCGCCCGCCCGAGCAGGTGCTAACCGACACCGGCAGGAAAGTCTATTCGAATCCTGCGGTCGTCGCGAGGATGCCGCGCGGTACGAAGTCGAGCGCACGGCTACACATCTTCGAGGTCGACAAGTCCAAGTACAAGAGTGGCGTGCTGACCTGCGCGGATCTCGCCGAGGAATATCGGCAGCGTAGCCTTCGTGCCGATGTGGAAGCGCTCGCGGTTTACCTGAAGAAGAATCCTGCCGCGGCTGACGAGAAAGGACTCGCCTGTCAGTGGGTGGATAAGGACGGCAACTATTGCTGCGCCACGTTCGGTCGCTGGCGTGGCGAGCGCTACGTGTTCGTCTACCGCAACGACGACGACTGGGACGGCGTCTGGTCGTTCGCGGGCGTTCCGCAAGAATCTTTGCCCTCGGGCACTTGATTCTCGGCACTTGCACTTTGGGCCTTTGCCCTTGGCTCGGCGCATATGCGCCGAGCCTAAATTTTTTGATACAATGTATTGGACTCATGCTAAACCCCGACGCTAAACTGAATCCAAAAATTTTTGATGCCGACGTGGAGCAGATTCCTATTCGCAAAGGGTTTGGGGAGGGTCTACTGCAAGCGGGAGAAGAGAATGAAAATGTAGTCGGACTCTGCGCGGATTTGACCGAGTCCACCCAAATGCATTTATTCCGCAATAAATTTCCGGAGAGGTTTGTACAAGTTGGAGTAGCGGAACAAAATTTAGCCTCAGTAGCTTCCGGTATGGCCGCTATGGGCAAGGTTCCTTTTATTACTTCCTACGCCATGTTTTCTCCCGGGAGAAACTGGGAGCAAATCCGCACCACTATCTGCTACAACAACCGCAATGTAAAAATTGTTGGTTCCCATGCTGGGGTTTCCGTCGGCCCGGACGGAGGCACACACCAGGCGGTGGAAGACATAGCCATTACCCGGGTTATTCCGCGCATGACGGTTATCTCTCCCTGCGACGCTATAGAAGCCAAGAAAGCGACCTTAGCCGCGGCTAAACATAAAGGTCCAGTATATTTACGACTGGCTCGCGAAAAGACCCCAGTTATGACTACGGAAGAAACTCCTTTTAAAATAGGTAAAGGGCAGATTTTTTACGGCTCAGTTTTAGAAAAAAATGATGTAGCGATTGTAGCTACGGGCGCATTGGTACATAAGGCACTTTTGGTTGCGGAAGAACTTAAAAAATCTGGGAAAAAAGCTTTGGTTATAAACCTCTCCACCATAAAACCCTTGGACGCGGGATTGCTTCTCGCGGCCGCCCGCTCTGCCGGGAAGGTTCTCACCGTGGAAGAGCATCAGGTGGCGGGGGGCATGGGTAGCGCGGTCTCGGAATTTCTCTCGGTTTCCTACCCGGTGCCTATGCGTTTTATCGGGGTCAGGGACCTCTTCGGTCAATCCGGCACGCCGGAAGAACTACTCAAACATTATGGTATGGGCATTACAGACATATTTTCTTCCGCCAAGGAGTTAATTTCCCTATGACTAATTCTAAAAACGGTTTTGGGGTATAGTTCTCGCATGTTCTTTCTACCGCTAAAAGGAAACATCTCTCTCGCGCTTCTGGTTTTGGGAACTTTAGTGGCGGGTATTTTAGTTCTGGGCCCTAAGCCGGAGTTAAAAAGCATTGTCTCCATAGACTCGCACATGCTGGCCGCCGCCGCCGCGGACGCTCTGCCTCAAACCAGTTCAATTCCGAAGCCTTCTTTTTGTCCGTCTTTTACGGGCGCTCTATATCTGGGAAGTAAAGATTCAGGAAAAAATACCAATGTTTCTAATCTGCAGAAGTTTCTACTGCAATTTACAGGTATTTATCCGAACGGGGCAGTCAACGGCTCCTTTGATATTGCGACTGAGTCTGCGCTTGGACGTTTCCAAACAGACAGAAAAGTTGCTAAGCCGGGAGAAGCCGGTTACGGAATTTTGGGTCCTAAAACCAGAGCTTCCATAGACATTCTTTGCGGCCGGAAAACTATTGTTTCCACTCCGGTCTCAGTCTCAAAGCCTACCCCGAATTTTAGTTACCGGGTAAATGTCAACACTTCAATCTCCGGCGGTTCGGAAAAAATTTCCGTACACGCGGAGGCGGTGAATAAAGGCAGTACTTCGGCAATCGTTTCTATCCCGACTGCCTGTACTAGATTTACTGAACTTCTCAAACAGATAGATATTCTGGACGGGAAAAATATTCCGGCCATATTTCCCTGTGCTTCTGTAGTTACCGCCGATTCTGTTTCTGCTGGCGTCTCCCGCGCTTGGGATTATGTCTCTCGCAGTGGCACAACAACTCCAGCCACTTCTTCCGGCGGATTGTCCGTAGTCCCTGGCACCGGCGGTTATTATTCCGCTCCTTACACCTCTCCCGCGGTTGCTTTTAATGTGCGGGTGGAGACTCAAATCGACGGTTCCATTACCAGTTACATCATAAGTGTTATAGCCGAAAACCGGGGGAGTATCCCGGCCACTGTAGACACAGCCCAGTCATGTCCCAGCGTTTATAACGCCATCAGCTCTTTTGGTATATCTGTTCAGCCCTCCAATTTGTTTTCCTGCGACAGCCGTTTGGCGGGAGTATATCTCTCGGCCGGAGAAAAAAAGACTTTTCAATCTACCTACCGGCTAGGCAATCCCACGGTTACTCTTGCCGGCACCCTTTCTATAAATGTTGCTACCACTAAGGGTAGTTATGCCTCGGGGGAAGATATAACTTTCATAGCCACGCTTCAGAACGGAACCGGTCAGGATAAAACAATTTCTGCGACCGGTTGTGGGGACCCGGCGGTAGTTTCTTACGATATTCTAAACGGCAGTCAGAAGGTAAATAACGAAAGCACCGCAACCTGTCAGGCCTTTGTTTTTATGAGTATTCCTTCCGGTACCTCAAAAACAATCCCGGTTACCTATAACCCGGCAACTCCGCTCCCTGCCGGTTCCTACGGTTTGACCGCGCGGGTTTCCGGCTTTGGCTCTGCGGCTACCAGTTTTACGGTTACCTCAAATCAAATCTGTCCCGCTGTCGCCGCCTGCCCAGCCGGGTTTACAGGCGCGACATCTATAAATTCAAATGGTTGCAGCGTAATTACCTGCACGCCATCTTCCCCTCAGATTTGCCCGGCTGTCGCCAATTGTCCTGCCGGATACAAATCTTCCTTTTCCACGAATTCCAACGGGTGCCAGGTTATTGAGTGTAAAGCAAACTCTTGCCAAGCTGACCTTGATACCGCCAAGGAAATCGACACCATAACTAATTGTCTGCAGAAAGGACCTTTAAGGAGCTGTCCAGATGACTCTACTTTTACAACCCAAACTCTCAACTGCGAAAGCGGGTATCTTCAATCCCGTGGTTGGAGCACGGCTCAATAACTATCGGGTTCCGCCGATTTTTTGAACTAAACAAAACTCCCGTTTTAGTCTTCTGCATAACACTAAAACATTATATATAATGTTTTAGTGTTGTTAGATTGTGTGATTCTTTGGATGCCTCAGGGTGAGATTGACATATGTAGTCTTATAGTGGTATAATCAGGCAAAGTTCTTTGAGTGTAATTTAGGATTTGCCCCAGCAGAAAGCAACTTTCTTACAAGGTGATTTTCTGCTGTGGGCAAACTTCGGATTCACCGGAGAACCAGCAGCAAAACAAGGGAGATGACGCCATGGCCAAGTCCATGTCTGCATCAATGTCGAAACGTCAGGCCAATGATCTGGGCAAAAAAGTCGCTGAAGCAGCACTTGCACATCAGGCCGAAGTGGGTCAAGGAGACGCTCAGCAAGCGCTGGAACACCCGAACGTCGGCACCATCGTGTTCGGGAAGTTCAAAGAAATTGCAGCGCAGCTTGCCGGACAAATCATCAAGGTCGTCCGGAACATCAACCGCTCCCGCACACCCGAGCAAGTGCTCACCGACACTGGCAGGAAAGTCTATTCAGATTCTGCTGTCGTTGCGACGATGCCGCGCGGTATGAAATCAACTGCGCGGCTGCACATCTTCACAGTTGACAAATCGGAGTACGAGAACGACGTACTGACCTGCGCAGACCTTGCCGAAGAGTACAAGCGGCGTGGTCTTCGTGCCGACGTCGAAGCTCTGGCGGATTACTTGAAGAAAAATCCTGCCGCGGCAGACGAAAAATGGCTTGCCTGCCAATGGGTGGACAAGGATGGCAAGTATTGCTGCGCCGTGTTCGACCGTTGGAGCGGCGAGCGCGGCGTGCTTGTCGACCGCAGCGGCGGCGACGACTGGAACGACGACTGGTCGTTCGCCGGTGTCCCGCAAGGGTCTTAGACCTCGGTCGCCTGGTTCTTGCTCTCAAACTTTGGAACTCAGTCCTTGGCCCCGCGGGTTCGCGCGGGGCCAAATTTTTTTGATAAACTGCCGAATGGTAGTAGGTGAATATGCGGGAGGCAAAAGATTTAATCTGGACTTTCCGCTACCGAATCCAGTTTTCATATACGCCGGAGTGTTCCCGGTCACGACTTGGGACAGCGCGCTGTATGCGAGCTAAAAAATGAAAATACTTGGTGCGCTGTGCTGGGGCATTAACCCAGTAGGTCATTCTGCTGAATGAGATGCCGAATTCGATTCAGCCCGGAGAGCATTCTGCCAAACTCGTCCACTTTTACGGAAAGGACGATGTATTTTAAATTATCCTTTTCGGTTTGAAGGAGCCGGGTGCGGAATCTAGATATTTAGATATTTGAGAGCGGTTGAGAAGCCCTCTCTGGGCTCCGAGCTGTTGCACTACGGACATGGAATTGACTGCGCCCCAGCGGAGCGCCTCCGGAATGGTTTGACCTAGAATAATAGCCGAGGTGAAAGTGGAAGCGAAGGCGTCCCCGGCACCAGTCCTTTGGTAAGGAGGTTTGGGGTCCGGGTAGGGAGGTACAAACCAGAGTTCTTTGCCGTCGTATGCATAAGCGCCCCGCGGTCCATCGGTAATGACTATAAGTCGCGGTCCTTCCGCCCTCATTTTTCTGGCTAAATCTCCAGTATCGGTTGTTTTAATTCCTAAAATTCTCCCGACCTCCTCGCGGTTAGCTACGAATATAGAAGTTCTTTCGTAAATTCCACGCAATTTCTCTAAACCGAGTTTAATCTGGAAAGTACCGGGTTGGAAAACCAGTTGTATATCCGGATGTTTTCTTAAGTAGTTTTCAATTTCCAGGTGGTAGCCGGCCGTGTCTTCGCCGAGAGAGGATAGATACAAAAATTTTGGTGGGGATATATCCGGGAAACGGCGGGGGAATTTTTCGTGCTTGACCAAAATAGTTCTTTCGGATTCGTACCAAAGAACGAAGTGGTAATTGGAAGGTATACCGTGGTGGAGCGATATGTAACCGGTTTCCACGCCTGCTTTACGCATGGCTTCCCGGCTCTTTTTTCCCGGTTCATCGTCTCCGGTGTCGGCGGCTAAGGCGCTTTTTAGACCCAGCTTCGCCGCCGCCACGGCGGCATTAGCGGCGTTACCCACCCCGTAAATTACTTCCGCAAACTCGTACGGAACTTTATCTCCAAAAGACAAACAAATTTGGCATTTACTCTCGTCCAAATCGCAATTAACCTTGGCGTCTTTGAGCCGGATGAAGGCGTCGGTTGTGATATCTCCGACAGCTAGAAAATCTAGGCTTGCCCCGTTAGAGATTGAGTTGTGATTGCTCGGTGGTATGTTTCTAGGTAATACGTTCATTTTCAAAGAAATAGGATAATTTAAGTCATCTCTAACGGGGTGGACTTTTCCATTCGTTATATTGTAGCATCCGACCAGGTTG
>JBBTXX010000055.1:0-8662 GCA_038062065.1 Patescibacteria group bacterium
TCTTGTTTGACATATGTAAGTATATATTGTATCATTCAGTGAGCAGAGAACCTCGGGTCAGCGAAGGAAATCTCATGGCAAAAATCAGGCGTCGCGCCAAACCTGTTAACGCTAAGAAGGTTGGGCAAAAAATCGTAGAGGTACGAATTAACGGCGGTAGCTACCGCGCAACTGCGGACTTTCTCGGAGGTCCCTTAAACCATCAGATACCGCCCGGCTCCTATGGGTTCCTAAACGGCAGAGCACCGGGCGCTCCAGATCTTCAGGTGGCGGAAGTGGAGCTAGGAGAAGAAACGGTCCGCATCGAGGTGACCCCAAACGATTACCGAGTTATCGGCAACTGAAAAAAATCAAAGCCCTAGAGAAGCCCCGCTCTCTGGGGCTTCTTAATTTTTATCTCGACTGGATTTTCCAAACCAGAGGCAAAGAAATAATTATGAGAACGACCATACCTAAAATAGCGAAGCTGTAACTCGTAGCTCCATAGGAAACCGCGCCAACCAAAATACCGCTCCAAAGTAGGGGCCCTATAAAGGTGGCGAACCTCTCAGCCAAAACATAGTAGCTAAAAGAGCTGGCGCTTAGTTCCTCTGGAGCATAGTCAGCCACCATAGCCCGACTCACAGAGTAAGCCGGACCATAGACTAATCCGCAGAGGAGAGAAGCTATGGCCGCAAATGTAAAAGAAGGAGACAAGGCCAGGACAACCAGAAAAACCGACATAGAGGAAAGTATAACGAGCAGAGTCTTCTTCTTGCCAAACCGGTCTGCGATTCTGCCAAAAACCAAGGCGCTAAAAACAGAGAGAAGAAGTATGGATGCCGTCAATAAACTTTTGACAGTATCGCTAACCCCAAAAACTTTTTGGAGAAAAATTGGGTAGTTGTTGCCAAAAGTTAAGTAGGCGTCACTAAACAGAAAGTAGGCCAGAAACATTAAAGCCAGATTGGGTACAGAGAATATCTTTTTTAGAGTAGAGAAAACCACCTTGTATTCTTCCAATACCGAAACCTCAGTGGGAATTCCGGCTTCCTCCTTGAACCAAATAAGCATAGGAAGCGCCAAGACCACAAAAGCAACGACGGCTGGTAGCAGAGCTTGGATTCTGCCCTCTTCGCCAAACAGATAAACCATACCGGTAGCAAAAGGTAGAGCAAAAATAAGCCCTAAAACTTGTCCTAAGGAATTAGCTCCCTGACCTATACCAGAAATAAAGGAGCGGTTATCACTCGTAGACAAGTCCTTTATCAGAGGCGTGTAGTAAACAAAACAAAGCAGATAAAAATATAAAGCCCCGGTACAGAAAATAACCGCGAGCAAAACCTGGGATGGCCAGAAAAGCGTTATCAGAGCGGTCCCCGAATAAAGTAAAGCGGCAATTAAAGTGGTGAGGCGCAGTCCCGGCATGCGTTTTTTGGAGCGGTCTATAACCTGAGCCGCTACCGGCGCTGTAAATACGAATATCAAAGAAGAAATTATTAAAGTGCTATTGAACCACCAATCCGGCTTACCGCTATCAATTACCACCCACTGGGAAAAATAAAAAAGAAACACAATCATTATGATTGAGTTTGCAAAGTCGTAGAGGGCCCAGAGAGATATGTTTTTAGTAGTAGCCATAAGGCAATCCTAGCACAATGAATTCAGTAGTTTTTCGAGTCCTGTAGCGCCCACCAACGCAAAATAATATGGAAGTATGAAAACACCCCAGAAACAGGGTGTTTTTATTTGTAAAAGAAAAAGGCGCCGTACCCGAAGGTCGTGCGCCCGTGATCAAAGAGTGAATTACGGTTTGATCGTACCGCCATTTGTGTTGATGTTGCCACAGTGCGGGCAAGGTCCGGGACCATCTTCGAAATGCGTACCCCCGTACTTACCTTCGACAGGCTTGCGGCCATTCGCGGTGCCGATCTGGCGACAGGCCATCGGGTCATAGTGGTAGATGCGAGTGCCGTCGGACATCTTCCAGTACCAACAGTTCGGACCGCACTCGGTCACGAAGTTGACCTTCTTGCCGGCTCGCCGAGCCAGCGTGACCTCGCCTGGAATGAACCGCGCGCCCTTGCTCATGTCCTCCGCATCGGTGCGAGGGAACGAGCGTCCGGTGTCGCCGTCGCCGCCTCTCCCGCTTTCCAGTGCGTTGGCGATGAAACCGAACGCGGCCATCTCGCCCGTGTCGGAGTAGCGTTCTTTTGCCATAGCGTTTCCGCTCCTTATCTGTTGTGTTGAAGTTTCCTTTATTTGAGCCGCATTAGCCCAAACTTCTATGCCTAATAGTAGCATATTCTATACTATTCGTCAAGGTCTAAAATTGGCAGGTTCTCCTTCAACTACGCTCAGGATAAATAACGTCATTCATTAGTTTCCACAAATCCTAAGAAAGCACCAGTGCGACAATAGTAACCGCCAGAGCAAAACCGGTCGCAATCATAGCTTTCCTTAGAGCCGCATACTTACTCTCCGCGATTTTGGCCAGATTGTGAGCGCTCCTATAAAGCTCTTCCAAAGCGTCTTCCGTAGTTAATTCCTTGCCCCAGTTTATAAAATCCGCCTGTGGAATATTGGAAATGGATTTGAAGTAGAGCATGTCTTTGACGGTAGTCTTGGCGTCTCTTGGGTAAACGACGGATATTAGAGATTTGAGAGCAAGGAGTATGAGTACAGCTCCGGAACCAAGAATAAGTAGCCAGGGAGTATTTAACGCGTCCGTACCACCAAGACTGGTGATGCGAGTAGCCAAAGCCCCCATGAGAATCGCCAGAGCGCCAAAGGTGCCTAGAGCTTTGGTGTCGGCCTGTTTAACCTGGTCCAAAAGCACAAGAAGAACTTGTCTCGGAAAATCCGCTCCCGCTTTAGGTTTATCCATAATAGGTAAATGCTAACATAAGAAGCGTTTGCGCACTTATACTCTTTCAGTTAGTATCTCTCGGTCATCCGATCCCGACGAAAATCAACTCAAAAACAGCTGAAAAATATTTTAGATATTTAGATAAATAACAAAATCTTGAAAGATAGAACCCGCGTCAACGAACACATACGAGCCCTGGAGGTCAGGGTTATAGGCCCTGAGGGAGAAAATTTCGGTGTCCTATCCACCAAGATAGCCATAGATAAAGCGCGTGAGGTTGGACTGGACCTTATAGAAATTTCGCCGAACGCCAATCCGCCAGTCGCCAAAATCGCCGACTTTGGTAAATATAAATACGAGGAGAGTAAGAAGAAAAAAGAAGCCAAACATCGGGCCCATACGACAGAGGTCAAACAAATTCAGGTGAAAATTGGTACTGGGGAGCATGATTTGGCTCTTAAGGCGGCCAAGGCTTCGGAGTGGCTAACGGATGGCGACCGGGTCAAGGTGGATTTATTCCTACCTGGCCGTTCTAAATACATGGACCAGAAATTCCTCAAAGAACGCCTGGACAGAGTGCTACGACTACTGACCGTGCCATACAAAGTAGCTCTTCCGCCGGAGAAGAGCCAAAAGGGTCTGTCTATGCTGATTGAGAGGTCTAAGTAAGGCAAAACCCTATAAAAGCCTTGCAAAAAGGCCTAAAACGGGTAAGGTAGTGCTTCAAACTCATATGAAGACCAACAAGTCCTACAGCAAACGCCTCAAGGTGTCTAAGAACGGAAAAGTCCGCTCCCGCACTCCGGGTCAAGACCATTTCAACGCCAAAGGCGGTTCCAAACAGCACGCTCGTCGTGGACAAACCAAGGTTTTCCATATGACTAAGCGTCTCAGTCGCCGCTACCTCTCCGGTCTTTAATTTTACGATTTAATTACAGAATTTTAAAAAACTACCATGACACGCGTTAAAAAAGGACTGAATGCAGCTAAAACAAGACGCAATGTTCTGCGCGCCACTAAGGGCTACCGCCACGGCCGTTCCACCAAAGAGAGAGCCGCCTACGAAGCCCTGGTCCACGCTGGTGCCTACGCCTTTGCCCATAGGAAAGACAAGAAAAATGATTTCCGTAAACTCTGGCATGTGCGCATCAACGCCGCACTACGAGAAAACGGCACCACTTGGAGCAAGTTCGCCAACGTACTAAAAAAGAAAAATATAAAGATTGACCGCAAGATACTTTCTACGCTCGCCGAAAAACACCCGGAGACCTTCAAAAGAGTCCTAGCTGAGGTCAAATAGTGCGATATATCGCACTATTCTTTGCAAAAACCCATATAGTCCTGCGCCTGTTATGCGCGATGCCTAGAAGACCGGCTTAAATCCTGGGTGCTGTACCCCGTCGTAATTGCGGTAAGCAAAATCGTTATCTTTTCTGTCCTTTTCCACCAGCTTTACTATTTTTTCAACCAAAGTTTTCGGATTGTCGTCAAAAACAATTCTTTCATTTAAGCGGTGCCCTTTGGAAATGATTTCCTGAATAACCTCGTCCGTCTCCCAAGAACCGCGCAGAATCCCTATCGGCTTTTGGTCTTCGTAAGCGATGGTGAATTCGTTAATAGTCCCGATACGCCCGCAACCTATTAAAACCGCCTCGGAAGATCGGGTAAGAATCAGATTGCGTCCAGAGTAGCCGAAACCGGTGTAGACAATAATATCCATGTACTCCGTCGGTAGGCGATAAGAAAGCAGGTGGTCGCGCTCGCTGGTTGCCGGGGAAAAACCTATGGAAATACCCTTCTCTTCCTTGGAGCCCATGGCTGCCCAGGTCGGGAAACCAGTGGTCGCTCCGGTAATAATGACTCCGTTCTGGCGCACTATTTCTTTACCCATTTCCCGCGCCTTATCAAAGGCGTCCAATCCACAGTGACCAGTCTCCGCCGCGCCAGAAACACAAATTCGGTATTTTTTTGAAGCGTTATCGGTATCCATTTAATTTATTCTAACACCCATTTATATAAGGTCATACTCCTTACCCCTTTCCGGGAGAGTCGCGTCGAGCCCTAAATAATCCCGGAGTCGCTGAGCAAGAAACATTGAGGATTTAGGTTCACCCATGGCCACGAATACTTTTTTTAAAGTGGGTACGGCCTGACCCGCAAACTCCACCAGGTGGTCCAAATCTTTATGCGCCGAGAAACCGCGGATAGAATAAATTCTGGCGCGCACCGGAACCGCCTGTCCGTTTATTTTTACCTCCTCAAGTCCTTCTTCCAGATGCCGACCGACAGTCCCGATAGATTGGTAGCCGACCAAGATTATGGAATTTTTAGAATCCGGCAGGTAATCCACTTCGTGTCTGGTAACGCGCCCGCCAGCGGACATGCCACTCCCCGCCAGAATTATTTTCGGGCTGGGGCGGGATTGAATGTGTGCGGAATCATGGGAGCTTTCGGAAATCTTCAGCTTAGGGAAATTAAAAATATCATCACCCCCAGCTATCTGACTCATGACTTTAGTTTTGTAGTCGTGACTATGACGACGGAATATTCCTGTCACTCGAATGGCCAGGGGTGAATCCAGATAGACCGGCACAGATGGGATTTGTGCGCTCTCAATCAGATTATTTAGAGTAAAAAGAATATCCTGGGTTCGCTCCAAAGAAAATGCCGGGATAACTGCCACTCCCCCGCCAGCGATGGTATTCCGGAGCGCATCGGCAAATTGTTTATCCCTCTCCTCCCTAGGAGGATGATTCCTATCGCCATACACACTCTCCATCAAAAGATGTGTCGCACCCACTGGAGATTCGGTATCCGGAAGAAGAATGGAGGGAGAGTTGCCGAGGTCGCCGGTTGCCAAAAATCGGATATCTCCCGAAGAAAATTCCGCCATAGACGAACCAAGAATGTGCCCAGCGTTTTTAAGAACTACGGAGACACCTTCTCCCAAATCCAACCTCTCCTTATACTGAATGGGCTTCCAAAGGGATATGGTTTTTTCTATATCCTTCTCATCATAAAGAACGGCTGAAGGGCTTAAATCATGACGCATAACGGCCAGTGCGTCCGCAAACATTATGGGGGCCAATTCCATGGTTTCCGGAGTGGAATATATGGCGCCGGAGAATCCGGCTCTCACTAATTTTGGAATCCTGCCTATGTGGTCTAAATGAGCGTGAGTCACAAAGAGAGATTTGATGGAAGAAACGGTGTATGGAAAATCCTTAGAGTTGGCCTCTTCCGAAAAGCGACTACCCTGAAGCAAACCGCAGTCTACAAGAAATTCTCCGGCCGGAGTTTTAAGCAAAAAGTTGGAGCCCGTAACTTCACCCACCCCTCCCCAGCAAGTAAGAGAAAAATTACCGGACATAGGAATCTTCTTTGTATATAAATTTATAAACCAGAAAAGCCAGGGCAGCTCCCGCCATATTCATAAAAATATCTCCTGAAGTATCTACGGCCGTCCTTTCGTTCATAACCGTCAAACCAGCCTGCCATTCAAAAGCTTCCCAGAAAAATCCGACTAATAGCGAGGACAGAACAGTCCCCCAAATATACAAGCGATGGGTACGCAGGGTTAGGGAATGTCTGGTAAAAAACCTGACCATAAAGAAAAAAGTCAGAGCCACCAACATACCTCCAAAAAAGTGAACCGGCATATCAAACCAGGAATAGCGCCAATAGAGATAGTCCCGGAGAGCCAGTGTGTGCCCCAAACCGACAGCAGTAGCAGAAATAGCGATAACAAAAATGAACTTGAAATTCCGCATGAGTCCTAAGTATATCCTACGGCCAATTCGGAAACGAAAATCGCCCTGTAGTAGATCCGGTAGTCGGATTCACTACGGGGTGATTTTCGCGGGGTCGCTGAAGCATATGTATCCTTAATGCGAAATTAAAGTGGGTGTCCCCAGAGATGGAACCGAAGCTCCGTCCCGATATCGGACTCCCGGATACTTGCTTAAGTTAAAGATACACTTCGAACGACCCTGTGTTCATTTTAGAACTATGGAGAAATAGCGCAATGTGGAGAAAGGACTACGCTCCACCTGGGGTGCCGTGTCAACGGCTATTATTCCAAAATCCCGTCCATATTCACATCATAGAGAATCTGTTCCTGTATAAGACGATAATCAACTAGTTCTTCGGGTTTAAACCAGTGCGGGATTTCCTTCTCGGCTTCCGCTACAGAGCCGGAAGCGTGTATCAAGTTCCTAATAGCCCGAGTATCGGAATCCGCCATGGGATAAGAATCCAAAACAAAATCACCACGGATAGTGCCTACATCCGAAGAGCGGGGTTCCGTACCTCCCACCAACTTTCGAACCAACTCTACCGCATGTGCCCCTTCCCAAACCATAGCCACAACCGGACCCGAGGTTAGGTACTTTTTCAAAACATCCAAGATGGCCGCAGTAATAACCAGGGGATCTTCGGAAGCTAATTTCTCTCCCCTCTCCTTGGCAGATTTGACTCTTTTTTCCCCAGTTACCCTTCTCCACTCTGGGTCGAGAGTATAATGCGCCTCCACATGTTCGGCAGAAGGCACCAGCATCTTAATAGCGGCCAGCTTTATTCCCACCCGCTCAAACCTTCTGATTATTTCTCCCATGAGAGAGCGTTGGATTCCGTCCGGTTTGATGAGTATTAGAGTTCTTTCGTCTTTGAAATGCGCCATAAAAATACAAAAATAATTAGGTGCCTTAACTTACTATGAAAGATTAGGTCTTACAACTGCGCCCCCAGTTTGTAGCGTCTTTTGATATCTGCTTCCGCTTCCGCGCGCGGAATACCGTAAGTCAGGTAGGAAAGCTCTTTCAAGTCCGCAACCGTTCCCGGGTTACCCTTCGGGGCTAAGGACAAGGCGAGGCTAAAAGGTTTAGCCGGTCGGTTACCAACCAGCATACTCATATAACACTCAAAATTTTCTAGATTAATAAGGTCTCGCGCAGAAAATACCGGAGCAAATCTTTTTTCTAAATATTCCGCGTCATCCGAACCAACTCGGAAAGCGGCTACGGAACCGACATTACCAAACACTGCATCTCTAATTTTATCCTCCAATTGGGCAATAAATTGGTGGGCTATAGTTAGTGCCAGTTTATATTTCCTAGCTTCGGAGAGAATTGTGGCTATAGAATCCGTGGTCACATTCTGAAATTCGTCTATATAGAGATAAAACGGGGGTAAATCTTTACCAATAGAGTCCACTCGGGATAGCGCCGCCATAAGAATTTTTCCTACAAGAACGAGCCCTAATAAGTTGGAGTTGAGTTCACCCAACCGTCCCTTAGCCAGATTCACCAAGAGAATCTTTCTCTTGTCCATCACATCCCGGAAATTGAAAGCAGACTTTTGTTGGGTGATAACTGGACGCAAATATTCGTTGTTCAAAAAACCATCAAATTTGTTGGTAATGTAGGGCACAAAGTTGGCTAGCGAGTGGTCTCCGGTAGTTTTCTCCGCGTTACGCCAGAATTCCTTAATCATCGGGTTTTCGGTGTGCGTGAGTTTCAGATCTCTAAAAGCCTTGTCCCCCAAAACCCGAGCGATTTCTAGAAGTGTAGAACCGGATTCTGGATGTTCCATTACCAGAAGTGCACAGTTCCTAAAATACTGCTCAAAAGCTGGACCTCCAGATATTTTCATATCAAAAAGCTTGTTGAATATAAGAAGGAGCTCGTTAACCACAAAAGTTTTCTGCTCCGGAAAACGCGGGTCGTACTCCAACATGTTGAGTCCGACCGCGTGCTCGGTGTGGGAAGGATCAAAATAGATCAAATCTTCAATACGATCTTTAGGGATGTTGGCCAA
>JBBTXX010000055.1:8762-10728 GCA_038062065.1 Patescibacteria group bacterium
TCTCTTTGACGAGTAGCAGACGGGAAGTGGAAAATACCCACCAACTCCTGTAAAGAAACCGGTAAAGATTCGGACTTGTTCCACAGACGGAAAGAAAATTCCCGTGCCAGTTCATGCACCCTACCCTTACTGACCCGGATGAATTTCAGAGAATTCCCCTTAGTGTCCTCAAACTGATTAAAGGCGCTCTCCAGCCCTCCAAGAATATCTTCCGCCCTACCCATATTTTCCGCAGAAGCCACGGCTCGCAGATTTACTTCTACTATCTGGGATTCTATTTTTCTCCGGATAGCCTCTTCCGCCATGTTCTGCTTTTCACTGACCGGAGAATCGTCCGTTTTCTTCTTTTTGGTATCCACGATAAGCTCTTTAACCGACTTACCTATATCCCCTATAAAAGTCTCGGGAATATTAAGGGCATGAGAAACTTTTATGCCTTTTTTAATATCATCCAGTGCGCGGCGGTATTTTTCCACATAAGCCTTGCCTTTGGCGGGCATAAAGACCACCTGGAAAGCCGCCCCCTCGCCGTCAGTTTTAATTTTACTGAAGGCTGAAACCAAAACGCTCAAGGGGTCGTTTTCAAAATCTGTATAACGCTTTATGGGGTAAGCCGGGGAAGACTTATAGGTTGCCACCGAGCCGGCTACATACGGATGCGCGGTGAAAATGTTGTAGTCGTTCGGCTCCGCAATCAGCTTGCCTTCCGGGAACACGGCGGTAAATTGTTTCTCAAAAAGCTCCCGATGAATATTGGGTACGGCTGCATAAAATATAACTTCCCTAGTTCCCTCTGGCACAGCTATTTCCAAAGTCACCGGGCGCATATCTTTCTCTTCCGCCACACTCATAAGACCGGAGTAGAGCTGCTCCATACCAGAGAGCAGCTCTTTGAGAGAGCGAGTCTGCTGGGTTCCAGAATCTTTGGCTTCAGGTTTGGGTGGCAAGGTAACTTCAAACAAAGTTACATCTAAGGTACGCAGAAGTGTAGATTCTCTTTTAGAATCTGGAACAGAAAAATGTTTACCAATGTATTGGACTAGAAAGCGATGGAAGTCATCCAGAATCTGCGGGTCGTTGAGTTTTTCTGCCACCGAAAGGGCGTTTCTTATGCCTTTTTCGGAAAGTATGCCGAGTAGCTCTTCAATTTTCCCGTCCGTGGACTTGGGAGCCAAATCCAAAACAATAGCTTCCGCCTGGCCCGGAAGAAAGGCGTGATTTTCAGCCAGAACTTCGTGGGGAGGGCGGGCCCCGTATTTTTCTACTTCTTCGCGAATGACCTCCGCCCGATTAGTCTCTTTGCCTATGCCGGAGAGGGCGGCTTCCTTTTTCTTAACCTGCTCGCGCAAATAAACCAACTCTTCCTCCGGAGAGGAAAAGCGTAAATCTTCCCGCACACCCGAAGAGCGTTCCATATGCAAAAATTATAACACCTTGTGTTTATATAATCTCCTGTTTAAAATAACCGAATACCAGACAACTTAACCGACGATCTATGCCACTAGAAAATAGACCAAATAACAGCGGAGAATCTTTTACAGACGAACTGTCAGCCGTATCTACTTTTCAAGAATTAAGAGAGCTAATAAATAAATTCAACCAACAAGGTGGTCTGCCTGGAGAAAGCGGTAGTCTCCCAATAAACTTTATTGAAACAGCTATATCTGGCCTAGAAAATTACAACCCTGAAGGCATGGAGTACCCAGACTACTCAATAGTGGGGTTTGCAGAGGCTGGTCCTTTGCGAGATAAATTAATAGAAATTTTCAATAAGGAGCAAGAGGTAAAAGACTCGAAGTGGAGAATTACTCCAGAAAGTCTTAGAAAATTCCCTAAAAAATAATCGCAAAATAAAAAAGCTTACGCGGTTATTATTTCCGGGCCGTTCTCGGTTATAAGAATCCTTAGCTTATACCAAATCGGACATCCGATGTCCGATTTTATGTTCGACTTGGAAGGTGGTCAA
>JBBTXX010000056.1:0-2412 GCA_038062065.1 Patescibacteria group bacterium
GTGAAAATATATCCCTTCAGCACGGGAGCGATCACGGTAACTGAAGCGCAATAATCAAAGGTCTAAAAACAATAAGTTAAAAACAATGAGCTTAAAAGAATATAAGATGCCTTCATTGAAGGATAAGATAAATGCCCTTGAAGAAGAGAAATTAGCGGAAGAAAAAGAGAAATTAGAGACCAAAAAGGTCAAATCAAAGGTCGAAGTAAAACAACCTAAAAAGCGCAAAAAACAATGAGTAAGAATATCTTAGTCAGCGCGGGTGTCGCTTTACTGGTGGTTGTGCTGGGGCTTGTTTTCTTCGGCCGACCATCGGGGATAACAAAAGTAATCACCGAGCGCATAGGCGCAATTCCGGGAGATACGCTTCCTGAATGTGTTACTCGTGGAGATAAAAGGGCCTGCCATTACGAAATTACTTGCGCCGATCAATCTACCCGCCTTTGGGTAAAGGGTACGGGACTTGGAACATCCAGCGTTACCGGTGCCTTATATGTAGCCAATGGCACAACCACTATCGGTATTGGTATTGATTTCGCTACTTCCACTGTTCATGCCGCAACCACATCAGGAGTAATATCTCCTATCCAAGGAGTGGCATTTACCACGGGTCAAACAAGACATCTCGTACTGGGATCCGGAGATGAGACCGCTACTTATGCGGGGGATTCACTTCAGTTCAATATCGGAACTACAAGTCAGACCTTTCTTATGGGCGCGGATGCCAACGTGATACACGTTTGGGCTACAGGAACGGTGGCGGGCATTACGAATACCAATAATGCCTTTTCGTGCCGAGGATACTTAGATGTTAATGAGCTTTAATTCTTGAGAGCCAACTTTTAAATGGCGAATTTGAGAAGTCAAACTCTTAAATATGACATTTGAGGAAGTTACCTCTTAAAACAATGGATAAAAATCTTGGGAATCTCGAACCCTTAAACGAGAACAAATTCTTTGAGGAATTAGATACCCTTGAAGAAGATGCCCGTCAAGAGAAAATTAGTTCTCTGCTAAAAGAAAGAAATGATATCAGAGAAGTTAATCGGGAACTCTTTGGACGGGCTAAAAAGGCGGAGGGCTTTGAACAGGATGATGAAGGAAACTGGATAAAAACCGTCAAGGAAAAACCCAAAGCCGACAAACCCGAAAAATCAGACGAAGCGGTAATGAAACGGCTGGAAAATATGGCCCTTAAAATGGCCAATATCACAGCCGATGATGAAGTAGAACTTTACAATAAGTGGAGGGATAGAACCAAGTTTGAGGCGGAAGAAATTTTGAAAGACGATATTTTTCAGGCCCAGCTTGAGAAAATTCGTACTACAAAAGCCAATGCTACTGCCGCCGATGTTAAAGGCGGAAGTGGTGGGGGAGACACTGGGCTTAAAAGCGATCCGGATTACTGGATAGCCAAAGCCACTAAAAACAGCGAGGGAAAAATGATGTTTCCCGAAGATCTCCCCAATGACTTCAAACTTCGGGCGGCTATTGTTGAAAAAATAGGCGCTTCCACTAAAAGTAATGCCCAATTTTATAATCAGGGCAATAAATAGTTCTATGGTCGAGCATTAACTGTTTCGTCTGGTATTACAACTTAATTTCATCTTTTGCCTAAAACTATAAAGCAAAAGACATACGAAATTGGGAAATACTATCACCTACGAAACTCTCTTCGAATCAACGTTGCAGGAACGGCTTGCTCGTCCCCATAACTGGAAAGAAATTTGCGATGTAACTTATACGGATGACCGTGTAATTAACTCGTCTTATATTTCTACCACCGGTGGGTGGGCGGCAGTCGCAACCGTAACTCGCGGCACTGCTTTTAACGCAGTAGATATTGCGGAAACCGCCGAAACCCTGACCATCTCAACCGGCCGGGAAGTGCCCGTCTTTGTTGACTGGGGCGATCTTTACCAGTCCCCATGGACAAAACCCGCAGAAGCGTTCAAAAGAGGTGCTCAACGATTGGATGAATTTACCGAGACCGATGTCTTGGACAATCATGCCGATTGGAGAAACCTTGGAGGATCAGGCGGAGCATGGACGGACAACGTTGCAACTACTCTGGCTGTTGCGGCAAGCAATGTTGATGACCTTATTCGTCTTGCGCGGCAAGTTGTTCGCGCACAGAACGGTCAGGACCTGATGGAAGAATACGGATTGTTCCATGTATGGGATCCGGCAAGTTTCAACTTTCTTGAAGCCTTAAAAGTGTGAGGGCTTCTAAAATCTTCTCTAATCAAGGCGAAAATCCGACAGGACAACGCACTGGAAGCGAAAGCGCCAGTAGAGACTAAGCGAGAAGAAACCATAATAACCAACCGGTTAAAATGGTTATGCAATAGTCCGACCACGGAAAATAAATAAAATCCGTGAGATAGGCAGAAATGACCTATCCGCACATTG
>JBBTXX010000057.1:0-2353 GCA_038062065.1 Patescibacteria group bacterium
TCCGACAAGCTGGTCATGGCGACAACCGGAGCCAAACTTATGCCGGACGAGGGGCAGTATAAAGAGGTACACAATATAGTAGAGAATCTTTCCATTACCGCCGGGCTTCCGAAACCCAAGCTCTACTTTATTAACGATCCAGCACCGAATGCCTTCGCGACTGGTAGAAATAAAGAGCATGCGGCCATAGCGGTTACGACCGGGCTCCTCTCCATGATGGACCGCTCAGAATTGGAAGGAGTTTTGGCGCACGAACTTTCACATATAGGCAACAAAGATATGCTTCTCATGACGGTGGCGGTGGTACTGGTTGGCTTTGTGACATTACTTTCAGATTTCTTTCTGCGTTTTTCCATGCATGGAAGCGGAGACAGGGATAATCGGGCAGGTGCGGTTCTAATGGTGGCGGGAATAGTTCTCGCTATTCTTTCGCCTTTCATCGCGACTCTTATACAGCTGGCTATTTCCAGAAAAAGAGAATTCTTGGCGGACGCTTCTGGAGCGCTTCTGACTCGCTACCCGGAAGGGCTAGCTTCTGCCTTACAGAAAATAAATTCTTACGGCCGTCCCATGGTGCGGGCCAATCACGCAACCGCCCATCTTTTCATCGGTAATCCGTTTGGAGGCGGGGATTCTCAAAAAGTTTCTTTTTTGAATAAAATATTCATGACCCACCCACCGGTAGCGGAAAGGGTCAACGCTCTCCTCGGTAGGAACTAATTGCCGAAGTTGGTAATTCAAACTCTATAACCAAGTCCTACAAAGATATTCTGGCTAATTTTTTGGCAGTTCGCCGAGGTTCTAAGGTCTTCTAAAGTATTCCACAAAACTTGCCAGACCCCGGTCTTTTCGGTACTCTCACCACGAACTGAGGTCTTTGGCAATGAGCGGTGGAGACTGAACAATGGAAGCAAATGAGGAAGAGGAGCGCCGCAGGCTCGTTGCCGAAGGCGCTCGGAAACAACTAGCCGAAGGTACGTGGCCGCAGGTGATGGGGGTGTTCGGATATCGCAATCCGAAAGCGCCGCGAACTCCTGACGAAGAGTTTGTCCGGCTGAAAGCGTTGTATGGACGGGCGGACTGTTCGAACATGGCGGAATTCGTCGACCTGGTGCGCTTTGCGGAAAAAGAGCACGGCGTGGCCATGTCGTTCAATCTCAGCATGCGTCGACGTCTCGTTCCTGGTGAGGCGCCAGAATCGACAGCACAAAATGCGATGCTTCTGTTCTCCTGCCCTGACATCTTAGTCGGTACGCGAAACGGCCTCGAGGGAGCTGCGGTCTGGCTCAAGAACTGTTACGAAGCAGTACAACATTTACCGCCAGAATCCGTCCAGGTAATGGACAAAATCTTCGGCGAGGCGTTGGGGTTTCTGAAAGGGCCTTCGCGCATGACAACCGTTGAGGACATGCTCAGGTCTGCGGTCTTAGGCGAAGGCGACGCCTTAAAACCTGCTGACATTCCTTCTAAACACTAATCGTGTGCCGCCGACTCATGGAGAGTCGGCGGCATTTTTTCAATTTAGGTTTTGGGGTTAGTTCGATAAAAACCCTGACTATGGTATCTACTGGACAAAGTTCGAACTATTTCTGAAGTCCTTTTCGAAAAATTGACGTTGCAAGGCTGTTTTTTTGAGACATCCTTTAGGAGTCTATTTGGGTGCTCGGGCTATCTTATTTCCCAAGTACTTTCTTTATTACGATTACGGCTTCGTCGATTTGTATAGTTAGATCGTTTCGGGACGTATCGAACTCATAAACAAAAGGCAGATTGGGTTGAGAAAAGCTCCTCTTGTTCTCATAAAAATGTTGGACGGCATGTTCGCCGTCACTAAACAGCCAGGTATGTTTATAGTTCTTGAGTTTATTTACAATGAACTCTTCTGGAGGGTTTACATATATAAAAATCTGACGGACATTTGGAAAAACTTTTGCGGTTTTCTCGTTATACTCAATTCCTGCCCTGCTTCCTGTATTTGCGTCTATTGCAAGGCTGTAACCAAGATCTAGATACTTTTTACTAAGTTCGTGAATGATATCGCGACATCCTTCATACGAATATCCTCTTTCTATGAGTTTCTGCCGCACTTCGTCCGTTGACATACGAACGAGTCCAAAACGTTCAGTAAGTGGCTTAACAACAGTTGTCTTTCCTGAGCCGACCAAACCGACCGGCATAAGCATCCATTGCGGGCTACTTTTTATGGCAGGTATGACAAGAGATTCCTCATACTCTCTTGATACTTCTTCCAGAATCTCTTTTGGTGCGTCTGGCATGTGATATTTATTTTATTTTAAGCAAAAATATTACATTTTAAGTACTCGGGTCATCTGGTACTAAATAATTCTGGCGG
>JBBTXX010000058.1:0-16200 GCA_038062065.1 Patescibacteria group bacterium
GAATTAATTATCTAATCCCCATGCAGGTGGTGTGAAGCTATTGGTTAGATTACGTGTCCGGATGTGTCTATAATACTCTGGCTGGCCAGCCGGCCGTTAAAATATAAAGAGGAGATTCTGTTTCCAAATCTACATCTAGTATTGAGGCGACTTCTTTTTTATGGAAGCCGACAAGGGGTCGTGTCCCAAGACCAAGGGAGTTTCCAACTAGAATCATGTTTTGGGCCAGATGCCCAGCCTCAAGCAGCACTAAGTGGTATCCGAAATCTCCATATTTTTTCATGGTTCTGTCCCACATGGCCGTAAAAATAAGGACTACCGGAGCTTCTTTAGCCCACTTATATGTTATGTGTTTGCGGATATTGTTGCCTTCTGATTCAAAGTCTCCCAGTATATTTAAAGTGTGTTTTTGGGGGTCGTAGTGGTAAAGGCCTTTGGCTAGAGAATCTACGGCGCCGTCCATTACAGATAAATATATTTCCAGCGGATACGACGCACCTCCAGAAGGGTATGGACGGCCAACTTCACCCGATGGGCGCTCGGAATCTTGCGCAGACTGCCCGAGGAGAGAAGCGATTGTTTTTATGGGGATACTTTTTGTTCTGTTGAATTCTCTAGTAGAAACTCTGTTGGCAAATATACTGCTATCTATGGTTAATTCTTCTGCTTTGGGGAGATAGATTTTTGGAAAGCGAGGGTATTCTTTATAAGTAAGGGTTCTCTCATTTTCCGGACCCTCCATAGGGGTCTCGGCCGCCCTCGGTATTATCGAGGTGTCGGAGGTTTGTAAATGGAATATTTTAGCAAGTAGTCCTTTCATGTGGCATGCAATATATCTTACGGAAATGGGTGGGGAATGGAATTTAAATACTTGGCCGGTTCGTGTTCGAGTAATAATGGTATTTCTTGCAACCTATTACCCCCTAGGTACGGTATGGATTCCAGTAGATGCATTGGTTGTAGTTCCGGCACTATAGTCATAACCACGTACAAGCCAGTATTTTCCAATAACTTATCGGAGAGTCTTACGTACAAGGAATCATACCCTTTGGTACGACAGTGTTTGACGATGGTTTCTATGGCTGAAGAATCATTAATTTTATCCGTATCCTTATCAGACATTCTGATCTTCTTACCACCTAGTGCGAAATTAAATTTTTGGTAAGAATTTGGATAAGACCAGTACTTTAAGCGCCCGGTTCTCCCCATGTTTTCTGGCTTGCCAGTATAACCTTCAGTAAAATCTTTTTTTCGGGAGATGCGCACAGATAGGGCCTCGGAAATGCTACCTAAAACTGAATCTTTTTGATTGAAACTTGCTTTAGCTCCAACAGATAAGGAGGGTCCGAGTCCAGTTTTGTCTACGACTACAGCCAAGCTTACATGGACGGGAAAGTCTGTGGGCAGGGCCAATATTTTTAATTCCAAATTGTAGCGACGGAAAGAAGCAAGTACATTTTTTATTTCCATATCTATGGTGGAGAACTCTTCCAGATCTATTTCCGGAGGCCTAAGTTTGTTCATATAGAAAATCATAAAAGCGTCCCTTTCTATAATTTCTAGCAAGCCCCTCGCTACCGCCATATTAAGAGTCGCGCCTGAGGCGAGGCCAGTAGTTACCGGCCAGCGAAGCATGGGTTCTCCTAGGTTAAGAGAGTGTTCGTAATTAGCGTAGGTTGCGAGCTGGGCTGGTATGTACTCCTTACATTTTTTGCTCAGAGAATTGGCAATCAGCCATTCAAGTTCAGTCGTTTCATCATAATGTATTTTGGGCGAGGAAGGAGTTATTTTTTGAGTTTTTGAGAATCCGGCCAAGGAGTCTAAATCTAGGTGAGGGCTTCCGGTTAATTTCTTAGCTGAAGATTTTAGTGCTGGAGTCAGGCGCTTCTCCATCCACATTTTTCTTTCGGTAGCTTCTGCTACGGCGCTGATTATAGACTCTTCTTTACTTCTAAAACTTGCGCCACTCCCGTTTCTTCCTGTTGCGTAGTAGCGAAATATACGTGGTTCGTCTGCGGGTTGACCACTTCTCTGGATGGAATCTATATATCCCAGTTCTTGCAACTTCTTTATTAAATATCTATGTCTGTCTATTAGACGAGCGCCGTCTTTTTTTACGGCAAAGAAAATGTTGGCTCCTAGAAGCTTCTCTAAAACCTTGGTTATCTCAAGTAATAATTTCTTTATTAACGACTGGATTCCACCAAACCCGTCTTTGGAAGAAGGTTCGTCTAGAAACTCTTCGGTAGTTTGGACTAAGGAAACTCTGTATTTTCTACTCCCATTCACCATGATTTTTTATTCGCATATATATCTGCAACCTCAGATTACTAGAGGTTTTAATGTGACACCAGTTAAGACCTCCATAATACCTTCGTTTGTATGGGTGTAAGGGCTCTTAGTTTTTCTTACCACCTTTAGTTTTTTGAATTAGGATGGTGTAGTACAATAAACTTTATGAAAGACCTTTCTAAGATAAAAACGGCTTTCTCTTTGATAGGACTATTTGCTATTTTGGTTTTGATTAAGTCTATAGAGAAAATTATACCCTCTTCAAATATTGGTTCTGATAGTGTTGGCATAGCCTTGGCTGATCATTCTGGCGGTGGAGACGGTGGTGGAGGGGGGTCTGATGGTTGTGGAGGTGGCGGTGGAGGCGGGGGAGGCGGAGACGGCGGTTCCTGCTGTCTTGGCAGGGGTACTAAGATATCTATGGCTGATGGCCCCAGTAAAGATATAGAAAACGTAAGAGTTGGAGATATGGTTTTGGCTTGGGATGTCGTGGTCAGGAAAACTGTACCTGCAAAAGTTGAAGAGATTTGGTCTGGATCTAAGGATGGAATTTTTCGTATAAATGGAGGTATCAAGGTAACAGGAGAGCATCCATTTTGGCTTTCAAATAAAAATGGATGGGGGGTGATAGATTTAGACTTGGCTTCTGCGAATAAGAATTACTCTTTTAAACTATTTAATATAGAAGTCGGTGATAATCTTCTTGGTTTAGATGGAAGAGAAGTTGTAGTTTCAGATATAAAACCCTCTGAAATTGCGGAAGAAATAGTTTATAATCTTTCCAAAATTGAATCTCATAGGAACTTTTTTGCCGCTGGCGTGTTGGTACACAACAAAAGATGATTTTACTTCAAACTAAATTTAACAAGTATCTAGTATTATGCTTAATAGGCTTTTCTTTAATTGTAGTTTCTGTTGCAGGTTTATACTATTCGGGACTTATATATAAAGGTAAGACAATTATGCTTGAGAAAGTTCCCCCCCATACTGCATATTCCAGCGCAAAATTATCTACGGGTACCTACCGTTACTATTCTGATCCCCCTGAGGCTGCCGTTGCCTCCCTTTTTGAGTATTGGGGACTAACTACTTCTCCAGAATCTGTTCTTTATCGGGGAAATACAGACCTATCCTCTATATTCGATCTAGCTGTGTCTCTAAATAAGGTGCCTAAATTTAAAGCTAAGGTTGAGGCGCTCAATTTTGAGGAGATACGTGATCACATAAAACTTGGTAAGCCTTTGATTGTCCAAATTCCGATTATATCAATTGGAAAGACTATTAATTCTGCGGCTATAATTGTAGGTTTTGACGAGACCAATCAGTCTATAATAGTCCATCAGTATTGGTTGGGCGACAACTTTAAAATTAGGTTTAAAGATTTAATTGAATCTGGAGTAGTTGATAGCAGGGGAAATATACTGGGTGTTGTGTTTGATAGGGAAGATGCCGGCGAGCCTAGTCCTATCAGCTTTACGTATGATTCAGAGGGTAGCTTAAAGAGGCAGGCTGAATCTAAAGATTTTTTTGCTTCATATGCAGTAGGTTTGGGGTTTAGGGTTCTCAAGCCTTCCTCAGGAGCATCTATTCCCTTTTTTGAAAAAGCCGCTGTTAGTGACTGGATAGGTTCTGTGCACCCTTTCTATCAGGTCTTGGTTTTTTCTTATGTTGCGCTTGGATATGCTTATGAAAAGAAATGGGAGGATGCTCGTCAGTGGTTAATTAAAGCCCAATCTTTGAACCACGACTTAAATATATCTTACGGATCTTGGCCAGTATCTATTTTTGAAAACATGAAGGACGAACTGGATATGCCATATGCCGTCCTGGGTTTTGTCGCCCTTGGGGAAGGAAAACTCAAAGAATCGGAAGAAATGTATACACGAGCTCTATCTATAAATCCGAACAATCCCTACGCTCCAGTTGGCCTTGAACAAATACGTCTTAAATTAAGGAAGTAGGACTTGGTGTCTACAAGAATGTTCTCTTTTAGTAGGATTAGTTTTTTTGTGGGCATTGTATTTTTTGTATGCCTTTTTTTATTTGCAGGGTCCTTTTTTAGCAAGGATTTAAAATGTTTTTTTCTTAAGGATGTAAACACGTGTTTATATATGGCTGGAAAAATTTTTAATCAAAGAAGTGGATATTTAGATTTAGAAAAATCAGAAATATATTATTTGGAGGCTGAGGGGCTGTCTTCTAGTTTGACTATTAAGTATCAACTATCCAGAATATATTTTCTTACCGGTAATTTTAATTTCTCTTTGTACTATCTGAGTAAAATTTTGGAAGTAGATGGTGATAATAATGAAGCACTGTACTTACGTGGGCTGGTATACGGATTTCAGCAGAAGTATAAACTGGCTGAATTAGACTTTAAAAAATACACCAGTATTTCTCCGGGTGTGTGGGCTGGGTGGAACGACCTTTCTTGGATTTATTTGAAACAGGGGGAGTACGAGAAAGCCGAAGGTACGGCCCTTGAAGGCCTTACTAGATTTCCAGCCAATCCTTGGCTTCATAATCAGCTGGCGGTGGCTTTGCTGAATCAGGAGAGTTATGAGGGGGCCCTGGAACACTTTCGTACAGCTTTATCTGGTTTTGAAAAACTGAAGCCGGAGGAGTGGGCGGCGGCATACCCGGGGAATTCTTCTTTGGATAGGGAATCTGGTTACACGAATGCTCTTATTGCAGTACGTAATAATATAGAATTAGTGGAATCTAAGCTTAAAATCAAGGCTCCATAGTTTTCTTGCGAATACGGGAGCTTTTTGTTAGAGTGCTTCGCCAATGAATCCCGTTAGAAGCTGCGGTCGTGGCGTCAGGGTTTCATTGGAGTTTAACAAGAATATGATTTATTGTCTTATTTCAGCGCGTTTAGTGGTCCAAAGGACCGCGACCTGCTTCTAAACGGGATGAATACCACCAATACTGCCCCGAATACGGAACTCCTGGAGAAGCTTTTTTCCGTTGGGGCTCATGTGGGCTATTCCAAGAGTCGCCGTCACCCCTCTGTAACTAAGCTTATATACGGGGCTAAAAATCATGCAGAAATAATCAATTTGGAGGAAACCGCTAGGTATCTGGAGGCGGCTAAGGAATTCGCCCGTTCGCTCGGTAAGTCAAAAAAAACCCTGCTTTTTGTCACTTCCAAAAATGAAGCCAAGGAGCCGATAAGAACTGCGGCCGAATCTCTACAGATGCCGGTTGTGGCCGGACGCTGGATTGGCGGCACCATCACTAATTTCACGGAAATAAAAAGACGCACCGCCCGTCTTTTGGAATTGCGGGCGGAAAAAGAGAGCGGAGAACTTAAAAAGTACACCAAAAAAGAGCGTCTTCTTATAGACCGGGAAATTGAGAAATTGGACAGAACTTTTGGCGGCATCGTGACCCTCTCCGGCACTCCTGGCGGGCTTTTTGTGGTGGACCCGAAGAAGGAACACATTGCGGTTTCGGAAGCCAAAATGGGCAAGGTGCCGGTTATCGCCCTTCTCAATACCGACTGTGATATGTCTCTTGTGGATTATCCGATTCCGGGTAACGACGCTCTCAAGGGTAGCGTGGCGTTTTTTGTTAAGGAAATAACATCGGCTTACGCGGAAGGCGAGAAAATGGCTGCGGTCGGGGTGGTTCCGGTTGCTGAAACTTTGGTTGCTTAGGATTTAATTTAAAACATAGATGGCTGAAATTACGACTGAACTCGTTAAATCACTCCGGGATGAGACTGGTGTGTCCATTATGCAGTGCAAAAAGGCCCTGGAAGAGGCCGGAGGAGATAAAGCCAAGGCTTTGGTAATTCTCCGTAAGAAAAGTGCAGATATTGCGGCTAAAAAAGGAGACAGAGAACTGGGCTCCGGAACAGTAGCCGCTTATATACACGCTGGTGGGGCGGTTGGCGCCATGGTCTTACTTTCCTGCGAGACGGATTTTGTATCTAAAAACGAGGATTTCAAAAAACTGGCCTACGACATAGCTATGCAGGTGGCGGCTACGGGACCCAAATACGCCCGCCGGGAAAATGTGACCGCGGAGGAGATGGAAAAGGTCCGGGAGGTTTTTATGAAAGAAGTGGAAGGTAAGCCAAAAGATATTCAGGAAAAAATTCTCTCCGGTAAAATTGATTCCTATTTCGCAGACAAAATTCTTCTGGAACAGCCCTTTATCAAGGACGATAGCGTAACTATAGAAGCTCTTATAGAGAGAGCTACTCAGAAATTTGGAGAGAGGATAAAACTTTCCCATTTCACCCGACTTTCCGCTTAAGGGTTTCTTCGGATTCGGGTGTCACCACACATCATTATGACATTATATATAATGTCATAATGATGTGGGGGGAGGGGAGAGTTGGTGGGGTTTTTAAGAGTGAGGAATTTTAAGGTAGAATTATTCTATGCTTATATACATAGCGTTCTTCGGATCGTTTCTTGGTATAGCTACTATGCTGGCACTTAAGATGTATGAACTCCAAAATGGAGCCAAGTTCTTTTCCGTGGCGCGCTACCGGGTGGACACTCTGCTTCATAAGAGAATGGAAGACCTCTCTACCTACTCCCGCTACGCAAATCGCCATACTTTTAGAGCAGTTCTAATTCTTTTATTTGAGTATGCCGTGCGGGGACTTGTTCATCTTGTGGGTGTACTTAAGGAGACCAAGTTGTGGGCTATGGTCAAGGGTCAGGGAATAGCCAAAAGAGAGGGAGTCTCTTCTGAGTTCCTAAATAAGATAGAAGAGAATAGAAAAGAGGATCCTGTTAACCAAGATCGCCTTCTCTAAGATAAGAAAACGCCGCCTTAGCCCGCCCGGATGAATACGTTCGGACGGGCTCAGTTTGGTACCCGCCCGAACGTACCGTTCGGTACGGGTGGGGAGCAACTCTTTTGTGAACAAATGTTTATAGTCTATGTATTAAAATCCTCGGACGGTAGGTTTTACAAAGGAGTTACAGGAAACTTATCAAGAAGGTTAATAGAACATAGAGTCGGGCTAACCAGGACCACCAGAAACATGCGGGATATCGAGGTTGTTTATAAAGAAGTCTATGCTAACTTGCCTGAGGCTAGGAAGAGGGAGGTATATCTAAAGTCGTCTGCTGGTAGGAGATTTCTGAAAAAATTATTGTCCTAGTACGCCGCCTTAGCTCAGTTGGTAGAGCAACTCTTTTGTAAAGAGAAGGTCCCCAGTTCGAATCTGGGAGGCGGCTCCGAGAGATTGTAGTAAACGAGGAGTCGCCTCCCAGATTGGGAGGGGGTCGGGGAACGGGAGTTCCCCGTGCAGCCTACCTGTTGGCAGGCAGGGAAGGATTGGGAAAACCGTGGGGTTCCCAGACATCTGTGGAGGTGGCTCCGATAATTACGCAATAAAATGCATATTCCGTACATCCCTTATTCGCGCGAATTAGAGAATAGGTGTGGGTGGGGATTTAGGTCACTCCCGAATTCATAAACCCCGTTAGAGAACTCGCGCGGGGTATTAAACCTCGCGCTCATCGAAAAGAAACACTTCCCAAGGCCTTGCCGCGGAGCGTTCTCTAACGGGGTAAATAGAGTTATACTTCGGGTAATGTCTCCAGAGAACCTGCCTATAGATACCGGAGCGGAGCCAGCCCAGGCGGTGGATTCTTTTTCTACAAGACACACCAAGATTATTCTTTCTGCGGTTTTGCTAATCTTACTTATTGGCGTTGGCACCCTCTACTCCAATCTCAAAAACATTTCGGGAGTACAAGCCCCCGCCGCTCCTTCCGGAAATATTTATCTGGGCTTGGCTCCGGGTAATTCCAGCAATCCTTCAATTTACGCGTACGATCTCGCCAGGGGAAATCTTTCCCCGGTTTCTCTAATAACTCCTAACGCCAACTCGGTTTCAATTTCTTCGGACGGCAATCTCCTCTCTTTTGTTGGCTGGAAGGAAGACAACATTTCCCATGTTTTTGTTTTAGATATTTTTAAAAACACTAGCTACCAGGTGACTTCCGACAGCCCCAAGCTCCCGCGCGCCCCCAGGTGGTCGCCAGACAACAGGCAGGTAGCCTTTACCGCTTCTACGGCCCAAACTCCAGATTTTAGAGATTTGGATTCTTGGGGAGCTTATGTAAGTAGTCTACGGGGGGAAACTATTTTCATCGCGCCCGGGGCCTACCCAGAGTGGTTAACGGAAGAGAGAGGTTTATTTCTACGCAGTGACGGTGTTTACACTTTTGACCTTAAATCAAAGAAAATCGGACTTGTTTTGCCTATGCTAAATAGCAAAGCCGCGTTCAATATGCGTCTTGCGGTTAGCCCCGATAAAACCAAGCTTGCTTGGAGCGCGCCGAGTATCGGCAAGGTTTATGTTTACGCCATACGTTCTTTAGAAAGTTCTTTTGATACTCTGTCTCTGGAAAAAACTTTAGAAATTAACTCCCATAGTTTCTGGGTGGTGTTTTCCCCGAATAGTAATTATCTGGCAACTCAAGAGGTGGATTGGGACAAAATATATACGGACGATCCGAAGCCGAGGATTGTAATTTTCAATACAGAAGGGGAGAGGGTCCGCCAAATAGATTTGCCCGGCTACAATCAGCAGACCATGTTTCTTAGTGAATGGAAATGAGTTTTATGAAAAAGAAATTAATTTTTATTCTGCCCGTCCTAATACTTGCCGGTATTGTTTTGTCGGTTTTTTACGCAAAGTCCTCCTTAGCCCAAAGTGAAGGGGTCTGTTTTCTCCCAGGTACTTTAATAAAGACGCCGTCTGGATTTAAAACCATTGAATCCCTTGAACCCGGAGAAGAGGTATTAAATGGTTCTGGACAAACATCTCTAGTGGGTTTTCTGATGAAAAGAATTGCTCCTGGCTATTACTACATAAATAATGGATTGTTGGAGGTTACTGGAACTCATCCTATATATGTGAAGAAGCCAGACGGGCGTATTGGGTGGGGAAGCGTGGAGCCGGTTTCGGATGAGCAATGGACGGCCATAGGAGAGAATCTGTTGTTGGAAAGAGGAGATAGTGTTCTTGGGCTTAAAGTCGGCTGGATACCAGTTTATTCCATTAAATTTATTTCCGGAGAGGTAGAGGTCTTTAATTTAAAAAATGTAGAACCAGATTCTACTTTTTACGCCAATGGCGTATTGGTTCACAACAAGAATAGCGGCAACGAAGGTTCTGGGGGTGTAGCCTCGGATAGTAACGACCCAGGAGCTTGTGGTAACGGGGACGGTTCCATTTATTTACCCCCAAGTCAGAACGGTTCTCTAGACTGGTCTAACCCGAGCCCCAATGGACCTATAACCATAGACACTTTTGTGCCGGTGCCGTGTTCTGGAGCTGGGTGTTCGCCGGTAACACCAACCCCTCCTGGGTTTACGCCGACCGGAGGTGGGGGAGGTGGAGGCGGTTATGGGTGTGTTGCCTATGCTGGACAGATATGCCAGTCCCTACAGAATTCCTGCGGGCTGGTTTCTTCCGGCAGACTTAGCTGTAACGGGGTGTGCGTGGCCATACCGCCGCCCGACTCACAATGTCCTCTGCCGGGGGCGGCTTTCGGCCAATCTGGTGGTGCCTCCGGAGACACACTCATCATAAACCGCGGTCAGCCCTGCACCATAGAATGGACAGCGACCAATGCCACTTCCTGTACACTTACTGGTCCCGGAGTTTCTGCTAGCGGAATTACCGGCCGCATACAAACCCCGCCTCTCACTACAACTACGGTCTATGTCCTTTCCTGCCGGAACGGAAGCCAAAGCGTGAGCAGGAATTTCACCTGTAGAATCAACCCCAACTTCAACGAGTTTTAAATGGAACGCTGAACTGCGCGGAATAAACGCGGACATAAAACATTCTAACATTCTATAGAATGTTAGAATGTTTAGGTCTTAATCATTATTCTTGATGGTTCGGGAGATGTGAGGGGAATTTAGCGAGGAGTGGAAGAGGCGGCGTCTTGGGCGGCTTTTTCATGTTCGGCGCGCAATTTTTTCAATTCCGGAATTATTTTGTCGAATTCTTCTAAATAGCGGAAACCGTAATATGGAATTCCGCGTACGACGACAGCCGGCAGATTTTTTTCCACATTAACCATACCGATAAGAGTTTTGACCGCGGAGAGGTTTATGTCGTAATCAAAAGCGTACACCCGCAATTCCGGATACTCTTCGCGCAGCTTGTCCAAAACATAGCCCATTTTTTCGCAGTCCGGACAATCTTTTTTGTTGGAATAAAAATAAAGCAGGTTGGGTGATTTAAATCCGCATTTGCCAGCCAATTTGTTGGCCAACAGATAATCCTTAATTTCCAGGAGGGAGTAATAATTTTTAAGCTTGGCTACCTCGGCGTCTTCGCTACCTCTAGTTCCCTCCGTGTAGGCCAGCTTTGAAGCCAGAGTATTCAGCTCGCTCGATAGAGCGCTGGTGCCGGTGTCGCCACAGGACGCCTCGGAGAGAAGCGAGAACTGGGTTTCAGAAGAAAGTATGTCTATGGCAATGGAGTCGGCGATATCGCGCACATTAGCCACCCGCTGTTCGGAGATATAGGCGCTTATATAGAGAGCCGTGCCGAAGATGGCGGCGGTAATGACAAATACTAAAAGATATTTTTTCCAGTCGGTTTCTCTCATAATTTTAACTAACAACTAACAACTAGCAACTAACAACTAACAACTAACAACTAACAACTAACAACTGACGACCGGGGACGAGACTACTGGGCTTGTGACACCCAAGATCACCAGTCGTTAATCGTTTAAGTCGTGGGTTGTGGGTTTTTACCGCCAAGTGATACTACGAGAAAAGATGGTGTTGTAAAGCGCGCCGGCGAGCCAGAGGGGGGCCAAGAAGCTATAGAAGGCAAAGAAATACAGAATATCGCGGGTGAAGCGAATTTTGCCTTCGGTCAGGAATTTACCCGTCAGAATTATGCCTAGGGTTAAGGAGAGTAAGACTATACTTATAAAAAATATCGACTGGGTGTTGAAGAAGAAAAGGTCTAGATTGAAATGGGGGAGCGATAACCCTACGGCTGAAACCTCCGTTATTTTATTTGAAATTAAAATTCCAGCGTTCCAAATGGCGTAACCGGCGAAGTAGAGGGCGGAAAAAACAGACAGCGCGGCCATCGGCAGGATAAACAGTCCCAAGTTGCCGAACTCTTTTTTGAAGAAAAATTGTTTGTGGTCGAGCGCATTATTGAGAAAGCCATAAACCCAGCGCAGCCGCTGTTTGAAAAGTTTGCGAATGGTGTGCGGGGTTTTGGTGTATATGACGGCGTCATGGGCGTTGTCTATTTTCATACCATGGAGCTGCATGCGCATGGCTATCTCCATATCCTCCGTGTGGTGGGCGTGTTTGTAGGGGCCGATTTTTTCAAAAACTTCCCGGCGGAAAATGGAAAAAGGTCCCGGAGTGATATAGACGCTGCCTAAGATAGCGAAACATTTGCGGATAAATACGGAAAGAGAGTATTCGGCTTTTTGAATGTGTTGCAAAAGAGTTTGTGGCTCGTGGACTTGAATATTGGGAGTCACGGCCATAATTGAGAGGTCACTAAATCTTTCAACTATGTTTAAAAGAGCGTCAGGTGCTACCAGAGAATCTGCATCCAAGCATCCAACCAGTTCGGAAGAAGTATTTAAAAGACCGAAATTGAGAGCAGTCCATTTACCTCCGTTTTCTTTTTGGAAGAGTTTGACCTGCGGATGTTTGCGAAATCTTTGGGCAACTCTCCAAGTGGAGTCGGTTGAACCGTCGTCGATTATGGATATGAAAAGTTTGTTTTTAGGGTAGTCGAGGGCTAGAAGAGAATTGATAGTTTCGACCAGTGTTTTTGCCTCGTTCCAGCAGGGGACGAGAATAGAGACCGAAGGTAGGCGCCGCGGCGCGGGAGCGCCGCGGCGCAATTCCTGCTTATTTTCAAAAAGGGTCAGCAAAAGAAACACCTCGAAATAGAGGGTTACGAAAAGCAAAATATGCGAAAAAACCAAGAAAATTTCGGACACCTGAAGATTATACGCAAAAACTTCCCAGAAGCTATAGTTTATTGGAAAGGCCGTTCCATCTCGCTAGAGTGGTCTACATGAATGAAACTTTTGTGGGAGAGATTCAAACTTCACTCTTTATTTCCACAACACTATAACATTATATATAATGTTATAGTGTTGTGGAAGGTTATCCACGCCTCACCTTTGTCTTGGGTGAGGGGGAGGTACAATATCTCTTATGAGAAGAAATTGGGGTTTTTTATTTTTCCTCCTTATTTTTCTGGTGTCTCCTTCTTTTGCCCTGGCTCAAGATTTTCCCGGCATTATTGGAGTCGGGTACGCATGTAAAGATAGTGAAACGGCGGCACTAGTAGCCACTTGGTATTTAGCTCAAAAACCAATATCTTCAGACTGGGTCGGCTTGTTTGAAAATGCCAACACTTGGACTCCAGGCAAAGGCGGGTATCTTGCCTGGACACAGATAGATGGTCAGAGTTCTAGCGGATTAAGAGTCGGTACCACGAGTCATGCGGCTTATTTCGGTAACTCCGAAATCGGAGGGGTAGTTTACGACAGAGTTATCAACGGCCACACCTATAATATTCAGTATTTTAGGACTGCCAGTAATGGCGGTTGGCAGACTCCGGCTATGCTGAGAAGCCAGGATATAAAGATATCCTGCGGAGGGTCGTCACACCCATCGCCCACACTCTGCCCGCTGGTTAATAAGTTGTTCGAGTGTCCCCCAAATTCGGAGTTTATTCCCGGTGGCAACGGCTCCGACGGTTGTCAACTACCCGACAAATGTGTTCCGGTTAAACCTTCGTCCGGCCCACTCGCCTTAAACGCTGACTTATCTCCTTGTGATTCCAGCGGTCACTCTGAACTCAAAGCTTCTTGGCAGGCCGCATCACCAAAAGAGAGGGACTGGGTCGGTCTTTATCCATCGGACGGTATATTGTCTTCCAAAATAGGGCCAAATGGCGCGGGGTATCTTTCTTGGAGCTGGACCACCGGCAACAACCCAAATGACGATAGCCAAAAAGCGTATCTCCGTAATTACTCCGGAAACCAGAAGGATGGAACCGCCTACTTCGCTGTGTCTCCGGGTTCTTACGATTTGGCCTATTTTGAGGCGGCCCCTAATGACGGTTGGAGACAACTTTCCGTAATTCCAGTCGTTGTCCATTCCTGTCCCATTGTTTCGCCCCCGCCCCCGCCGGCTACCTTAACGGAGATTTCAGGCATTAGTCTCACCTCAACCCCAGTTTCTTGCGGGCCGGACGGCAAAGGATCAGTCGTCTTTTCCTGGGCAAACAACTCACTCCAAGGTAATGATTGGATTACCCTTATTCCAGCGTCCGGAGTGAAGTGGCCGCTCCCGAACGGAGAAAAACTCAAGATTTGGCATTATTTGGACGGACATGATTTCGTGGCAACTGACGGCTACTCATACGCGCCGACGGGGACTGGACTTACTCCCTCCGGCGGCAGTGCGCGCTACGAGGGTGTCCCGAACGGCTCGTATCTCTTACAGTATTACACTAGGACGGGGGACACCTGGGCACTTGATTCGGGAAGTCAGAAAAACATCAGCGTTTCCTGTCAGGTTTCATTTGACCGCCGCTTAATGCTAGGAAATATCTGGTCGGCTATTACGGGCTGGTAGGTGCACGCTTGAGTGTCTTGATGGAAAGAACACTATAACATTATATATAATGTTATAGTGTTTATACGATGTTGGTTTTGGGTTTGGAGATAGGTGGCAGGCCCAGTGAATTACAAGGGGTGGGCAAGTTCTCGTTCTACCTGTGTGGATAAATATGGGTATAAATTGTGTTCAAGGGCTATAATTTTGGGTAAGAAAATGCGAACGAGAATATTGGCACTTGTAGGTATATTTGTATTCTCTCTGACTCTAATTCCATCTTTCGCTTCCGCCACGACCCTGCCTTATGGAGATTACGACGAGGAAGGCCCAGGCCCCACCTGTCCCAATATATCCCAAACTTTAAGTTACAACCGTCGCCTTTCTAACCCAACGGAGCAAGTTCTCCACCTTCAATCCTTCCTGACGGACTATCTTAGTTTGGAGGAAGATATAACCACTGGCTTTTTTGGCAAAAAGACGGATGCGTATGTAAGGCAATTCCAATCCCAAAACGGCATTGATGCTACCGGCGTGGTGGGGCCCATCACCCGGGCTAAAATCTCGGAGGCGTGCGGGGGAACTCCACCCCCGCCGTCTGGGAATCTATCTGTTTCTGTATCCACGGACAAATCGGTATATGAGCCAGGTCAGACTGTAGGTATAACCGTCACCGCTTTTAACGGCACCAGTCAACCAAAAACCATTTCCGGCGGCGGGTGCAATGAGAGTGATGCCTATGTTTCTTACGCGATATTGAAGCAGGGCAGGAAGATAAACGAATCGCCCGGTTTTTCCTGTCAAGCTTACTTTCAAGACACCATACCGCCAGGTGGTTCTAAATCTGTAACAGTCTATTACATTACCGACACCTACCCATCTAGTGTAGGACCGGGGGAGTATGGCGTAACGGCTATATTTTTCGGATTCGGTTCCGGCCGGGCTTCATTCAGAATAGCCGGGGAAGACATCGGCAATTCCGGGTTCCGAGCATCCCCTAATTTTGGCCAAGCACCTCTCCAAGTTAGTTTTTACACGAACATAAGCGGTTTCCGTTCGGCGAATCCGTCGTATTTTATAGATTACGGTGACAATACCAAGCCGGAAATAGCGAATCCTTGTTATTCTCCACTCGATGCTTGTTCTGAACCGGGAGTTAACATCCATTCGTATAAAAGTGCGGGCACATATACAGCTGAACTTATAGAAACTGAGGTTGTGTACTATATCCAGTCTAATGACCGACCCACTTCTTCTGCCCCACCAGCACTCCAAAAAACCATTGCAAGTGTCAATATACAGGTCACTGGGGATGTGAACCCGCCAGATAGGTGTCCATCATCTAGTTACATGCCACCGTATTGTCCAGGTGGGACTTTAATCGGAGGGGGTAGTGATTCTAAGGGCTGTCCTCTGCCACCTAAATGCGTTATACCTCCAGTAGTATGTCCGCTTACAATAATGAGTATTGCCTGCCCCCCAGGTACTACATATGTATCGGGTGGATACGGCCCAGATAAATGTGAACTGCCAGGCAGATGTGTTCCAACCAAGCCCTTATGTCCTCCCGTCGGTTTAATCCTTTGTTCTTCTGGCACAACAGGTATTTCCGGTGGGTATGACTCCAACGGCTGCGAACTGCCAGGCAAATGTGTACCGACCAAGCCTGCATGCTCCGTCGCTCAAACCATCGGTTGCCCCACCGGCCAGAAGCCCATTCCCGGCGGTACCAACTCCGACGGCTGTCCTCTCCCGAACCGTTGCGAGATTGATTCCAGTATCTGGTCGGTGAACACAAACTACTCCGTCAATTCCTGCGGTTCTGTAAGCGTCTCCTGGCAAGCGGTTAATCCCAAACCTGGAGATGTCATAGACCTGTATAAAAATGTCTGCACGAGTGTCACAGACAACAGCTCTTCCTGCGGCCTTGAGTTCCAGAACAGGTTCCCGACGGGTGGCGCTCCAAACGGCTCCACTTCCTTCTCGGCATCTGGCGATCTCCAGATCCGTTATTACCGCGATGAGCAAGAAGTCTCTGGAGCCAGACTAACTCCATCCGTTCAGGCTTGTTATGACTATAGCAGTGACAGAGGCTCAATTGATTCCCCCCGCCGCCTCATGCTCTCTAACATCTGGTCCGCTATATTTGGGTGGTAATTAGGACTATGAAAATCTACGGAACCACTCTTTACAAATCAGTCGCGCTGGTTCTATTTTCTCTCGTACTAATTCCGTCTTTCGCTTTCGCCCTGCCCCCGGTTCCCGGAGATTACGACGAGGAAGGCCCAGGTCCCA
>JBBTXX010000059.1:0-29067 GCA_038062065.1 Patescibacteria group bacterium
CGGTAAATATCAAAGGAATTTTCGCCTTCAAACATATCTGACGGATTTGGAAGATATAGGCGTGGGCGGGAAATCTCTTTAGTAGCGTCTTTAATCAGCCGGTGGAAGACTTCAAAATCCTCTTCGCAATCAGCATAATCCAGAATGTACCGGCGCATTTGAGAAGAACTATCCGCGTTCTTAGACTTTTTACACTCGTTGACTATAAACCTGCCGATTGGTCTTTTATACAACTCGCGCACCGTGTAGTAATTAAAAAGTGCTTGTATCACAAAAAGAGTTTTGCTGGCCTTCCCTGGGCTAAAAGAATCTACAAACTTATGGTCCACAATATCCAGAAATCCCGGCTGGCTAGATTCCACTACCAAGTCCGAAACCGCCTTGAGAGGCAGGGGTAAGCCTTTAATATTGGCTACACTTTTTACTTCCACTCCGACCACCCTATAGCGGGGAGGTTTGTGTAGATAAAATCCGACCGCCTGTTCGTAATCTTTCTCCATCTGAAAGCGTTTTTTCTTTTTGGCTGCTTTGGATTTGGCTTTGCCAAAATTTATTTCAAAATCTGGCACTGCGCGCAAGTATTGAAAGCCAAATTTAATGGCCTGTTCTTTTTCCATACCTTCGTAAAATCTCTGTAGAGCCATGTGCCCAGCGCGCCCGATTACGGAAGATGGGCCGGAGGGTGTGTCGTAAATTCCTTCCACATAGCGTTTGTACCAAGCCAGAGGGTTGCGGAGAAACGACATTAGCGAAGAATGGCTCCAGTGTTTTATGGGAATTTTTCGCTTCACCAAGCGAGTATATCACGCAAAAATCCAATACTTGACAAAATACTTATATATGCTATCATCACCAGCGAGCTCCTGATCTTTCCACAACCAACAGCGAGGATTTTATGGCCACCGTTTGCATTGCCAAACTGGACAAAGCGGCCGTTCTGGCCGCTTTGTACAACGCATCCAAGCCACAAGGCGCGGGTTTCATGCACTACAATCCGGAACCCATGACCGGGGAACAAGCGCGGCAGATTCTGGAGAAGAACAAGTCCGCCCGCTTCGACTACATGGCCGGTCGAGTGATGAAGATCGACCTGTCCAAGGACGACGAGTTCGACCCGTGGGGCTACGACCGAGACAACGGCGCCGGCGCGGCGCAAAGGGTCATCGACTCCCTGCGCGCTTCCGGCAACACCAACAACCCCGTCATCGACTCGACCCACAAGGGGAACACCACCGTCTCAGCCATGGCGACCAAGGCTAGGCTGGGCGAAAAGTCGGTCATCGGCAAGGTCCACGGAATGCCAACCTTGACGCTCGGTCTAGACGACATGGCTCCGCACCTCAGGCCAAAACTCGACAAGGTGCTAAACAAGAGCTAGTTCAAGAAACGACCGGCCCGGGGATACGCCCGGGCCGGCACAAAAGATCGCAGAAATGCGGTCTTTTTTAATTCTAAACTCCATTCGCTTATTCTCACGAATAAGCGAATGGAGTTTGACAAAATAGTTTTAATGTTTTAAATATAACTTATGCATTACTTTATGCACCGGGACTACATGAAGCCGACCGCAAAAATTGTTTGCGGCCTTTCCGCTTGGAAAGAAACGCTTCGTATGGCCATGGCGCATTAATCCCCCACCGATTTTGATTGATACACCCTGGCTCTACGAAAGCCAGGGTGTTTTCGTTAGAGCGTGTTCTTTAACAGACAGGAGTTCTAAATGGACAGGATTATTTTCCGAACTGGCAAAAAATCTGCCCTCTTCACCCTAGAAGATAAAGAAGAGGACATAAGAAAGGCCGCCAAGTGGCTAAATGACTACGAGGGGGTATCTAGATTTATAGGCCTGGTAGGACCGCAGTCCATTATTGCGGAGCGGGAGTGGTTTGCCAGAGTACACAAAGACAAAGAAAACCAAGTCTTTGGTATAGCTACTCTTGAAGGCAAATTCATCGGCATGATGGGCCTCCACCAAATTAACCTGCATCATCGAACCGCCGTAACCGGCGCCTTCATAGGCGAAAAAGAATACCGAAGCGGGGGCTATGGAACAGATGCTAAGATGCAGCTCCTACACTACGCCTTCACCGAGCTCAATCTATTCAAAGTCTGCTCTTCGGTCCTCTCTGGAAACGGAAGAAGTCTAGCCTACCTAAAGAAAACCGGCTATGTGGTTGAGGGCGTAAAAAAAGGTCAGGTGTTCCGTTCTAACAAAAGAATGGACCAGGTAATGCTGGCTGTATTTAAACCGGAGTTCATGAAGCTCTGGAGGAGGTATCGGAACTCTTGAGAATCTGCCCCGCGGCGCAAAGCGCCGCGGGGATTTCTTTACCCTGTACCAGAAATACAGTAAACCCCGTTAGAGAACTCGCACGAAGCATTGAACTCCGTGTTCGTGGGGAGGAAATGCGCCCCGCGGCCTGTTTGCGTGCGGGTACGCACAGGCAGGCCGCGGGGCATTCTCTAACGGGGTAAAGATTTTCGGTACAGGGTTTACAAGTCCAAAAATGTGTGTAAAGTAAAAAATACTGAGATACCCAAACGGGAAAGGGTACAGGATGAGCACTTCGTTAATTGAGAGACGTTTCGGCTTGGCGGAAAGACTCAAGCCGGAAATCGGAAAGCGCATGCGGGAACTATGCGCGATACTCAGGGGAAAAGAGATACATGAAGTCGCTCTTGACCTTGGTCTGACTAAGGCTTTACACGAACTCATAGAGCTTAATCGTGGGTTCGCGTCAGAGCAGCCAATCCGGCGCTTCAAACGGCTTTGGGAAGATATTAACGGAATAGCCGAGCGTTTCCCGCCCGCCGGCAAAACTACGGGGCCCGCATGACACGCGGGCCCCTTTCGATTTTGTGTTACATTGGAAAAAGAATTGATGGAGGATAGCCCATGAAGATTCACGCTGAAGACCCCAGGGTGGGCTCCGTAACCTGGGAAATACCCGCTTCACTAGCAGAGTATCTAAAGCAATTTCCAAAAGAAACTCAATCTTTCATCCAGGAACAAATACGGGGCCAATTAGTTCTGGCGGTTTGTTCCATCGGAGCTCCTCTCTGCGACCTAAGAGACATGGGAAAGACTCAGGCCTATATGACCCACCTTCAAAAAACTCTGGGCGGCTTTCTCAAGATGGTTGACGCGCCGGATACAGAAAGTCAAACTCCCCGCCTCACCTAGGCGGGATTTCTTTTTTAGTAATTACGCAAACGATTGGCTTTTTCGTGTTCGCGGATTTTTTGGTGTGCCTTGGCTTCGATTTGCCGGATACGCTCACGAGTGACTCCGAATTCTTTGCCCACCTCTTCCAGGGTATGAGTGATGCCATCCATCAGACCGTTCCTCATTTCCAATATTCTTTTCTCCTTCGGAGACAAATCGCCCAAAATCTCTTTAACCTGATCCGCCAGAATTCTTTGGGAAGTTTCCTGGTCCGGAGAAAGTATCTTGTCGTCTGCAATAAAGTCCCCGAGTGTGCTTTTGTCATCTCCCTCATCGCCAACCGGAGATTCTAGCGATATGGTGTCCTGATTTATCTGCTCAATGGTATAGATTTTCTCTATCTCCACGCCCATTTCCGTAGCCACTTCTTCCGGCATCGGATCACGGCCGAGGTCTTGAGAAAGCCGGCGCACTACTTGCTTGTACTTGGCAATAGTTTCTACCATGTGAACCGGAATGCGGATGGTGCGGCTCTGGTCTGCCAAAGCCCGAGTTATAGCTTGTCTTACCCACCAAGTAGCGTAGGTAGAAAACTTATAACCCTTAGTGTAATCAAATTTCTCCACCGCCTTATGAAGACCTATATTACCTTCTTGTATAAGGTCCAAAAGAGTCAGGTCCGCGGAACGACCGACATATTTTTTAGCGATGGAAACAACCAGGCGCAGGTTGGAACGCCAAAGTAAATTCTTGGCTTCCATATCTCCCTCGGTAATGCGTTTGGCCAGTGTCTTTTCGGAGGCGGCGTTAAGCAATGGGTACTGACCTATTTCTTTAAGATAAATCTGAATAGAATCATAAGCCCCGCTTCCCTCCCCATAAGTCTCGGATTTGGAAGACAAGGCTTCTTCCGCGGCGTTTAGCATACCTCCGCCTTCCAAGACATCGATGCTGGCCGCAGAAAGTTTTTCGTACAGCTCGTCCAAAAATCTTATATCACTTTCAATAGTCGGAAACTCCCGAAGAATTTCATCGTAAGTCACAAAACCGCGTTCTCTGCCCTTAGTTACGAGTTTCTCTGCTTTATGTAAACGCTCCTTGCCTTTGGCGGATAGTTTGGGGAGTTTGACAGGCTTCGGAGGTTTAACTTTTTTTAAGCCAATCTTTACCTTCTTAGGAGTAACCTTTTTCAATTTCTTGGCTTTGAGCTTGCGAAAGCTGGCTCTCTTGGCCGAAACATTGGAAGAAGTCCGTGAAGCGGCTTTTTTGACTTTCTTCAATTTTTTATTGTTTTTGGCCATATTTTAAGAATTAGAGGACGAGTAATCGTGGAGGATATCACAAAGAGCGGTTTGCGTCTTCCGAGTAAATCTTTTTGGACAGCTCATGTAATTTTTCAGTTAGTTTTTTAATTTCCGAAGGGTTGCCGGTTGCTTCCGCCGCCTTAAGGTCTGCCGTGGCTTCCGCCTGCTCCCCTTTCAAAAGACTCATCTCTAAAACCTTAAACAGCTCCTCTAGTCTCTTTAAACGAACTCCCGGACCGGCTCCGGGTGGCAAATCCCTCTCGGCCTCAAAAGCCAATCTGTCCTCTTCGGTATTTACCGGTAGGGAGACTTTGGACTTAAGTCTGGCGAGTTCAGCTTCCGGAGAAAAAGCCCTGTCTTTAGGATTGGCTGTCTGACCGGATTCTAGAGAAATGAGCCCTAAAATTTTCTCGGTCACTGTGTCCATTCCAGAAAGACTCCTGCCTTTCCCTGGAAAATCTTTACTTTGAGGTATAGCTGATTCCTTGGGGCGTTTAATTTTGAGCAAATCTTCCATAACCGCAGTTTCCGGTACCCGGAGTATTCGCGCTATTTTTTCCACAAAGTGAGACTGCTCTATCCGGCTTCCGAGCATAGACAGAAAAGGCAGCACTTCTTCCGAGGCTAGCATACGAAATTTACGGCTATCGTATCCCTTACCGACAAGTCGGTTCAAAAGAAAATCTATGATGTGAGTCGCTTCGCGTACGGCTTTTTTCAATAATTCCTCATCTTCTCTGGCTAAGTCCGCCGGGTCCTTGCCTCCGGCAATAGCTACAACCTTCACTTCTATTCCGTGACCAAGGGCCAGAGCGGCAGCTTTCTTGGCCGCAGAAACCCCGGCCTCATCCGCATCAAAAGCCAGGATTAGGCGCTTGGTAAGTTTTTCTATGGAAGAAATGTGCTCGTTGGTTAAAGCCGTACCGGAAACGGCAACTGCGTTGGTATAGCCGGCCTGGTGGGACATAAGTAAATCCATCTGACCTTCAACCACCATGGCGGAGTCGGAACGGCGCATCTGCTCCTTGGCCCTGTCGTATCCGTACAGAACCCGGGATTTTTCAAAGAGAGGAGTCTCCGGAGAATTAATGTATTTAGCTTCTTCCTCTATATCGCTACCTTCAGTTTTTTCGTAAAACCGGCCGGAAAAAGCTATGGGTCTACCGGCTCTGTCCATAATCGGAAACATTATCCGGCCACGAAACCGGTCGTAATAACGGCCCTCGCTTCCCTTCTTGATTAAACCGGAGCGCTCTATGTCCGCAACCGGGTGCCCCTTACCGACCAGATATTCCAGAGCTGAACGCCACTCCGGCAAGGCGTAACCCAAACGGAAATTATCTACGGTTGTATCTCTTAGTCCGCGTTCTCTTAAATATTTTTTAACCGCGCTGTTATTTTTAAGATTACCCTCGTAAAATCCCACTGCGTCTTCCAAAACCGAAAATAGCCGGTCCCTTTCCTCCCGGCGTTCCGGGCGTTCCTGTTCTATGGGGACACCGGCGCGCTCCGCTAGAAGCCGGAGCGCGCCTTTGAAATCCAGACCTTCCATTTTTTCCACAAAGGAAAAAATGTCTCCCTTCTCCCCGCAACCAAAACAATAATAAGTATTCCTGGAAGGCGAGATAAAAAAAGAAGGGGTCTTTTCCTGATGAAAAGGGCATCGGCCCTTTTTAGAGGCGCCAGCTGGCTTCAATTCCACATAGGAAGAAACCACCTCTTCTATGGAGAGTTTTTCCTTAATTCGTTCTACGGTGGCCGACATTATCTTCGGCGAGCCTATCTTACTGAGCGCTCCTCTCGGCTCGAAGTTCAGCGGCGGCGGCGACCCCCGCAACCGCCTTTTGTTTGTCTGAGCCGGCAAATCCGGTGCCTGCAGGAATAAGCCGTCCGATTATGACATTCTCCTTCAACCCCTTCAGTCTGTCTATACTTCTTTTCACCGAGGCATTTATGAGAATACGGGTGGTGTGTTGGAAGGAAGCCGCGGACAGGAAACTTTGGCGGGTAAGAGACACCTCTTGAATACCCATGACTGCGTTATCACCCTTAGCCGGCTCTTTATCCAATTCTTTGACACGACGGTTCTCAATTTCAAAGATAGATTTGTCCACCACTTCACCTTTAGAGAAAGAGGTGTCGGCTTTATCCGTAATCTTAATTCTGGAGAACATCTGCCGGACTATGACTTCCACATGTTTTCTGGATATAGGAGACCCTTGTAGATCATATATCTTACTTATTTCATCAATGATGTACTGCTCGGTGGCATTTCTGCCCGCGTAGGCAAAGAGTTCTTCCAAATCCAGAGACCCGTCAGTCAGCACCTGACCTTTTTTAATCTTATCCCCGACAGCAACTAGAGGAATGCGGCGATAATTAATTTCGTATTCCAGAGCCTCCACTCCTTTGCCTTTCTTTGAAGATACCTCCGGCATAACCACCATAAGTTTTTCTTTACCATCGTCTTTAATTTCCGTAACCATACCGTCAACCGTAGAGATGACTGCGGGATTCTTCGGAGCCCGGCGTTCAAATATTTCTTCCACACGAGGCAAACCTTGGGTGATGTCGCCCCCGACAGAAGCCGTACCACCAGCGTGGAAAGTACGCATAGTGAGCTGAGTTCCAGGTTCCCCGATAGCTTGAGCGGCAACCGTACCTACAGCCTCTCCGAGACTTATCGGTAAATCATTACCCAGGTCTCCACCGTAACAGCGGGAGCAGATACCCTTCTCCGTCTTACAAATAAGCGGGGAGCGGACAGAAATCTCCTGAAGTCCGGCTTTTTCCAGAGCTTCCGCATTGAGACGAGTCAGAAAATGCCCTTTCTTGAAGACCACTTCGCCTCCCGGAGAAACCGCGTCCGCGGAGAGATAACGGCCCTTGCCCAATTTTCCAAGAGAAATCTCCATGCCGGAAGGAGAGATTCTGTTTAGAGTTACAAATTCTTTGGTACCGCAATCTTCTTCGGAGATAACCACATCCTGCGCCACATCAAAGAGGCGCCGGGTAAGATAACCGGCGGAAGCAGTCTTAAGCGCAGTATCCACTAGACCTTTTCTGGCCCCGTGAGTCGTAATGAAGTATTCAATCGGAGTCAGACCTTCTTTAGCGGAGGAGATAATCGGGAAGTCCAGAATTTCTCCAAGCGGGTTAGTGATGAGACCTTTCATGCCAGCCATATGAGTCAGGTTGGATATAGAACCGCGGGCACCGGATTTGATCAGCTCATACACAGAACCCTTGGGATCCAGACTCGCCGGGATTATCTTCTCTACTTCCTGCTTAGCTCCGTGCCAGATTTCTATAGTTTCCCGGTAGCGCTCGCCTTCGGAAAGGAGGCCTTCTTCAAACTGCTTCTCAACTTCGGATTCCTTGAGGCGCGCCTCGGTAATAATTTTGCCCTTACCTTCCGGTATGCGCACATCCTCCAGGCTCCAGGTAACCCCGGAAATAGTCGCGTAAGTAAAGCCGAAAGATTTTATTTTATCCAGAATCGCCGGAATGTTTCCAATACCGTAGCGATTTATAAGATCATTGACCACAGCCGATAATCCCTTTAGATCCAGCTCTTTGTTGACGAATTGGTAATCGGAAGGCAGAGCGGAATTGAAGAGCAGGCGCCCAACAGTGGTTTCAAAAACCTTACCGCTGAACTCGGTGTATTTAGAACTCTCTGTAGGCAGAACTTTTATTTTTGCCCGAAAAGATACTCCTCCGAAATCCGCCGCCGTAATGGCCGCGTTCGGAGACGCAAACATCTTGCCTTCTCCTTTTTCGCCAGGAAGTTCTCTGGTCAGCCAGTAAACCCCGAGTACTATGTCCTGGCGGGGAGAAACTATAGTTTCTCCGTCCCCTGGTTTCATAATGTTTTTATCCGAGGCCATAATTTCCTTGGCCTCATATTGAGCTTCTTCGGAAAGAGGCACATGCACGGCCATCTGGTCACCGTCGAAGTCCGCGTTGAAAGCGGTACAAACCAGAGGGTGCACCTGAATGGCATTACCTTCAATTAGAATAGGTCGGAAAGCCTGTATGCCGAGGCGGTGAAGCGTGGGAGCGCGGTTTAGTAGCACATACTTATCTTTAATCACATCTTCCAGCATAGCCCAGACTTCCGGTATGCCTTCGTCAATAAGACGGTTGGCTCCGCGGATGTTGAAAGCCAGTTCTTTTTGGAGGAGTTTCCTGATGACAAACGGACGGAAAAGTTCCAGAGCCATGTGTTTGGGCAATCCACACTGGTTCAACTTTAAGTCGGGACCAACGACGATAACCGAGCGGCCGGAATAGTCCACACGTTTTCCTAGGAGATTCTGGCGGAAAAGACCCTGTTTAGATTTAAGATTATCCGCCAGAGATTTAAGAGGCCGACGCTGGGCGGCGGAAAGCGCGCCGGAGGCGTTGCCGTGGCGCATAGAGTTGTCTATGAGAGCGTCCACTGCCTCCTGTAGGATACGTTTTTCGTTGCGCAGAATGACATCCGGCGCATTTATTTCTAGAAGCTTTTTAAGACGGTTGTTGCGGTTGATGACCCGGCGGTACAAGTCGTTCAAATCCGAAGTGGCATGACGCCCACCTTCCAGGGCCACCATAGGACGCAGAGCCGGCGGGATAACCGGGATAACTGTAAGAAACATCCATTCCGGGCGTACACCTCCTGCCAACATATTGGTGACCATGGCCAAACGCTTCTGCATTTTTTCTCTCTCTGCAGCGGAAGCATCCGGAAGTCTTTCTTCCAGCTCCTTTTTGAGTTTACCTAAATCTATATTTTTACAGGCCTGGTAAACCGCTTCCGCGCCTATAGAGGCTTCAAACATGGTCCCATAACGCACGGCAAAGCGGTGGTAAGTGGCCTCGTCCAGAACGCGTCCGGGAGATATAAAATCTATATCCTTTTTAGTAGCCAAGAACATCTCTTTCATCTTGTCCTTACTCTTCTCATCTTTTAGCTCCTTAACCTTTCTCTTATATTCTGAGTCCAGTTCTTTAAGGATTTTATCTCTCTGTCCGCTGTCCAATTTGGTGACTATGTAGCCAGCAAAATACACCACCCTTTCCACTTCTCCGGCTGGGAGTCCAAGAACCTGAGCTATGCGAGAGGGTACGCTACGCAAGAACCAAACATGGGAAACCGGAGTAGAGAGTTCTATGTGACCCATTCTTTCACGGCGTACAATAGCTCTGGTTATTTCTACTCCACATTTTTCACAAATAATCCCCTTATAGCGAATGCCGCGATATTTACCGCAGTAACACTCGTAATCTTTTTCCGGACCGAATATTTTCTCGTCAAATAGACCGCCCTTCTCGCTTCGCTGTGTCCGGTAATTAATAGTCTCCGGTTTGGTGACTTCCCCGCGGGACCAGCTCCGGATGCGTTCCGGAGAAGCTACAGAAATAGCCACATTGTCGAAAGCTGTCAGAGAGTTTTGCATTGGTCGGTAAGCCATATTTTTTGGATTAAGCGCTTATCTCACGGGAGCGCACACCGGTAGTAAATCCCCCGCCAGAATTGGAATTCATCGGAGAGTTGCCGGAAAGAAGTTCCACATCCAGAGCCAAACCACGCAGATTGTTAAGCAAAACATTTAGGGAGGCAGGAATGGTCGGCTGCGGAATGCGCTCACCCTTAACTATGGCGTCAAAGGCCGCAGACCGGCCGACTATGTCGTCGGACTTGATGGTTAGTATTTCCCGGAGAGTGTGCGCCACTCCGTAACCAAGGAGAGCCCAGACCTCCATTTCTCCAAAGCGTTGACCACCGCCTTGCGCCTTACCACCAAGTGGCTGCTGGGTAATAAGAGAGTAGGGACCGATAGAACGCATATGAATCTTGTCCTCTACCATGTGGTGGAGTTTAAGTATGTACATGTACCCGACCGCTATATCGCGTTCAAACTTTTCTCCGGTACGGCCATCGTAAAGAGGAATTTTGCCGTTTTCCGGATAGCCAGCTTCTTTTAATTCCGCGCGAATTTCTGCTTCCGTGGCTCCAGAGAAAGGCGGCACTATGGCCTGGTAACCCAGAGCTCCAGCGGCGAGCCCAAGGTGCATCTCCAGAATCTGTCCCAAGTTCATACGGGAAGGCACGCCAAGAGGAGTTAGAATCACATCAATCGGAGTTCCGTCCTCCATGTAAGGCATATCCTCAACCGGCAACACTTTGGAAATAACGCCTTTGTTGCCGTGGCGGCCGGCCAATTTGTCACCGACGGAAATATTGCGCAGTTGGGCGATTTCCACATAAATCTTTTTAATAATTCCGCTCTCCAGCTGGTGACCTTGTTCACGGGAAAAAACTTTAACCCCTATGATGCGCCCGCGTTTACCATTCTCCATACGCAAAGATGTATCTTTCACATCTCTGGCCTTATCTCCGAAAATCGAACGCAAGAGGCGCTCTTCCGGAATAAGCTGGGTCTCGCCCTTAGGAGTGATTTTGCCGACCAGAATATCGCCCGGACGGACTTCCGCACCGATGCGTATGACTCCGTCTTCGTCTAGATTCTTTAATTTCAACTCCGAAACATTCGGTATGTCGTGAGTCGTGACTTCCGGACCGAGCTTGGTGTCGCGAACCAAACATTCAAATTCCTCCACATGGATAGAACTGAACTTACTTTCTTTAACCAGACGTTCAGAAATAATAATGGCATCTTCGTAGTTGGCTCCGGACCAGGTCATAAAGGCAACCAGCGCATTCTGGCCAAGAGCAATTTGTCCGCCATCCGAGGTAGAAGTGTCCGCCAAGAGTCCGCCTTTTTTGACCTTGTCTCCAACTTTAACCACAGGTCGTTGATGGAAGAGAGTGAAAGAATTGGTGCGCACGAAATTGGCCAGTTTGTACTCTGTAGTTTCTTTACCCTTAACCAGTATGCGCTTAGCGTCTACAGCCGTAACTTCGCCCACTTCTTTAGAGAGAACCAGGCGACCGGTATCTCTGGCGGCTTCCCCTTCTATGCCGGTGGCTACGAATGGCGCCTCCGGTATAACGCAAGGCACCGCCTGCTTTTGCATGTTGGAACCCATGAGTGCGCGGTTGGCGTCGTCGTTTTCCAGGAACGGAATCATGGAGGTGGCCACAGAAAAGGCCTGGTTCGGAGCCACATCTATAAAGTGTACTTCCTTGCGGGAGACTACTTTGGGTTCTGCAGCAAATCTGGCTTCTACTTCTTCTTCTAGGATAAGACCGTTCTCGTCCCTTCTGGTAGCGGCGTGAGCAATGTTGTACTTTTCTTCTTCCAGAGCATCCAGATATTTAATTTCTCCAGTCAGAACTCCGTCTTTGACCACCCCGTAAGGAGTTTCGATAATGCCGAAATTGTTGAGTCTGGCGTAAGTGGCTAGACGCAAAATCAATCCGATGTTCGGACCTTCCGGAGTGTGGATTGGACAAAGGCGACCGTAATGACTGGGGTGTACATCACGCACTTCAAAGCCGGCCCGCTCGCGGGTTAGACCTCCGGGGCCGAGAGCCGAGAAGGTGCGTAGGGTTTCCAATTCCGCCAGAATATTTTCCTGAAGCAAAGACTGAGATAGCTGGTTGGTCGTAAAAAATTCTTTAATACCAGCTTGGAAAGGGCGCGGGTTTATGAACTGTACCGGCAAAGTAGAAGAAACATCTATAGTGGACATGCGGTCCTGAATATTTCTCTTCATGCGCGCCATACCTACACGCATTTTCTGCTGGAGCATTTCTCCGACATAGCGAACACGCCGGCTTCCGAGGTGGTCTATATCATCGGCAACAGCGTTCGGGTTTTCATTCTGCTCTGCGATGTACCGCACAATAGCTCCTATGTCTTCGGCGTTGAGAATCCGGCGGGAAATAGCTTTTTCGTCCGTAGAAAAACCAAAGCGCTTGTTGAAACGGAAGCGGCCAACTCTGGAGAGATCGTAGCGCTCACCCTCAAAAATGGTTTTGACAAAATCTCTGGCGTTGTCCGGAGTAGCCAAATCACCATCACGCATTCTCTTATATATCTCTATGTGGGCTTCGGAAACCGTCTTGGCGGAATCTTTGCCGAGAGTGGCTTGCAGAGCAGTGGCGGTAAGAGGGCTACCTTTGGCGAGAGATAGTATAGCTGTGTCGGTCTCCGCTCCGAGAGCGCGCAACATGGAAGTTACCGGGAATTTGCGTTTTCTGTCCACTCTCGCGTAAATAGCCCCGTCCGGATCGGACTCAATTTCAATCCAAGCTCCGCGCGAAGGAATAATGCGGGCTCCGAAATAGCGACGCCCCTTGGTTTCAGATATGGTGAACAGAACTCCAAAGGAGCGGGCCAACTGAGGGATAATTACCCTCTCAACACCGTTAATAATGAAAGTCCCATGCGGGGTCTGGAGTGGAAAATCTGCCATAAAAATTTCCTGCTCTTTGACCGTACCCAGAGTTTTGTTCTTCAGGCGAACCTTAGCGCGAAGAGGTACTTCCAAAGTCACCTTCTGGTCCTTGGCGTAGTGCTCATCAAACTTGACCTCGCCCACCTCTACATCCACAAACTCCATCTCGAACTTTTTACTGGAATAGTCCCGGATAGGAGAAAATTCCGCGAAGACCTCTTTGATACCTTTTTTCCTAAGCTCCTGATAGGAAGAAAGCTGGGCTTCCACCAAGCTTTGCATCTCTGTCAGGGGTTTAGCAAAACGGGAAAAATGCTTTTTCGTACGCATGTAGGGCGTCGTGGGGTTAATTAAATAAACAAGAAAACAAACAGAAAACAGAGGCGCGGAAAGAAGTCACCGCGTCTCTTCTAATAATCTGTCTTACGCGCAATATCGCGAAGGCACGCTGTTAGTAGTACTTAAATCCCCTTAGTCGTAACGCAATCGTTGAGGTAGGAACATACTACGGATATTTGAAATGCTGTCAAGCCCCTATCCACAACCCCCTACCTACTGAAGAAATCAGCCCCGCCGAAGCCGGTCCTAAGACCGGCTTCGGCGGGGCTTTAAAATCACCCGGGTAGACCTCCTGTAACATTGTCTTTGGGTCTCACTTTACTCGAGCGAGGCCTCTCAAACTTGTAGACAGCGCTTCTTGGAGCTGCCACAAAAGTAGTTTTGTCGAAACGGACAAAACCTCGGCAAGTGATAGGGCCTCCCGGGCACCGACACTCACCTTCTTCAGAACGGGCGGGACATTCGGGTATTTTCCTGAAAAGACAAAGGTTGGACATGGTACCTCCATGACCCCAAGTCTCCCGAGCTGTCCCACGGCGCCCTGACCCGCCTAAAAGATATCACAAAAAACCAACCCAACAACCCTTACTCTAGAATCTATTCTAATGTTCTTGAGAACATTAGAATAGAAATTAGCTTAGATATTTAAGAAAGACTTCTTTTGGGTTTTTTCCACTCGTCTATTTTGGCGCGGTGGCTCCCTCACAAGCTTCGCGTGTTCGGGATTCCACTCACTTCGTTCGCTTCACTCCAGAGCGCGGCTCTTTCCACTTTTCTATGTCCTTGTGGTGACCAGAAAGTAATACTCTGGGCACAGAATATTTTTTTCCTTTGTACTTGAAAGATTCCGGACGCGTATAGACTTCCGAACTAGCTACCCTAGATTCCTCCAGAGAAGAGATCTTCCCGAGGACTCCAGGTATGTGACGAGCAACTGCGTCCACCACCAATATGGCTGGCACTTCCCCACCGGAGAGGACGAAGGGACCAACAGAAATGGATTCCGCTTTAGTAATTTTCCGCACACGCTCATCAATGCCTTCATAACGACCGCAGATTAAAATTAAATCTTTAATTTTTGAGAATTTTTTAGCCGCAAGGTTGTCGAACTGCTTCCCGCCCGGAGAAAACCAAAGAATCTTGGTTTTCTTGCCAGCTTTCTTTTTGGCCGCTTCTACAGCTTTTAAAACTGGAAGGGCCTCTATAACCATACCCGGTCCCCCACCATACGGACGATTATCAACCTTACCCCACTTGTTATCCGCGTAGTCGTATGGGTTATATAAAAAGACCCTAATTTTTTTGGCCTCCTGCGCCCGGCCTAAAATAGAAGAGTTTAGGTATGGCCGAACGGATTCCGGGAAAAGTGTGACTATATGGAAATTCATCCCATTAGAAATAAGACGCAGATAATATTTCCGCTTCTGACTTATATTTATAATTTTTAAACTTAACCTCTAGCATAGAACACAACCAGTGTCCGCGACTTCTAACGGGATTCATTCTATCACCTTAAGGTAATTCTCAATTAATTCAATATCTCTCTGGTCTTTTTCTCTGTTTAAAATTCTCTTAAATTTAAGTAGTTCTTCAAGAGACATAAAAGTGACACCTCGTATAGACAACGTTTTGAATGGAATGTCTGCCAAACTCAAATTATAATCGCCTATATTGAAATTATCATAGACCTCAATATTTCCCATTTTCAGACACCGCCGTCCATATTTTTTCAAAAACTCACGATCTTCCTGCCATCCAGAACTTCTCAAATTTTCAAAAATTGATTCACTAACGACCAAATCAATGTCCTCGGCATCTCTAATTGCAAGGGCGTCCAAAATGCCACTGCCCACAACTACATATTCTCCTTCCGGTAAATTTAAAGACTTAACTTTTTCAATAACTCCCACAAGCGAGAATATAACACAAAGCCCCGCTTACGCGGAGCTTTTCATCTCCTTCAAAATCGGACATCGGATGTCCGATTTTGAGTCTAAGTCTACTTGGCTTGTGGCCTTTCCAAACTACATCTTGAGTTCCGCCATAGCATCATCCACGGAAGCCACATTGGAAGAAGCGCCGCTACCACCCGCCGGTTCGTTGATTTTCAAGTTCACCCGGGCATTATTCTTCATACCTACTACGCGGAGTAGCGTGCGGAGAGATTTGGCCGTGTTCCCCGAGCGGCCAATAATTTTACCCATATCTTCCCTATTTAAGTCCAAGGAAAGCAGAACTCCCATTTCGTCCACCGTCCTCTTTATTTTTACATCCTCTGGATGATCCACCAGCGCCTTAACTACATACTCTAGAAAAACCGCATCTTTTTCTCCCATACAGATATATCGTTATTTGGTAATCCTAGGTTCATACTAGAAAACCTTGGGGGTCTAAGCAAGAGATACGGGTGGACTACTCGGCCTTGGCTTCTGCGGCCTCTTCTGTCTTTTTTTCTTCAGTTTTTTCTTTCTCCGAAGGAGCGGGAGCGACTGAGACACTGAGCGCAGTGTCGCGAATGTGTTCCTCTGCTTTTACTGTCGCCGGAGCTCCCACCGGAACTTCTTCTTTCTTTATAGGAGTCTTTCTTGGAAGAACATTTATTTTCTTGCCAGAAAGAATTTTGGCGTCAATAAACAGGTTGTGAACGGTGCCGCTCGGCTTGGCACCCTTAGACATCCAGACCTTAGCACTTTCCGCGTCTATGACCGGCTTCTTAAAGCGCGGGTCGTAAGAGCCAAGAATCTCTAAAAACTTGCCACTTTTAGTGGAGTTCTTGGAATCCGTCACTACTAGGCGAAAGGACGGTTCGTGTTTTCTGCCCACTCTCTGAAGCCGTATTTTTAGCATTGCGGGATACTACGGAAAAATACTCCGCTCGTCAAACCCGAACAGACTCTATCTTTTGGGCATACCCGAAATCCGTGTTAAGGTGTGCGAACTAACTAAGCAATGCAGAAACCAAGAAGAACCCCGAATCGGGTCAAGGGTAACCCGGAATACAGGCCCGCTCGCGACGAGCGGGCGGCTTTATCCAATCCTAAGAAAACCTACCAGGGCATAATTTTCGTTAATGCTAAGGGTGTGGGCTATGTGGAGATTCCGGATTCGGAAGAAGATATAGAAATAGAAAACCAGCATATGAATACCTCTCTCCACAAAGACACAGTGGAGATACTACTTCTACCCCTGATACGCGGACGCCAGGCCGGTAAAGTATTGAAGATAGTAACCAGAATAAGAACCCGCTTTGTTTGTACCATAGCTAAAGACGGAGATACTCCAATTGCTGTACCGGACGAGCGTAAATTTTATACACAGATTGAACTCCCTAAAAATACCCTTCTGCCAGTCGGCAGGAAAGCCTTGGTAGAAATGACATGGAATAATCCCCTATTTCGTCCGACCGGAGTTATTTTGGAAGACCTGGGACAAAAAGGAGATAACGATGTAGAAATGCGCTCCATTCTTCTAGAGAAAGGTTTTGGTAGCTCTTTCCCAGAAGCGGTAGAAGCGGAAGCCGCAGATATAAAAAGAAATTCTGCCGCAGACTTCGCGGAAGAAATTCCTAAACGCAGAGATTTCCGTGGTACCCCAACCATGACCATAGACCCGAAAGACGCCAAAGACTTTGACGACGCCCTCTCCGTCAAAGAACTCCCGGATGGAAATCTAGAAATCGGGGTGCACATAGCGGATGTATCTCACTATGTTCGCCCTGGAACCAAACTGGATGAAGAGGCCGGTAGACGCGCCACTTCCGTCTATCTCGTGGACCGTACCTTTCCCATGCTACCCGAAACTCTCTCTAATGATCTGTGCAGTTTGAATCCGAATGAAAACAAACTAGCTTTCTCTGTAACTTTTACCCTTTCCAAAGAAGGTGACATTCTGAATAAAATTATCGGTAGAAGTATAATCCGCTCAGACAAAAGATTTACTTACGAAAATGCCCAGGAAGTATTGGATAAAGGCCAAGGAACCTTTCATAAGGAGCTGGAAACACTCCGTCGTTTGGCTAAAAAATTTGAAAAGGCCCGCTTCGGCAAAGGTGCCATCGCCTTTGAGGAGGATGAGGTCAAATTTGAATTGGATGAGAAAGGTAAACCTGTCAGAGTTTTCCGCAAAAAAAGGTTGGATACGCACCGCCTGGTAGAGGAATGGATGCTTCTCGCGAACACCGCCGCCGCAGAGTTCGTGGAAAAACTGGCCACCTCCAAAAATTCTGCTCCTCCTTTTATATACCGCATCCACGATACTCCGGACCGGGACCGCATTGCGGCTCTGGCTATATTCCTCAAAGCCATAGGACGGCATTTGACGGTTACCAATGGAAAAGTCACGGGCAAAGATATCAACGCACTCTTTAAACAGCTGGAGGGCGAAGCCGAAGAAGGTATCGTTAAAACCGCAGCTCTGCGTTCCATGACCAAGGCCATATATTCCACCAAAAATATCGGGCATTTTGGTTTACATTTTGAGGCCTATACTCATTTCACTTCCCCCATCCGTCGCTATCCGGACACCATAGTGCACCGCCTGCTTGCCACCTACCTATCCGGCAAAAAAGTCCCGGCTCAAGATATATCTTTCTACGAAAAAATAGGCCGACATTCTACGGAAGCTGAAATCCGCGCCACCGAAGCTGAACGCGAATCCATAAAAATGAAGCAGGTGGAGTGGATGAAAGAAAGAGTCGGACAAGAGTTTGACGGTATAGTTTCCGGTGTCACCGAGTGGGGTATATATCTGGAAGAAAAGGAAACCAAATCCGAGGGTATGGTACGCCTGCGCGATTTAACTGACGACTACTACATACTGGATGAAAAAAATTACCGCCTAGTCGGAGAAAAAACTAAAAAAACATATTCCTTGGGAGACAAGGTGCGTTTCCGCGTCACGGCCGCGGACCCGGAAAGAAAAACCCTGGACTACAAATTACTATAATCTAAAAAATCTCTCTCACGGATATATCCGTGAAAAATAAATTACTCAACTGAAGAGGCCGGTATCTCGCGCGAGACGGTTACGGCCTAGACCTTCGTTCGGACTAAACTTAACCCCTCCCGCGGCAAGAGCCACGGAAGGGGTTAATTATTTTATTTACTTGGCTAGCTATGCTACCCTCCTCGGCAGACTAAGTATGACAAATTAAGGAGGTCCCGATGAAGCCGTTTGTGGCTCGCGCGCTCGTGGACCTCATTGTGGCTGTTGTTGAAACGGCCGGCAATAAGGGGTTCACGATCAAATACGATCATGGAAAAAACAAGGAGGAGCAGGCACTCTTTTTCTTTGAAGAGGTGGAGATATGCCGCACCAATCCCGAATGGGTCGCTCTGGCATTTTCCTCTGCCTACTTTGAAAGAATCAGAGAGGACGGGGAGGAAGGTAAAAGAATTACGGTCTGCTACGCGGCGGAAAGCGCTTTTCGGCTTCTACGCGAGGTCGTAGGAAAAATCGCCAAAGTGGAGCAGTTTAGCTACCGCTACGATGGCAACCAACCGGTGGATAAGCAAATCGGCCTATTCAACGGCAACGATAAAAGTTTCTGGCAAATGAGCATGAACTTGCTCAATCTGCTACGAGAATGTGGTTATGTGGAGAGAGTTAGGGTTAAAGGAAACCTGACCCACTACGAACCAACAGCAAAAGCCAGAGAAACGGTATTGGAATCTGCCACGGCGGCTCAATGACTAAAATTGAGCCGCCGCTTTTGTTTATTTTGGCTAGCGAGGAGCGCCGCGAAAACTTCTTGGTTTTCATGGCGTCCGAGCGAAGACAAACTATAGGTCTAATACCGCGGGGTAAGCCCCGCGTCAGCAGGAGCGAAGCGAGTTCCTAGATTACCCTGGGGCCTTGCTCTAGGAGCCTATATAAATAGAAAAGTGTGTTAACTTATTAAAAGATTAAACTGGACGGGAGTTTGGATAATGGCGAAAGCCAAAATTGCTCAATTGGATCTCGGCAGACTGCGAGAGTGGCTCCGGGAAGGAAAAATACAAATTTTTGGTTACGGACACCACAGCAATGCCCTGAAGAATACCTTCCTCGTGAGAAAAACTGCCGAGGAACTGCCGGACCGTCCCTTGCTCGACGAAAGGAGAGTGCTTGAAATCTTAGGCTCACCCCTTTCGGAAGAAGAACTGGCGCGGATTCTAGCTTCCGGCTTGTGTGAAAAACCGGTGCCAAGCGGCAAACCGGAGTGGTATGTGTACCATCCGGTCCGAAAGGAAGAATCCGAAAAGTACGGAAAAAACTTTACACCCCGCCGGCCAGGAGGAGAAACCTGGAGCGACACTCCCTAAAAATATGGCGGCCACGCTTATTGCGTGGCCGCCAGTTTTAATTTTGAAATTAATAACAACACTATAACATTATATATAATGTTATAGTGTTGTTATTAAGCTCGGCCTATTTCGCAGTGGCGACAGCCTCGTCAAATTTTACGGACAAAAGTTTAGAAACACCGTCCCCGCCCATAGTCACTCCATAGAGAATGCCGGCGCGGGACATGGTTTCCCGATTGTGGGTAATAAGAATTAGTTGGGAGTGCTTGGCGAGAGCTTCTACCATATCGCCATATTTCCGCGAGTTGGATTCATCCAGAGCGGCATCGGTTTCGTCCAAAATTATGAAGGGTGGCGGATTGACTTGAGAAATGGCGAAAAGTAGGGCAATGGAAGTCAGCGCTCTCTCTCCTCCTGAAAGCATATCCAACCCTTTGGTTCTTTTGCCGGGTAAAGACACGGACACATCTACACCTTCCTCTTCTTCCATTTCTTCTTCCCCCACACCCTCCTCTAATTCTTCTACAGTCTTACGCCGGCGCTTCTGCCGAGCAATAACGGAAAGCGAAGCATTACCGCCACCAAACATCATCACAAAGAATTTTTTAAACTCTTCGTTTATTTTCAAAACTCCGGCCCTAAATTCTATATCCAATTTCTCGGTCAATTCCTTAATCATCTCTTCTAAATTCTCGGCGGACTTTTCCAAATCCCCTATCTCTTTAGTATAGAAAGCTTCCCTAGATTTGACCTCGTCATACTCCTTTAGGAGATCACCACTGCCGGCTCCGCCCATTTCTTCCAGGCGAATTTTGCCCTTTTCCAAGCGTTTTCTTTTTTCTTCCTGGACACCACGTGGCTCTTTGAGAACATCTTCTTCTTTAACAGACACGTGAGAATAGCGAATGGCAGACATACCAAGAAGTGCCTGCGCCTCTTGAAGTTCTTCTTTAAAAGAATTCTCGGCTGTGGCCATTAATCTTTCGGCAGAATCTAAATCTTTGAGAGTCATGGATAATTCTCCTTTGCGGCTGAGGAGAGAAAACATTTCTCTCTCTCCTTCCCTACCTTCGGTGGCTTCTTTGCCGATTTTTTTACGTAGGGTTTCCGCTTCCGCTTTCAAGGATTCCGCGTCTTTTTCCGCCGCAACAAGAGAAGATTTTAAACGCGAAGCCTCCAGACGCAACGCGCCTATGCGCTCAGTTAAATCTACTGGCGTCTTACCCTTAGACCTGTTTTCTGACAGGAAAGCTTGTATGGTTTCCCGGACCTTTAAGACAAGCGCCTTGAGAGATGAGAGGTCGTTAAGTTTTTCTGCCTCTGTAGCCAAACTCTCTATACGTAAAGCCAGAGCTGAAACTTCTCCAAAGGGTACGCTGCCAGACAGGTCCGCCTCCTTGCGCAATCTCTCGGAAATTCTTTCTTCCGCAGAGAGAGCTCCTTCTGCTTTGGCTTGCTCTCTAAGTAGCTCTTCCCTTCTTTTTTCGGCCAGAGAAAGTTTTTCTTCTTTACCCAGAAGTTCCTCTTCCAGTTTCCTACCTCCCTGTCCTTCCAGGCGTGATTTGATAACGGATAGTTTTTTATCTATTTCCGAAAGCTCCCCTGCCGGAGCACGCTTGTCGGCAATCAGGCGCTTCTTCTCCGCCGATAGATATTTTTCTTCCCGTGCTAAATATTCCTGGTAAAGCGTAACAAGCTCACTTCGCAACTCCTCGGCTTTTTTTACCTTTTCCGCTTGTTTCTCCAAAAATTTAAGGTGCGGGAGAATTTCTTTGCGAATAGAAACCGCTTTGTCCAAATTTTCCTTGGTTTTTAGTAGTTTCCTCTCGCTCTCGTCTTTTTTGAAATGATAAACCTTGAGAGCCAACGCGTCCTCAATCATTTCTCGCCTCTCGGTTATGGAAGCATTCAATATTCTGTCGGCTTCACCTTGGGAAATAATATGGTGACCGGAAGAACCGATGTTGGCTTTGGCTAGAAGTTCCAGAATATCCCGTAGGCGCACGGGAGAACCGTTCAGTCGGTATTCGTTATTGCCGTCCCTGTGTACCACCCTCTCTAAGACAATCTCTTCAAAATCCAGGCCAAAAGCGCGCGAAGCGTCTGTGAAAGTGAGAGTGATGAAGGCGGTGTTAACCCTCGGTGCGGAAGTGCCTCCGGCAAAAATAAGGTCTTCCCCGCGCCTCCCGCGCATACTCTTCATACTCTGCTCTCCTAAAACAAAACGGAAGGCCTCCGCCACATTGGATTTACCGGAACCATTAGGGCCGACAACAGCCACAATGGGCGCGGAAAACTCCAGAGTAGTTTTCCGCGCAAAAGATTTGAAGCCGGAGAGGGTTAAATTCTTAAGACGCATTACGCGTAATTATATCAGTAGAAAGCTCTGTTTTACCCAGTTAGAGAATGCCTCGCGGCTTACTCCGCCCGTAACGCACATGTATAGGTCGCGGGGTATAGCCCCATACAAGCACAAGGTTTAATCCCCTAGGTGAATTCTCTAACGGGGTTTACCTCCAGTTTTTGGCCGTAAGTGCATCCTCCGCGGCCGCCTGTTCCGCCTCCTGTTTGGAACGACCCTCGCCCTTCCCGGCCAAGTCACTTCCTAAATAAACCCCGACGGTAAAGGATTTGTCGTGGTCTGGTCCGACTTCTTTAAGAGTTTCGTAAGCCGGGGTTTTGCCGGTTTTTTCTTGAGCCAATTCCTGGAAATAACTTTTGGAGTCTCTCCAAGTCTCGTCCGAAACCACCTTATCTGAAAGATGAAAAAGATTGTCGGCAATAAAATCCCTGACGATCGCGTAACCCTGATCCAGAAAAATAGCCCCGATAAGAGCTTCCAATGCGTTGGCCAAAATGGCCTGGCGGGCGCGACCGGTGTCTTTGGCCTCGCCCTTAGAAAGAAGCAGGTGGTCGTTTATACCGAGCTTGCCGGCTATGTCGGAAAGCATCACCGTGTTTACGAGAGCCGCGCGGTAAGAAGTCAGATCCCCTTCTGTACCCTTGGGATACTTTTCAAAAAGAAATTCTGTAACTGCAAATTCCAAAATAGCGTCTCCCAGAAATTCCAGACGCTCGTTGTGTTCTACTTTGGAATGCTTGTGCTCGTTGACATAGGAGCGGTGCGTAAAGGCTGTGCGGAGAAATCCCTGATTTTTAAAGGTAACCCCGATTTTCTTTTCAAAAGTCGTTAAATCCATCCCATTAGAAGTAGGACGCGGACTTTAAGCCCGCCCTACTGTTATTAGAAACGTTAATAAATTTAATCTTTAATGACATTTTGTTTTTAGCGTCCGCGACTTCTAACGGGATCCATAAGTCTATTTCTTTGCCAAAAGTATGTTGATAGCCGCAGTTATTATTTTTAATATGTCTTCATAGAAGTTCAAATCCAGTATGTCCGCCATCTTGAACCAGCGGGCGTCATCCAATCCGCCTTTCTTTTCCAGTTTTACATCCACGAACTTGGCCTGACCGAGAAAGTAAGTGACCTGTTTTCTCTTTTTGCCAATTTCCGGGTCCGACGCAATGTATTCATTGTCCCCCAGTCTTTCCTCCAGTTTTATATCCAAGCCAAGCTCTTCCTTTATTTCACGGATAGTTCCACCCTCCACATCCTCGCCCTCCTCTACTCTGCCTTTGGAAAGCGTCCAGTGGCCAAAAATATCGTGCACCAGAGCCAGATAAATATCCCCTTCGTGTCTCGCGTAAACCACGGCTCCACCCAACTTTTCTATGGGCATCTTCTCGTACGGCACATCCGGTATTTTTTTCTTCTTCGGCTTACCCTTATCATCCTTGCCCGGCTCTCCTATCTCTTTATAGACGGCACCGAGAACTCCATTGACGAAACGGCCACTGTTTTCCCCGCCAAAGTTTTTACCCAGCTCTATGGCCTCATTAATAGCCACTTTGGCCGGCACTTCTCCTCTGTCCGAGAAAAGAAGCTCGTAGAGCCCGATACGCAAAACATTTCTGTCCACCACGGAAATTTTATCCAGTGGCCATTCTGGAGCCGCTTTGGTGATAATGAGGTTGAGGTCGTTCTTTTTCGCCAGAATACCGGCGACCAATTTTTTCATGAATCCAAAGTCCGCCGTACCGGAAGCAAATTCATCCGAGAGTCTACCTAAAATGGTAGTCAGGTCAGAATCGGGCCTGTTGGTGAAATCCCATTCGAAAAGCGCCTGAAGTACTATGGTTCTGGATAGATGCCTATTGGCCATAAAGTTAAGGTACTGGCGGAGCCATGGCTCCGTAAGTTAGAAGTCGCGGGAAAGCCGGCGCCAAAAATCCTACTTGGCTTCCGACGCTCTTGCGGCCTCTCTTTTTTGGGCGCGTTTGGCGTGCCTTTTGGTCGTCTTGTCCGCAACATTGATTACGCTGATTCCGCGATATTTACCGCAAGAAGCGCACATAGTGTGCGAGCGAAGCAAGGCTCCGCAAGAAGCGCATTTAGAAAGGTTTAGAGCCCGGAGCGCGTGATGGCTTCTCCGATTTCTAGTATGACCCCTCTTATGTCGCAGCCTGACGACCATAGACGCAATTTATCACGAAAAATACGAAAAGCAAATACGGCGGCCGTCCTTTAAAAGGACGGCCGCCGTTTGAAAATTTCTAAAAGCTGGAAAATACTTTACAGATCTTTCTCACTTGGAATCGGATTCCTACCGAGAGCCAGAAGTGCCACGTCCGCCATTGGACAAGAACACTTGTCATCTTTACGGAGACTGCCTAGTTCCTGCCTGGCCTTATGTTCCGGCCCCTTAAACCCATGCCCCTTGAGAATTGTCGGGTAAGTCATGTTACCCCTTCTGCAAGGAACCCCCTTAGGTGAAGTGATGACACCCAAAAATGGCATGTTGTATGGGTAGGGTAAATTTTCCCTCCCTTGTTCCATGGCCAACTTTAGTTTATCCGGTGAAAGTCCTAGTATCTCCGGGTTAATTTCCACCATAACTATCGGCTTCAGGTCAGACTTTGTTGGAACGACCTTTAGTTTTTTAGATAAAGACGCCACCGCGCTTCTCCCCCACAGGTTTTATTAAACTCTGTCTATTTAAACAACTTTTTATAGATAAGTAAACCCTATTAGAGAGCTCGCACAATACGTTTTCTAAAGGGATAAACAGAGGCGGGTGCGACTCTCGCGCCCGCCTCTTCAGTCCGAAACCGACCTAAAAGTAGGGCAGTTCTTTCTTCCCGCGAGAGAGTCCGGGCCATGCTTTGAGAAATCCCGACAATCCAGAGAAGCTGCTTCCCTGGTTTTAACCGCCTGCGCGCTGGAAAGTTTTTCGGTCTTCAGATTATGCCTGATGATTCTCGGCATCCTTACGCAATGAGCGCAGGAATGAAGAGGCCATTCGTTGGTACCCAAAGATGCCTCCATACTTTAAAAGGTCAACTGCCAGAAACTTACTACATCAGCGCTTTTTGGTTAAGGGTCTATAAAAACTTCTGCAAAAACTTCTGCGGTGAATATCCGAAAGCCCATAACGCCTTATTAACTTTATATGCAGAGCGCTGCCGTAACCTTTATGTACATCAAAACCATACCTTGGATATTTTTTAGATAATCTTTTCATCCGCCTGTCCCGGGACACCTTGGCAACTATGGACGCCAGAGCTATGAGCGAAACCTTCTCGTCTCCACCAATGATGGTTTTTTGATTTTTATATTCTTTGGGGGCGTAGAGGGAACCGTCTAAAAGTACTTGAGTCCTATTGGGGGAGACAGATAATTTATTTATAGAACGCGTCAAAGCCAAGTGCACGGAGCGCACTATTCCCCTCCTATCTATAGTTTGGGAACCAACCATAGAAACTGCTTTTTTGAGCAACTTTCTTTTCTCCCAATTTTTAATTTTCACAAACCACTCCTCTCTTTGTTTTTCGGAAAGTTGTTTGGAATCACGAATACCTCGTATAAGTTTCAAAATTGGAGAATTTTTCTTGACAGCTATGGCCGCAACCGAAACCGGCCCCGCCAAAGGTCCCCTTCCTGCCTCATCGACACCGACGATATAGTCCTGCATGTTTGTATTCTAGCAAAAGAAGAGCCGGACTTTCGCCCGGCCAGTCGTCATCGTTTTATATTGCAGAAGAATTTCTTCTCAAGAGCTTCAAAAGTTTCGTATGTAGGGCTTTCAAAGCGTCCGAGATAGAAATCGCTTTTGGGGTAGTCTGGATATTCATTGGACTGACAACGATACACTGCGTAACAGCCCTTAGGGGTTCCCGCTTCGCCGCGAACGGCCCGCAGATACAACGCACCTTGAGCCATTTCCAAGATTGAGAGTTCACTGCCTAGAACATCTATATAATTCGCCGCGTTAACAAACTTTCCGAACTGAGTCTCGACTTCACCGTCTTTCAGTGAGCCCACATTCAGAGACAATTTGTGTTCTCTTAAACGGTTGGTAAGGGCTACGCGCTTCAGCCGCAGGCACAGATCTTTAAGTGACCGGCTCATTTTCTTGTCCTTTCTGTTCCCGCCTTTCTATCACCACACTAGCGTTGCTGGTTCAATAGAGCAAGCTGGCGATATACTTCTCTTTATGCAGCCGTTCGTACACTTGCACACCCACTCCCACTATTCTCTTCTCCAAGCCCTGCCAAAAATTGATGACTTAGTAGAAACCGCAAAAGAAAACGGTATGGACGCTCTGGCGCTTACAGACAATGGCAACCTCTACGGCGCGATTGAGTTTTATAAGGCCTGCAAAGAGGAAGGAATAAAACCAATAATTGGGGTGGACTTTTATGTGGCGGCAAGAAGCCGTCATGATAAACAGCCGAGCGTGGACAGAGAACGCTATCGCTTGGTTCTTCTGGCCAAAGATTTTGAGGGTTACCAAAATCTTATGGCTCTGGTAACTAAAAGTTACTTGGAGGGATTTTTTGACCGACCGAGAATTGACCGGGAGCTGATGGAGAAATATTCCAAAGGATTGATTGGATTTATTCCTTGTTTAAAAAGCGATACCTCTTCGGCTCTTAAGAATAACGACGCTAAAAAAGCTGAGGAAAAGCTAAATATATATAAAAAAATATACGGGAAAGATAATATATACCTAGAAATAACCGCGCATCCAGAATTAGATTGGCAGGAGTCTTTACTGGAAAAAATAATAGGGCTCGGCAAGAAATGTGAAGTGCCAGTCGCAGCTTCCCAAGAAGTGTATTACCTGAATCCGAGCGACAAACAGACGACAGAAATTATGCGCCGTATTCAACATGGAGTCGCCGGGGTAAACGAAGAAGACGATGGGGATTTCTCATTCTTCGGAGAAGAAAGGGTTCAAGAACTTTTCAAAAAATTCCCCGAAGCTATAAAAAATACCCGCCGAATAGCAGACGCCTGTAATCTGGAATTAGATTTAGGTAAATGGAAATTCCCTGGATTTGAAATAAAAAGTGGCAAAACTTATGACCAGGAACTGCGGGATACGGTTTATCAAGGCGCCAAAGAAAGAAGTATGGAAATTACGCCAGAAGTGAAAGAACGCATAGAATATGAGCTTAGGGTTATTGCCGATAAAAACTTTTCTTCCTATTTTCTGGTAGTGGCTGACCTTCTGCGCTTTACCAGAGAAAAAGATATTTACACTACAACCAGAGGTTCGGTTGGTGGCTCTATCGTCGCCTACTTAACCTTCATAACAACTGTGGATCCAATCGCCTACAAATTGCCGTTCGAACGCTTTCTGAATCCGGAAAGACCTAAAGCCCCGGATATAGATATGGATTTGGCGGACAACCGTCGCGACGAGGTTATTGAGTATGCCAAAGGAAAATATGGCGAAGAAAGAGTGGCCCAGATAGGAACCTTCGGAACTATGCTGGCCCGGGCCGCGGTGAGAGATATTGCTAGAGCCATGGGTAAACCCTATGCAGTTGGAGACCGCATAGCCAAACTAATTCCTATGGGCTCCCAAGGATTCCCCATGACCATAGACAGGGCGCTGGAGATAACTCCAGAGCTTGCCTCTTTATACGATAGCGACCTGGAAACAAAAGAAGTAGTGGACGCCGCCAAAAAAATAGAAGGATGCGCCAGGCACATTTCCGTCCACGCCGCAGGTGTGGTTATCGCTCCCACTCCCCTTATTGAGTGGACCCCCCTTCAACAGGATCCGAAAGGCGGGAAAGTTATAACTCAATACGATATGTATGCGCTGACGGATGAATACGGCGGAGTTGGCCTAATGAAGTTTGATTTTCTAGGTATACGCAACTTGGCTATTCTCGCAGACTCGGTGCGCTTGGTAAAAAAATTTCGTGACTTGAATATTGATACAGAAAAAATACCCATAGACGACAAACGCACTTACGAGATGTTGGCGCGAGGCGAAACTATGGGGCTCTTCCAGCTAGGGGGTAGCGGTATGACTCGCTTTCTTAAAGATTTGAAACCCACCTCCATTCACGACATCAACGCTATGGTGGCTCTGTATCGTCCCGGTCCGATGGAAGTCATCCCGGAATATATACGACGTAAGCATAACCCGGCCCTGGTTGTTTACCCCGACCCCAGAATGGAAAAATATCTTAAAGAATCTTACGGACTGATTGTTTACCAAGACGACCTTCTGCTTTCCACCATAGAGCTAGCGGGTTATTCCTGGCTCCAAGCAGATAAGTTTCGTAAGGCCGTAGGTAAAAAAATTCCCAAAGAAATGGCCGCGGAAAAAGACGGGCTCATAGAGGGTATTATTAAACACGGGCAAACTAAGGATTTTGCGGACAAACTTTGGAAGCTGTTTGAGCCTTTCGCGGCTTACGGCTTCAACAAGGCTCACGCCGCTTCCTACGGCCGAGTGGCTTACCAAACCGCCTACATGAAGGCTAATTTTCCAGGAGAATACATAACCGCCATTTTAACCGCGGAGTCTGGCGATTTGGACACGGTCGCAGAAATTGTGGCTGAAGGTAAACGCATGGATATAGAAACCCTACCACCGGACATTAATGAAAGTCAGAGAGACTTTACTCTGATTAAAGGTGAGAAAGATCGTATTCGCTTTGGATTAGGTAGTATAAAAAATTTCGGCGAAGGTATTGCAGATAGCATCATCGCCGAGAGGGACAAAAACGAAAGATTTGTATCTTTGGGAGATTTTCTATCACGAGTAACGAATAAAAATCTGAATAAAAAATCTCTGGAAGCGTTAATTCTCTCCGGCGCCATGGATAGTTTTGGAGAAAGAAACTCTATGTTCCTTAATATCGAGTCTTTGCTTTCCTTCCACAAAGAACAGGCCAACCAAAAAGGTCAAGGGTCGCTTCTCGGGCTACTCGGAGATAGCTCACCGGAAATAACTTTACCGGAAACTCCACCTATGAAGCCGGAGGAAAAATTAGAGCACGAAAAGGAATTATTAGGACTTTATGTTTCTGGTCACCCCTTAGATAAATACAAAGATAAAATCGGTCCTGGAAAAACTTCCAGCATTAAAGATATCAAGGAAGAAAAGTCCGAGGGCGAACCGGCAGTAGTGATCGGACTTTTGGAATCTCTGCGTCCCGTACAAACTAAAGGTGGGGAAAGCATGGCTTTCTTAAAACTTTCGGATTACACCGGAAGTATGGAAGCAGTAGTCTTTCCCAGAATGTACGCCGA
>JBBTXX010000060.1:0-1547 GCA_038062065.1 Patescibacteria group bacterium
CTTCTGGGCACAGAGCTTTTGAGAATACTTGAGGGTTCTGTGGCCGGTGGGAAACCACATCCCCCAGAAAGCTTCGGCCAGCGCCTCACCATACGGGAGGTTCGTGGGATAGGGAGTACCTTATGAACGCGGCGTTGTCTGCACAGCTGTCTCGGGTAATACTGGCTCATCAGATTCAGGAGAGGATGATCGAGGAGGGGCGTTTCGACCTTGCGCTTGGTTATAGAACAGGGTCGGTAATCCGCTTTCCGTCTTCGGATCTTCCGGAGCCAACGTTCCGGACGCCAACCGGCGCAAGGGTCTGGTCATTTGGCTAGATCCAGAGGGGAACCTCGAAGCTTCGTTCTTCTTGGTTCCCCGCTCGCTTGAGTCCAGCACAACTGTGGTGGATTCAAAGGAGGGAAAATGAATCAGCAACAGCTCTTTGAGAGTTACTGGGCCATCATTGAGAGCGGAAACCCCTTGACCGTTGAGGTCGTAGGGGGTATCGTAAAGGTTCTCTGGAAAGAGAACAACAGATACTTTCTTTCCGCGGCAGATAAAAAGGTTTCTGTCTCTCGCAGGCGCGCAAGGACCGAGATTCACAACATGGTAGCTCGTCTACTTGATGAGCGAAAAACTCAAGAGAAAAGGGAAAGAGAAGTCTAGATTAAATCTTCTACGATTACTCCTTCCCCAACCTCTCAAGCTCACCACTGAAGTTATTGAAGTGATGGGTTTAAGAGATTGCGACAGCACCTTGAGAACATCTTCACAGCGGCGAAATGGACATTAGTTAATTTGATCTACAAGTATAGATTCCTAAACAGAGATCCAAAGAGAATTAGTGTTCATCTTGCCGCTATGTGAAGGAAGTAGTGGCATAAAGATAGAAGGAAATTCCTCGAGAGGGGATTGGGAAGAAACCCAGTCGTCTGCCTAAAAAACTTATTAGGCGGATGAGTTCTTTGGAGGAACAATGGCAAAGAGAAATGGCTGGCAAACTATAGACAATACAAAGTTCGGCGTCCCGTCCAATGCCAAGTTTGGCAGGTGGACGGGGTACTATGGGATGATGGGCGGTCCAGTCTGGGAGTACGCGGATGAGGAGGGCCGCGGCCTAGGGGAAACATCCTTTGTGCCCCCAAATCTTAATGGGGAGAGCACGAAGGACGCCGGGCACCGCAGGCCCGGTGAAGTGATAATTCCGGAGCTCACCCTCCGGAAACTACGACTTTTGGCCAAGTACCCCGGCAGCTATGCTGCCAACGATGGCTACCACTTTGAAGTGGTAGCCAAAAAGCCCCTCTCCACCGAGGATTTGGCGGAGCAGGAGGCTATTCGGGATCTTGAAGATCCCGGAGTGGCAGCCATGTATAGGAGGTGGGCGCACATCTAAGGAGCAGGGCGCTCCAAGACCCCGTACCGTTCACGCAAGTGATTCTGGTACGGGGCTTCTCCTGAATTTCTCACCCGAAAAAGTGGGGGATTCAGAGGAGGAAAGAGTACATTGAAAAGATTAGAGAAGTTTTCGGAATTCTTCGGGCGATATCTCAATGTCTTTCAGA
>JBBTXX010000061.1:0-28916 GCA_038062065.1 Patescibacteria group bacterium
GCGGCGGCGGCACTGGCTTGTCACGGCCACACTCCCCTACTTATGGATTTTCAAACTCTGCCGGAAGATGAAGATCATGTCTTGGCGATTTTTAAACAGAACGGATTGTGGGGAGCAATTTCTAAAACCAATCACTCCACTATCCGCTGGCGTGACCCGGTTTATAAGACGCCTCGTGAATTGGCTATGTCTTATTTCCACGAATATATAATTAAAAATGGCCGGAAAACTCTGCGAGCTTTTTCTAAACCGTTTGATTTGAGAAAATATAAACCAGAAACATGGGTTACAGCTGATAAAGATTTGTGGTGGTTGGCGGAAGAACTAGACGCCTCGCCGCATTACAAAGTCGTACCGGCTCCGTCTTTAAGAGGTTTGCGAAAGGCCGACAAAATTGAATTAGAAACTATGAATATATTGGAGTGGAAGAATAGCGGCAGAAAATCTTATAGGTAAGAAAGCGGATTCAAATAGGCCTTGAGGTCAGCTACTGGCATAAGATATGTTCCGGCACAGACCTTGCTCTTAATGGCCTGGATACGCACTCCCTGGCTAGCAAATAGCGAGAAGTGTAGATGGGGGCCAGTTGAGTATCCTGTATTGCCGGAATAGCCTATTATTTCGCCCTCTGTCACATCCTGACCCTGAAAGGCCCTGACAATGGATAGGTGGGCATATAAGCTGGAGAGACCATTTCCGTGTTCTATAAGCACCCAGCGGCCATAGGAAGCCCCAGGACAGACGGTGTCAGTATTGCCGGTTCCTTTAACCACCCCCGTTCCGGCAGACTTTACAGGGGTGCCGGAAATTGCCCGGAAATCCACTCCATTATGTCCCTTGCCGTTGTATCCACCACTTTGGGCAAAAGCGGTATTACCAAAATATTGAGTGACAAAAATATTGGCAAGAGGCCAAGAAAGAATACCTTTCCTAGCAGTTGGGTAGCTTCCAGGGTCAACTATTAGTTTCAACTGAGATTCAAATTGGTACAGCTCAAGAGCAAAAGCGTCTCTCTTAGCCTGCTTTTCGTCCAAAAGTTTTTGATATTCCGATTCCTTGGATTTAGTCTCTTTAAGCAATTTGTCTTTCTCGGCACGGTTTTGATCCAGTAATTGTTTTTGGTAAGTCAGGTCTGTTCGGTATTTCTGCAATTCCGCTCTAGCTCTCTCGGTTTCGGCTTTATCTTTTTCCAATGAAGTCTTCAATTCTTCTAGTTCTTTGGCGTGATTACGGAAATCTTCTCTACTGACCGCATTTGCGTTCAAGGCATCAAAAAACCTGCTCCAATTTGCATATTTAAAAAGTATGAACACTAAAGACTCGTTGTCAGCGCGGTTCTGGAGTCTTAAGCTGTCTGCCACGCCATTTTCTACTACGCCGATTCTTTTCCCTTTATCCACAATGTCACCGGATAGGTTGTTTATGGTAAGGGTGGCCCGGTCTATCTTCTTTTGTGTCAGATTAATGTCGGCAGAAAGTTTTTTACGGTTTAAGTCCAAGGTCTTAATGGCATTAGCCAGGGTTTCTGATTCTTTGCCTATGGCCAAGAGGTCTTTCTGGAAAGAAGCTATTTCCGCTTCCAGGGCGTCTATTTCCTTGTTTCTGTCCGAGATTTTACTTGCGAGTTCAGCCGCGGTGGCAGCTCCTGCTTGGAAAGGCAAAAGTAGTAACAGGAGCAGTAATATCCTCTGTAATGTTTTAGGTACCAGAGGACAGGAGCTCGCGGGCGGCAGAGATTCTTTTAAGGGTTTCGGTTTTTCCAAGTACATAAGCGATGATGAAAGGATCCGGGGACTTCATTTTAGCAGATAAGGCGTAGCGCATGGGCCATAGGACCTTACCCCTCCCCTTCTCTCCGGCGTAGGCCCAGACAGCTTCTTTTATACTTTCTTTGGTAAAATTTTCTTCTGGAATAGCAGACAGGAATTCTTCCGTTTTAGACAGATGTTTTATGACCTCGCCTCTGGTCGTATCTTTGGGTATGAGCGTAGATATGTCTGGTATAGGAGAGGAGAAAAAATAGTCAAATTCTCCGGCCGCTCCGGCGTCTCTTAAATCTTTTAGAACCGTAGCCCTCTCGCGTAATTCCGGTAAAAGTCTTTTCAGTCTTTCCTCACTCCATTCCGGTAGAGTCTGGATTTCTTTAGGGAGCCATTTTTTAACCAGCTTCATGAAAGTCTCTTCCGGCAGTCTTTTTAAATGCTCCCGATTGAACCAATTCAATTTCTCTATATCAAACACCGCTGGGGCCCTCTGCAGTCCGGAGAAAGAAAAAGATTTAACTAATTCTTCCAGAGTAAATATTTCTTCTTCTGTCCCTGGGTTCCAGCCAAGGAGAGACAGATAGTTAACCAGGGCTTCAGCCAAGTACCCCTTTTCTCGCAGTTCTTTAACTGCGCCGGTACCATGCCTTTTGGATAATTTTTTCCTGTCTTGTCCGAGAATAAAGGGGGCGTGGCAGTAGGCGGGCCTCGGCGCACCAATAGCTTCCTGCAGGAGAATTTGGCGTGGAGTGTTGTAGATGCCGTCCTCCCCGCGGATTATGTGGGTTACTCCCATTTCAAAGTCGTCAATAATTACCGCCAGGTGATACAGAGGTTCCTCCATACCTTTGGCGATAATAAAATCCCCAAGTTCGGTCGTGTCTACCGATATCTCGCCTCTGACCTCATCCTTAAAAGTTACAAGTTTTTTAGGATTTTTGAAGCGGACTATTTCTTTCTTACCAGTCAGAGGGTCGTGCCACTCCCCTTCTTCATCCTCGTCATTTTCCGTCCGGTTCTTGTCTACGGCGGCGGTTTCTTTTGGTATCTCATCGGATATATAAGCAGAACCTTCGGCAATCATTTTTTCTATGTAGCGCCGGTATATAAGCCCTCTTTCCGATTGGCGATAGACACCATCCAAAGTGAGTCCGAGCCATTCCAGGCCTTCAAAAAAGTCTGTCTCGCTCTCTTTGGTGGAGCGGGCTTTGTCCGTGTCCTCAAAACGCAAGATTATCGAGCCGCTGTTTTGTTTGGCAAACAGATAGTTGAAAAGGGCGGTTCTGGCGTTGCCTACTTGGAAAGCGCCGGTCGGGCTAGGTGGAAATCTGGTGATTATTTTGTCGGCCATATTTTTATCAGTTCTTCTCGTGTGCGAGAGCTAGGTTGGCGATCTCGTAAGCAATTTTCTTAGCCGCTTCCGGAGCCGCCAGCTTTTTTCCCGCCAGAGACATTTTCTGTCTTAAGGTGTCGTCTTTAAGAAGGCGGGTGATTTCAAAATCCAGAATATTAGGAGTCAAATTTTTTTCCTCTATTACTATTCCCGCTCCGGCTCTCCCGAAGGCGAAAGAATTTTTGGTCTGGTCGTGACTGACATCTTCTCTTATGGGCACAACGATAACTGGAATGCCAGCGTAAGCCAATTCAAGAAGCGAGGAGCCAGCGCGGGAAACCGCCAGAGAAGCGATGGCGTAACTCATACGGATAGCCAGTTCGTTTAAGTAAGCAAAAGGTTTGTAGCGTGTGGCAAAGGAATTTCCTCTAAGAATTACCTTGGCGGAAGATTCCATATCTTTGAAATTATTTTCTCCGGTCTGGTGTATAACCTGGCAAGTTTGGAGAAGCTTCGGCAGGATGCCAAGCAGAGCTTCGTTTATAGGGGTTGAGCCTTGGGAGCCGCCAAGCACAAGGACAACCGGCAATCTCTCCTCCAATTTAAGAAATTCCCGGGCGCCCTCACTTACCAGCTCCTGAAGTCTTTTTCTTATGGGTTGTCCGGAAACAAAGACTCTATCTTTCGGGAAATATTGAAGAGCGTCCGGGTAGGACACGGCTATGCGTTTAGCGAACTTGCCGGCCCAGGCATTGACTCTCCCCGGAGCCACATCGGATTCATGGATTATTACCGGTATGGAAAGAAGGCGGGCGGCAAATAAAACAGGAAAACTACCGTAGGCACCTTTAGCAAAAACCACATCCGGATAGAGACGATATAGAGTAAAGACGGCCAAAACCACCCCCCAGAAGGTCTTTAGGGTATCTGTCAGATTGGATAAGGAAAAGTAACGACGCAATTTCCCGGCCGGGATTTTCGCGTAGATTATATTCTCCTCGAACAAAATCTTATCGTCATAAGCGCTTGGTCCCAGAAAATATATGTCTGGATCCAGAAACTTCTCTTCCCTGGCTATAGATTTGAGGGCTTCGGCCACCGCTATCAAGGGGTAGAAATGCCCTCCGGTACCGCCTCCAGTTAAAACTATACGCATAAAAGAAAGATTAGCACGCCAGAGAGGTTTTAGACCACAGGTTTTAGACCGAAGTTCTTCTGGATACGGACAGAAGAATTCCGGCTTCGGCCAAAGCCAGAGCCAGCGCGGTTCCGCCCTGAGATATAAAAAGAAGGGTGGTACCGGATAGTGGGAAAAGTCCGAGCATGGAGGCCACGTTTATGGAGGATTGGACGAACATAAGGGAGATTATGCCGACAGCTAAAAGTCTACCGAAGGTGTCAGTCGAGCGCATGGCCACATAAAGACCCCGTAAGGCGAGGAGCAGGAAAGAGGTGACCAGGATGGAGGTACCGGCAAAACCCCACTCTTCGGCAAAGGTCGCAAATATGGAGTCCCCTGTCGGCTCCGGCAGGTACTGAAATTTCTGCAGACTACGACCGAATCCTCTCCCCAGGGCTCCGCCGGAACCTATGGCAATAAGAGATTGGTTGACCTGATAACCTTCGGCTCTCAGATCGGAACTCCCTGGGTCTATGAAAGTAGTCAGTCTGGCGGAAAGATAATCACTGGTATAAAAAAGAATACCGGAGGCGACTATGCCGAAGAGGAGTACCGAAGCCATGTGTTTAAGAGGCGCCCCGGCGGCAAAAAAAACAACCAGGCCGGCTGCAATTAGTATCAACAGGCCATCTATGTCTGGCTGAAGAATTAAGATAAAGCCGGAGACAGCGGAAATCAAAATAAACGGAAGGAGTCCATATTTAAAGTCGCGCACTTTTTCCCTGACTCCAGAAAGCCAGGCGGATAAGTAGATAACAAAGGCTAGTTTAAGAAGTTCTGCCGGTTGGAAAGAAACCCCCATGAACTCAAGCCATCTGGTAGCTCCACCGTGACTTGTGCCAAGACCGGGAATGAACACAGCAGCCGTAAGAAGTAGGGCAAAAAACAGGATAAAAAAAGCATAACGGCGTAAAAGTCGATAATTGGTTCTGGAAAAGAAAAAGAGTAGAGGCCCGCCGACAAAAAGACCTGCAAATAGCTGTTTAAGGGCGGCGTTTTCAAATCCTCCTATATCCCTTGAGAGCGTACCAAGAGAGGCGGAAAGAAATATTATAAAACCACCGAAGGCAATTATAAGGACCAGTAATAAAAGAATTCTGTCTACACCACTTTTTCTCATAAATCAGCGCATTAAGGCGAGCACTATGCCAAAAATAGCCGAGACTCCGCTCACTATCCAGTAACGCATAGCCACTTTGTAGCCGGGCCAACCCAGAGCTTCAAAATGATGATGAAGAGGCGCTACTCTGAAAAATTTCCTGCCAAAAACTTTTCTGTAAAATAGCTGGATGAGCACAGAGCCGGTAGTGGCGGCGAGAGGTAGAGCGACAACCGGCAAGACTGATAATCCCCGGCCTCCGCCCAGCTCGTCTGTCATAAAGGCGACTACGGTTAGAGCTAAAGTTAGAGCCATACTGCCGGTTTCCGAAAGGTAAAAGCGTGCAGGAGGGACATTGAACCATAAAAAGGCCAGAGTCCCTCCGACAATGGTGAAGCAGAAGGCCGCCAAATCTATCTGTTCTTGGTAGAAAGCTATAACTCCATAGGCGGAAAAAATAGCTGCGAACACTCCACCCGAAAGCCCGTCTATGCCGTCAATTACGCCTCCGGAATAAACAGCCAGTGCGACCAGCGCAAAGAGAACCGGGAAAAGTATCCCAAAGTGAATGTATCCAAGGAGAGGCAGAGTTGCTCCTAAAACATCCAGTTTGTAGTAGAACCAAAATCCCGCCAGAAGGCCGAGCAGAGAAACAAGAAGCAGACGTTTTTTAAGAGAGAGCCCGCCGGAAATATAATCTCCGGAGCCCTTAACCTCCATCCAGTCATCCAGGAAACCTATAAATCCACCTATGAACAAAGCCATAAGCGGCAGCCAAGTCTGATTTCTGGACAAAAAATTTAATTTATCAAAGACCGGTTCTCCGAATAGGTAATCCGCCATAAATAAAATGAGTACGGTCAGAAAAACTCCGGCTCCGATAACCAGGCCCCCCATCCGGGGCGTTCCCACTTCTTTATCTTTATGTAATTCGTCAAAAACCGGAGTGGCCACGCCCCCAAGGCCAATTTTTCCGGCTTTCTTTTTCCACATGTGGTTCCGGTATAGGTAGCCGGCAATGAGCGGAGTAATGGCTATGCCGGAAAGAAAAGCCAGTGTGGAGGGTAAAAATATTTTGATTACATCTATTACCATGGAGAGTTCAGTATATTAGTTATTTTATATCTCCGGCAATTGCTTTTCTGGTCTCAGATATCAGTTTTTCTACATCCGTAAAGCGATCTTCTTCCGTTGAACCAAGTACCACAATAGCTACGGGGTGTTGCAATCCCGCGTCGAAAATTATTGCCAAGTTGCCCCCGGCCAGGTCGGTGTACCCGGTCTTGGAAGCAAGAAGGCCGGGAGTTCTGGCGGCGTTCGGGTTGGTATTGGATAGAGTCCTCTTTTTTGTATCTCCTGGTATCTCTATCTTATCTCTGGTTGTGGACTCCAATACATGAGGGGCTTTGGAAGAAAGTTCTCCCAGAAGTTTAGCTATATCTGTCGCCGAACCGTAAGCCCCGGCAGTTGAAGAGGAAATATCCAGCCCCGTAGGATTTAGAAAGTAGGACCCTGTTAATCCCGACTCTTCGGCTCCGGATTTTAGTAAATCGCCGACGCTCGGAAGATTGCCCGCGTAAGCTACGGCGGCCACTCCCAAAGCTTCCGCCGCATCATTGGAGGAAGCGGTTAAAGCAAAGGAGAGAAGTGTGTCGCGCTTGTATAAGGATCCCGCCTGTAGTCCGGAATCCCCCTCCGGTCTTAAATCCGACTCGGAAATTTGTATGGAAGTTCCTTCCGGAATGGCAGAAACGGCGGCAAGCGCGGTCATAATTTTAGTCAGAGACGCGAGAGGAAGCTGGGCGTCTGCTTCTTTACTAAAAATTATTTTTCCATCCCTAAGGTCGTAGACTACGGCGGATTTAGCCACTAATGCCGGTTCTTTAAAAAAAGTCTCCTGCGCGATATTGACCGCTACTTTCTCTCTGTTCAAAAAACCCAAGACAGCCCCAACACCCACGACGGCGGAAAGACAGAGAGCGGCGTAAAAAAAGTGTCTGGTTCTAATCATATAGATTCGGGTTTTTGAAAGACACTCTCTCCTTCTTTTTCTTCGCTTTCGGAAACTCTTTTTTCCCGGTTTAGTATTTCTTCTCTGACAGAAACGTAATCGGGCAAATCCTCCAATTTAGAGAGTCCGAGATGGGACAGTAGCTCCAGGGTGGGTCTGTAGGCATGACCGCGTATTCCTTCGGCGCTGACCCGCTCTATAAGACCGCGTATCAATAGGTTGCGTACCGTGAAGGTGGAGGATACGCCGCGTATGTGGTCTACACGACTTTTTCCTACTGGCGAGAGATAGAGAATTATAGACAGAACCTCCAGTCCGGCGTTACCGATGTCTCTCCGGAGTTCTTCTTTAGCCAGGGACTCAATTATAGAAGAGGTTTCGGGGCGAGTGCCTATAGCCACCTCTTCATCTCTTTGCACTAAACACAATCCTCCACTAAGGAGTCTTTCCTCCAACTCTTTAAGAGCCCCTGGAATGTTTTTCGGGGAAATATCGGTTACTTTGGATATAGCACTTAAGGTCATAGGCTCCCCTTTCCAAAACAATACCGCCTCAATTTTTTGAGAGTCTTTCATGGCTTAAGAATAAGAAGGTGTTTGAGGAGAGCGACTTTCAATCCGTATTTCAGAAAATTCGGAGTCCTGGGTTACAGCTAAGGCGCCCCTTTTGACCAGTTCCAAGACCGCCAGGAACCCGATAATGACCTCTTTTCTTTCTTTGACTCCCTTGGTGAAATCTTTAAAAGAAATGGAAATGGAGCGAGTGACTCTTTCGGAAAGACGGACGATCATTTCTTCTAGGGAAATAATTTTTCTAACCACCGTTTCCGGTAGGAATTCTTTAACCGGTATGCCGGCAATAACCGTCTTAATTGAGGAGAAAATGCCGTTTATGGTTACAGAAGCGTCGGGAGAAAAGACCGGCTGTCTTTCCCTCTTCCCTTCCAAGAATATGAAAGATGCGCCAAAACGGGGTTTGAGTGTGGCTGCGAGTAATTTCATGCGTTTATAAGCAATCAGTCGGGCTTGGAGTTCCACCACATCCGACTCCTCCTCTTCGGAAAGAGTTAGGGAGGGCAATAAAGATTTAGATTTTATGAGAAGTAAGGTGGAGGCGATAAGTATAAATTGGGCGGTATCCCCGATGGTGCGCTCTGGTAGGTCTTTGGACCAGCTTAGATATTCGTCTGTAACTGCAGAAAGAGACAGGTCGTTGATGTGAAGTTTTCTTCCTTCAATAAGTTCCAGAAGTTTCTCCAGGGGTCCCTCAAAACCTTGTTGTTTGACTACAAAATCCATTCCCGTATTGCTTAAGGGTTAAGTCTTTTAACATCTCTCGGTAGATAAGTGGCCTCTCTGACATTCGGTAAATCCAGTATACGCATGATTATGCGTCCTGGGCCTATACCCCCGCCTCCGTGGGGCGGACAACCGAAGCGGAAGAAATTTAGATAATCTTTGAGAGATTCCGTATCCATACCTTTTTCTTTGGCCTGGCGCTCCAGTATTTCCACCCGGTGTTCTCTTTGTGCCAGAGTTGTAACTTCCAATCCTTTGTAAAGAAGGTCCGCGCGCCTGGAAAAATCACTACCTTCCTTGAGGCGCATATGATAGAAGGCGCTCTTGGATTTGTGATATTCGGTTACGAAGACGAAGTCGTGATTATGGGTTTCTTTGGCCCATTCCCCGATAATCCTCTCTTCTTCCGGAGACAGGTCATATTCATCAGGCGAAGGAATATCTTTATCCTTTAAAACTTTTTTGGCTTCTGCCATGGTAATTTTTGGAAACGGCCGAGTAGGAATCTCCAGATTTAATTCCGGCATAGCAGAAGCCACCGCCCGGAATCCTTCCACAATCATTCCCTCTTCTTCCCTTATGGGGTCTTCATGCGATTTGATAAAAGAGACCTCAAAATCCCAACCGGTAAATTCCGTCATATGTCTCGTGGTGAAGGATAGTTCTGCACGGAAAACTGGCCCAGTCATGAACACTTTCTCAAGCCCGGAAGCCATGGCCATTTGTTTATAAAACTGCGGAGATTGAGCCAAGTAAGCTTTGCGGTCAAAATAGTTAACTTCAAACACATCCGCCCCGCTTTCAGAAGGCGTTTGCATGAAAGACGGGGTGTAGATTTGGGTGTAACCGTTATCTAACCAGTATTTACGGAACCCTCTCTCCAATTCCGTCCAGACTCGGAATATTTTGGATTTCCCAGGTTTTCTTAGGTCGAGCCAGCGGTAATCAAAACGGGTCGGGGCTTCCGTGTCTTCCCCGGCTTTAATGACTACCGGTATAGGCAATTCTGGTTCCGCGGTGGAGAGGACTTCTATAGATTCCACTTGTATCTCATATCCACCAGGAGCCTGGGCGGCGGCGACTACCGAGCCGGTAACTGAAACTACTGATTCCAGAGACAAGTTTTGGGCACTCGGAAAAGCCGGGCTCTCTTTGCCTATGACACATTGTATGGAGCCGGAAATATCCCGAAGAATTAAGAATATTAACTTGCTTTGAATACGCGCAGTTTCTACAAATCCGGAAAGAGTAGCTTTTTCTCCAAGTTTCCCGGCAGCGTCTTTAATCAGGGTGCGCTCCATAAATTTAAAGAGTTACTCCGACAGCCTTGCGTACCACGCGCATCTTTTCTTCGGCTCGTTCTCTAGCTTTTTCTCCACCAGTTTTCAAAATGTCAATTACTTTTTTGTCAGAAATTGCGTCTCGCCTATCTCTTAGGGGTCGGATCATATTCAAAATGTTTTCCGCAAGTAAATTTTTAGATTCCTGGTAACCAATAGAACCTTCCTGATAATTTTTTTCTAGGTCAGGTAAATCTTTTTGACTGAAATGCCGGTGGAGGGCGAAGACAGTGTCCTTGTCTTTATCCATAGGCTGACCTTTGGGGGTGGAGTCGGTTTTTATGTTAGCAACAGCCGTCTTGATTTCTTCGTCTGTGCCAAAGAGAGGAATCGTGTTTCCATAGCTCTTAGACATTTTGCGCCCATCTATTCCTGGAATGATGGCCACATTTTCCATTATGTATTCCGCCGGTTCTTTAAAAACTGGTCCAAAAGCAAGATTAAATTTAGAGGCGGCTTCTCTGGCGTATTCCACGTGTTGACGCTGGTCCTGACCAACCGGAACGACATCAGTTCCGTATATGAGGATGTCTGCAGCCATAAGCATTGGGTAGTCGAATAAGCCGACATTAGCTTCCAATCCCTTACTCTGCTTGTCTTTAAAGGCATGAGCTTGCATAAGAAAAGGAACTGTTACGAGGCAGTTGAATATCCAGGTTAGTTCCGCGTGCTCCGGGACATCAGACTGCTGAAATATCACAACTTTTTCCGGGTCTAATCCTATAGCTAGGTAGTCTTTAGCGACCTCCATAATATTGGCTCGTAGTTGGTCGGCTCTTCGAAGGGAGGTGAGGGCGTGATAGTCAGCGATCATGAAAAGACTATCGTAGGAGGGATAAAGTTCCACAAACTGTCGGAGAGCTCCGAGGTAATTACCTATATGCATCTTGCCGGAAGGCTGCATACCGGAGAGTAAGATTTTCTTATCGGACATAGAGAGATATTAGCAAAAAAGCCCCTCTATTCCAACACATTTTAGGATAAACCTGGAAACTCCACGATGAAGGTGCTCCCCTTCCCCTTACCATCCGACTCCGCCCACAGACGTCCTCCTTGGCCTGTAGCCATCTCCTTAGCCACATACAGGCCGAGACCGGTGCCGGAAGTATTGCTGGCGTTAGCGTCAGAGGCACGGGAAAACTTTTGGAACAGGCGCTCCATAGTTTCCGGGTCAATTCCAACTCCGGTGTCTTTGACTTCGATGCGTACGAGTCCAGTTACCGGCGATTTTACGGAAACGGATATGCTGCCGACTTTGGTATATTTTATGGCGTTATCTATAAGATTACCTACTATTTGTCTAGTTTTTCCTATGTCCACCCGCGCTATGTAAGATTTTTTACCGTCGATTACGAAAGACATATTTAGTCCGGCCTTCTCCACATTAGGGCGGAGCTCCTCCCCTACTTCTTTAGTCAGTATGGCCACATCCGCTTCTGCAAACTCGTACTTCATTTTACCCTGTTCAATTCTGGAAATATTCAAAAAGTCTTCCACAATCTTGGTCAGCCCTTGGGCGGATTCAAATATACGCTGACTAGCTTCTTTAGCCGAAGGAGAAATGATGCCGTAGGAGCCTTCTATGACGAGAGAGGCGTAACCTTTAATGGCGGATAAAGGGCTGCGTAGTTGGTGGGTGGCAAAAGAAAGGAATTCGGATTTCAGTTGGTCCAGTTCTTTAAGTTTTTTATTGGCTACTTCTAAATCTCTGGCTAGTTTTTCAATTTCTTCCCTGGCCTCCACCTCTTTATAAACACTTCTAGTAAGTAAGACTCCAAGCACGGCTACCGAAATCAGAAACACAGAGCGCAAAATAAATTCCGACAAAGTGTTGGCAAGGACCGTCTGAACCAGAAGTATTATTAATATAAAGAAGGTTAGTATTTCAGCCGCTATGGTCTTAAGATCAAACAGGCGGTGCCGGATAATGGAGTAGCCAAGGAGGAAAGGGAACGCTGCCACTAGAAATGTTCCGTATGGCGGTATAGGTATGCCGTACCAAAGGGGAAAATTAGTGGCGCCACCCCCAAACCCCAGTATTGCTCCCGCCAGGATATACAAGAGTCTTCCTCTGGTCCTTGAATCCCTGGCCTTTAAAAAAGAACTTGTAATTGCCGATACGGCATAAAGAACCATTCCTGCGTAAGCCACGAAAATACAAAAGGTGTAGAGTATCCCGGCTTTCGGCCAATATGGGAAATTCAATTCTGGACCCACACTTGGAACCATGAGCGAGGTGTAAGAAAAGGAAGCCGCAATCAGTGCTGCAAGGTAAAAGACAGGTATTAGTTTCCGGGATTTGCCGAGAGTGGCTAGTATCCAGTCTAGAAAGGAAACTGGAATGAAAACGGAAGCCCCGGAGAGGGCGCGTACCCAAAATAGAGCTTCCTCCTCGGTAACAGAGAGTTGCCACTGTGAATAACAAAAGCCCCAGATGGCTAGAAAAAAGGTCAACAGAAAAAACAGCCTTTGTTCCGTACCTTTCCAGTTTTTAGTCAAAACCAGAACGCCGAAACTCACAGCCACGACAGCATTAATGATTCCGGAAATTGCGAAAATCTCCATGAGGACCTATTTCCGCGCAATTATAACACAGTGCACACAGAGTGGTTCTATATAGATCTCCAAGTTATCTCTTTTGAAGCCAGCTTTTTTTAAAAGCGAAGCAAATTTCTCCGGAGTCCGGTAAACCATTTTCCATCCGATAGCCTTAGTTATAAATGGGACTTCCGGATTAGGCATTATATTGGCAGTTATGAGGCACCCTCCCTCATTAAGCCGGGAAAAAATAGAACAGAAAGTTTCTACAGTTTTATCATCCTCGAAATAATCCATCAGTCCGACCATCTCTACTATATCGTAGGTGTTTTTTGTAGATTTTAGGAAATCATTGGCTGTGCCGAGGACCCAGTTAGAAGGGTACTCAAAAGATAATTCTCCCGACAATTTACGGCTATAATCAAGAGCTGAGCTCTCTTTATCCAGAAAGGTGAAATTGAAATTCTTGCTTTCTGCAGGAATCAGCTCCACAGCTGTTTCAATTACGGCACGGGCAGAACCGGAAGCAATGCTAAGCAAAGAAAAATTAGAACCAGTTTCTAGGAACTTTTGGAGCTCTATTTTAAGTTCTGTCTTTACCAATAATAGGCGGTTTTTGATTGCACGGGCATTTTTGGTGGTAAACCAGAGTTTGTGAAATATTTTCTGCCACCGTCTTACTCCATGCTTAACATTCCCGCCCGAGTACAAGACTTCCAAGGCCTTATGGCCAGTGCGGTTGTCTATTACAGCTTCGGCCGAAGAATGAGTCCTTCTCAGGGCGTCTCTCCAGCTTGCTGGAATAATATTTAAAATAGGGGTTACCAAAAATGAGAAAAACCTATTCCCAAGAGTATTTTTTGCGTGTCCAGGATGTGTGTGCGTTTTTATTACCATCTCTGTGTTTTTATGGATTGTCTCCATAATTTCTACGGAAAATTTGTAATAATCCAAGACCAAATCAGCAGATGTAGATTTGAAATAGACTGGCTGATGAAATCTGACAGCAACCTTTCTTTCTTTTCTAAAAAAGATCCAAAGATCTATTTCGTATAGGCCGGATATGGATATTGGTACAACCGGAATTCCGGTAGAGTCTGCGAGATAAGAAACTCCACCTCTGGCTTTAGGTTTTTCCTTTCCCTTTCTTTTCCTTGTACCTTCAGGAAATATTAAAAAGCTATTTCCATTTTCTATTATTTTTTTATGGAGGGAGAGAGATAAGGAGTAATCTTTAAGTCCGTCTATAAATTGATACGCCCCCCAGGATTTAAAGAATATAGGTTTATATAGGAACCTTCTCCAGCCAAATACTTTTTCTTTGAAAATATGAGGCGGGTGTGCCAAGTAAAACATGGGCGCGAATTTGGAGAATGGAGAGAGGGCGGCGGTAACTATTATAGGATCCATCTCGCTTTCATGATTAGCCGCGAATATGGCCTGAGGCAAACCTTCCAAGTTTTCTAAACCATGGACTTCAAATTCAGCGAAATGATTAAAGGCCAGCCTAGTTGGACCCCAAGCTATTGTTTGAAGTATGCGGGGTACTATTTTGTACCACTGCATATCTAACTAACGTCTAGAAGCGACAAAGATTGCAATAAGTGGAGGTATCAGAAGCCAGAAGGAGGCGTAGGTAAAAGAAAACACAGGATTTAGAATCGTCGGCAGTTTGTAAACGGAGTCTATGGGAATCTGGAAATGGGCAACGAGTAGAAGCAGAACTCCCCAGCCGACCCCAAGAAGTACGGCCGGGAAAAACTCTCCGTAGGGGCCAGGACCGAATCCTTCCCACACAGCCGGAGCCATGGCTAGATAGGCTAGACCTATGAAGATTGAGAGGAGACCATAACCTATGCCGGTTGCAAACAAAGCGGAAGAAGCATCCGGAACCAAAGAAGCAACCCAAGGAAATGAGCCGTAAAGAAGAATGCCTATGTAAGTGGAAGCAATAAGAGCTATCATCCGGCTTCTACCCATATAAAAAGCGGTGCCGATAAGAATTAGAGAGAATGCTCCTATAATTATGTAATCTATCTGCATTATTTTTATTAAATATCTTCCTCTTTAAGTTTTTCCACTAGTTCTCTGGCTCGTCTTGAAAGTTTTCTTGGCATGGAAACAGACACCCGAACCATTAAATCACCTCTCTTTCCCTTATCATACGGGATTCCCTTACCCCTTACCCGCAATATCTCCCCATCTGCGACTCCGGAAGGTACGGATACGGTAATTTTACCGTCTAAGGTTTCTATTTCTCTGCTGATACCGAGCAGGGCATCTGTCAGCTTAATGGACATTTCTGTGGCAAGATTAACTCCGTCTTTGCGCATGCTTTTGTGAGACCTCACTTGGATCTTTACATACAAATCTCCAGCTAACCCCTTCTGAGCCGTTTCTCCTTGGCCTGATAGGCGTATTATTTCACCATTTTCTATACCCGGCGGTACTATCACCCTTATCTCTTCTTCTTTACGGAGAACCCCCTTGCCTCGGCAAGAAGCACAGAACTCCTTGGCTAGGGTGCCTGTGCCCCCACAGGTTTCGCAGCTTCTAGCGGCGGAAATAGTACCGAAGAAAGAACGCCTGGATTCCCGTATGCGCCCTTTGCCGTTACAGGTTTTACAGGTGATTATTTCGCTTCCTTTCTTACCCCCGCTTCCGCTACAAGTTCCGCAAAGCGAAGTTTTTTGAATCAAAACTCTGCGCTCAGTTCCGAAGACCGAATCTTCAAAGGGTATTTCTACGGCAATGGATATATCCCGGCCTCTGCGGTTTCCAGCGCCGAACACGTCTCCAAAAACATCTCCAAACCCGAATTCACCAAACACATCTTCAAATTGAGAGAAATCAAAATTACCAAAACCTGCTCCTTGGAAAGGATTGGCGTTGCCAGAAAAAGAGGCCCCTCCGGAATCGTATTCTGCGCGCCTTTTCTTATCGCTGAGAATGCTATAAGCCTCCGAGACCTCCTTGAATTTATTGGCGTCGCCGCCTTGTTTGTCCGGGTGATACTTATGCGCCAAAGTACGGAAAGCTTTTTTTATATCCTCCTCCGAAGCGTTTTTAGAAACTCCCAGAATCTGATAGTAGTCTTTCATCCCGTTAGAGGTAGGGCGTGGACCGATAGTCCGTGCCCATATTATCCAAACTTTTTATAAATTTGACCTTTGTGTTCATTTGTTTAATTAGTGTCCACTACCTCTAACGGGATTCATTATTTACAGAGTATAACTAAGGACAAGATTAAGCGCACTATTTAGGAGTTTCTTCCGAAGGGTTGTCGCCTTCTTTCTTTTCTCCTTGGCCGGGCTCACTCGGGGGGTTTTGTTTGTAGAGATGTTCGCCAATTTTAGAAAGCTCTCCGGAGAGAGATTGTATGGCTACTCCCAAGACTTGCGCATCCCCGCTTTCTTTGGCTTTTTTAGATTCTTCAATATTCTTTTCAATTCCAGATTTAATTTCTGCCGGCACCTTGTCCCCGGCTTCTTTCAGAGACTTTTCAGCTGTGTAAATCAACTGCTCCAGAGAATTTTTCTTCTCCGCTAAATCCCTTTTACTTGCGTCTTCGGTGGCATGTTCTTCTGCTTCTTTTTTCATTCTCTCTATATCCGTTTCCGACAAGGAAGAGCGGGCTTCTATGCGTATAGACTGGACTTTATTGGTAGCCTTATCTTTAGCGGTAACCGATAGAATACCGTTAGCGTCCACGTCAAAAGTAACTTCCACCTGAGGCATGCCTCGCGGGGAAGGCGGTATACCGTCCAAATGGAAGCGGCCGAGAGATTTATTATCCCCCGACATAGGTCTTTCTCCTTGCACTACATGTATTTCCACTGAGGTCTGATTGTCTGAAGCAGTAGAGAAAACTTGAGAACGACTGGTCGGAATAGTGGTATTGCGTTCAACCAGTTTAGTGGCCACCCCTCCCATAGTTTCAATGCCAAGAGACAGAGGTATAACGTCCAAGAGTAATATATCCTTAACATCTCCGGCTAGTATTCCCCCCTGAATGGCCGCACCGACCGCGACCACTTCGTCCGGGTTTACTCCCATATGTGGAGCTTTGCCGAAAAAGTCCGTAACCACCCTTTGAATCATGGGCATCCGGGTCTGACCTCCGACCAAGATAATCTCGTTAATCTCGCTCACCTTAAATGGGGAAGCTGACATTGCCCTCTTGGTTATCTCCATAGCCCGCTCCACGAATTCCCCGGTCAATTCTTCCAGTTCCGAACGAGTCATATTTTTTACCAGGTGAAGAGGTCCATCACTTCCGGAAGTTATGAAGGGCAGGTTTATTTCGGTTTGAACTGCGGTGGAAAGTTCAATCTTAGCTTTTTCCGCCGCATCATCTAGGCGCTGTCTTGCCAAAGGGTCTTTGCGTAAATCCACACCGTGTTCCTTGATAAACCATTCTGCCAGCCAATTAATTATTTTTTGGTCCAAATCTTTACCACCAAGATGAGCGTCTCCATCTGTAGATTTAACTTCAATCACATCATCCCCCACTTCCAAAACGGAAACATCAAAAGTACCTCCACCAAAATCAAAGACGGCTATCTTTTCATTTTTCTTCTTATTAAAACCGTAAGCCAGAGCCGCCGCCGTCGGTTCGTTAATGATGCGTTTAACATCCAGACCAGCAATTTTACCCGCATCTTTCGTGGCCTGTCTCTGGGAATCATTAAAATAGGCCGGTACAGTAATTACCGCCTCGGTTATTTTTTCACCGAGACGGGTTTCAGCGTCGCTTTTTAGTTTCCCAAGAATCATAGCGGAAATCTCTTCTGGTCTGTGCCACTCTTCCCCCATCTTAACTTCCATACCACCAGTGGATCCTTTTCTCGATTCGTAAGTGACCGCCTTAATATCTTTTTGAACCAAGGGTTCGTCAAAAGAGTGTCCGATAAATCTCTTTATCTGGAATATAGTGTTTTTCGGGTTGGTAACCGACTGTCTCTTAGCCACAGTCCCAACCAAACGCTCCTTAGTCTTAGATAGAGCCACTATGGACGGGGTCGTCCTGGCCCCCTCAGAGTTTTCAAGAATTCGAGCTACCCCACCCTCCACAATGGCCATAGCGGAATTGGTTGTACCCAGATCTATACCCAGAATTTTACTCATATGTTTTGTAGGTTAGATTCTTATTATTTTAAACTAAAAATTGAAAATTTTGACACTAGCTGGACGCAAAATTCTACCTTTTCTCCGAAATCCGTCTCGGAGAACTTGGGTTACAGTCTGGTCGAGTTCTGAATCTTTGGTTTCTACCGACCCGACTGCCACTTGTTCCTCCGGATTAAATAAGACGCCTATTTCCGGATGTATCCTCTCGACTTCGTTGCTGCGGAGTAGAGATTCTACCTTAGATTTAACTGCTTCCATACCATGTTTCCAATCCTCCGGTAGTTTTTGGAAGGCGTCTGAGGCCATGGCAGTTTCCAGAGATTCTATTACCTCAAATATATCCCGGAGAATATTACCAACTCCTTCCAGGGCGGCTTCCTCTTTTTCTAAGTTAGAGCGTTTGGTTGCGTTGATATAATCCGCCCGGCTTCTTTGTAAATTATCTAGATATTCCTTGCGTTCAGCTTCGCAGGTCTTAAGTTTACTGCGCAGTTTTTTAAGGAGAAGCGCCGGATTTTCCTCCTCTTCTTCCGGTACAAGATCCGCCACTTCCTCCTCCAGAGGCTTTTCTTTGGAATTTTTTTCTTCTTTCATATTTACCTATTTCTGTTCCGACCCTTCTCCCCGAACAATGCTCCCAGCTAACGTTTGGCCCATATATGCACCTCGGAAACCCTTCGGTTTTCCGACGTCCACTAAAATGGCCTGCCTTCCGCCATGGGGAAACTCCCGTTTCCCCGACCCCCTTCCCTGCACAATGTCCCAAACTAGCGTTTGGCCCATTGTGCGGCTTTGCGAGCTTTTTTAAGACCGAATTTGCGACGCTCCTTCATTCTACTGTCGCGCTTTAAGAATCCTTGTTTTTTTAAGGGTTTGCGAGCTTCCGGATCGTGTTTAGAAAGTGCTGTAGCCAGCCCGTGTCTTACGGCTTCCGCTTGAGAAGAAATACCCCCACCGCTGACCAATACGGAAATACCGAAAGAGTCCGTCCGGTCTTTAAGGGGAGAGAGTGCGGCGTGTTGCAGAGCCGGCATGCGAAAATATTCTCCGACCGGAGTGCCGTTAATAACTGCACCAGACTTGCCTGGAGACAGGCGCACCCGTGCAACCGAAGTCTTCCTCCGGCCTATGGCTTCTATATATCTTTCAGTTGTCTTTTCGGTTATTTTCATGGGTTTTATTCCTCGGTTACCAAATTCTTAAGTCTTTTCGTCCGCAAGGTATTCTTGGGTAGCATATTCCTGACTACTAAACGTAGGAGTCCACCTCTTCCGACCTTCTCTATAACCTTACCTGCAGAGACTATCTTAAGGCCTCCTGGGTAACCGGAGTATCTCTTTTGGGAAAGATACTCTAGGCGTTTAGCATTTAAATCCATACCGGAACAATTAAGCACGCGAACCTCCCTATTCAGAGTTTTATTTTTTACGAAAGAGGGCGAGTCTTTACCCAGAAGCAAAGCGGCTACTTCGGTTGCAATCCTGCCTATTTTCTTATCTTTGGCATCAATAACTTTTTGCATATTTTTATACGAAAGAAATTACGGCCCTTCTTGCGGAGTCGCTTTTTCTTGGGGAAGTTTTGATTACCCGTAGATACCCTCCGGCGCGTTCTTTATATTTAGGCGCTATATCTTGCATTAACTTTCGTACGACCTGACTATCGTTCTTGAAGGAGGCGAGTAGCATGCGCCGGCCAGAAAGAGTCCCTTTTTTGGCGTAGGTAACCATTCTCTCAAGATATGGGCGCATTTCTTTGGCTCTGGCTTCGGTGGTCATAATCGACCCGCGCAGTATCAGGTGTCTGGAAAGAGAGCGCAAAAGTTCACGCCTTTGTTCCGGAGTTTTTTTCAGTATTCGACCTTTTTTATGATGTCGCATAAATTTTATTTAAGAGTGGTTCCGATAGAAATTAAGAACTTCTTTATTTCCTGAATGCCCTTGGTACCAAGACCGTCTATATCCAGAATGTCTTCCTCCCGCTTTCTAACCAAGCCGCCTACGGTCCGGACGCCGGAAACAGTCAGGGCGTTAATAGTGCGCGCGGAGAGGTCTAGGGTTTCTACTCTGGTCTTGAGTATTTCTGGATCAATTTCTCTCCGGCGTTCTTCTTTAGGAGCTTCTTCTTTTTCAGCCTCAGGGACTTCTACTTCCTCCACAAAACCAACCACAGCCTTGAGCTGTAGAATCATTATGCGGATGGCCTCCTCCAAAGCTTTTCTTGGTCCTATGGTGCCGTCGGTTTCCAAACTTATCCGCAAGCGGTTAAAGTCCGTCCGGTCGCCAATACGCATATTTTCTACCTCATAGTTAACCCGGCGGATAGGAGTAAAGATGGCGTCCATAGTAATCGTGCCTATATCCACCCTTTCTTTTTCTATTACCTCTTTGGGTACAAAGCCGAGACCTCTCCTAGCTTTCATTTCTATGGAAATAGAGGCGTTTTTGTCCGTCAGGTTGGCTATAATTTGGTCAGGATTCAATATCTCCACCTGTCCTCCATGCTCTATATTTTTAGCCGTCAAAGCACAAGCTCCTTTACCAGAGAGGGTCAGAGTTTGAGGTTCGTCGGAAGATATAGACAGACGTACCCTTTTAAGGTTGAGCAGAATAGTCACCACATCTTCTGCCACACCGGAAATAGTGGAAAATTCATGCTGAACACCATCAATTTTAACCTCCGTAATGGCGGCTCCAGGGAGAGAAGACAAAATGATGCGGCGAAGGGAATTGCCTAGTGTGTGTCCGTAACCCGGGTAAAGACCATCAATTTCATACTGACCGCCGGTTTCGGTTTCTTTTATAACTCTCGGCTTCTCCGGTAAAACGACATTGAGTTCGGCCATAATTTTGAATATAAAAACCTACTAAATATACAATAAATTTATAATGTGCGCAAGTTCCTAGCGACTATAGAACTCGAACACGGAAGGAAAATCCAACTCCAAGGAAGTCTGATCGAACGCCGGCTTACCGCTGACCTTACCAACTCTGGTTTCCAAGGAGAAAGACAGCCAGGAAGGTATGGTTCGGTCCTTTAGTTTCTCTACTAACCCGGAAAACACACCCGCAGTCTCACTTCCTTTCCTTATACCGAGAATGTCTCCTTCGTAGAGGGTAAGGGAAGGTACATTTACTTTACGGTCGTTCACTGTGATGTGACCGTGGGATACTATCTGACGGGCGGCCCTCCTTGTTGGAGCCAAACCCAGACGATAGATGGCGTTATCTAGGCGGCTCTCAAGTAGTTGGTACAATTCCGCCGGCTTACCCACTTCGGATTTAACCCCGAGGGCTTTATTTACATAGTTATGGAATTGCTTCTCGGTTACGCCATAAGTCAGGCGTACCTTCTGTTTTTCGTTATGCTGGCGGGCATATTCAGAACGGGCTCTTCGGAAACGCTTACCCGACTCCTCTTTTTTACTGAGAGATAGTTGGTATTTCTGGGTTTGAGTTTTCTCAAATATAGGAGACCCGAGACGACGCGCTATTTTAAATTTAGGTCCTAGTTTCATATATTTATACGCGTCTTGCCCTCGGGGGCTTCGGCCCATTATGCGGAACCGGAGTCACGTCTTTTATGGAGAGAATATTAAGACCTTTGCCGATAAAAGCCCGGACGGCCGACTCTCTTCCGGCACCGACCCCTTTAATCATCACATCTACATCTTTAAGTCCGAGCTGTATACCTTTATCCGCCAGTAGTTCTCCCACCTTGGCAGCCGCAAAAGGAGTTCCTTTTTTAGCTCCGGCAAAACCCAGCGCTCCACTTGAAGAAGAGGCTACGGAGTTGCCTTTAACATCGGTCAAAACCACCTTGGTGTTGTTGTAGGTAGCTTCAATATGCAGAACCCCGTGTTCCAGGCGCTTCTTGCCGGATTGGGAAAGGGACTTGGCACGCATTGATTCGTCCACTTCCCCACCACTTTTCTTGATAACTCTTTTTTTACCCATATTATTATGTCTTTTCTACCGTGCGTCGGCCGGAACCCATAGTGCGTCTCGTATTACCGCGGACAGTGCGGGAATTCGTCTTGGTCCTGCCTCCGCGGACCGGCAGTCTTTTGGCGTGTCTTGAACCTCGGTAACTTTTTATATCCTTAAGGCGTTTAATATTACCGGAAATAATTCTCCGCAGTTCGCCCTCCACCTTCATTTTTTCAATAATGCCCCGCAGTTTATTTTCTAATTCAGGAGATACATCTTTGGGGCGCAAACCGAGGGGTATCTTTGCTTCTGACATGAGTTCCGAAGCTTTAGAGCGACCTATGCCATATATAGCGGTCAGGCCAATCTGTAAGGGTTTCTTTTCGGGTATGGTGATTCCAGCTATACGCATAAAATTATCCTTGTCTTTGTTTATGTTTAGGAATACTACAAATAACTACCACTCGTCCCTTGCGCCGGACGGTTCTGCATTTGGCACATATTTTTTTTACCGAAGCTCGGACTTTCATCGTTTTTCGTAAATAATAGAATGCTAAAAACAAAAAAATTCTGCCCTTGTATGCTGACGCTTAAAGCCTGCGAACAATTCTGCTCTTACCTCCGTACGGACCAGGTTCCACCTCTACACGGTCTCCGATAATTACGCGTATACGGTGAAGTCTCATCTTTCCAGCAAGATAAGCAAGAACTTCCTCGCCTGATTCCAAACGCACCTTAAAAAGGGTGTTTGGGTAGGCCTCCAGGATTACTCCTGTTGGTCTCTCCGGAAGAGTTTCGCTTTTTTCGTTCGGCATTACTTCGAGGACAAAACGCTGAGTACCCTACCAAATGTATAGAAAGGCGTCAACTGCAAGGTTATTCACTTCCCTCGCCGCTTTCATCTCGGACGGTTATAGCAGAGGTGTCTTCCGGTATACGGGATAACCAGAATGGATGTACGGATACCCGCACCTCTTTGTCCTTGATGGCAACATAGGATGCAAATATTTCAGAAAGAGCGTCTTTAGGCTTACCAGCAATATCTTCAATGAGTTTAGTTTCGTCTAAGGTGAACCAGAAAGTCGGAGTGCCGGTAAAGTGGACCGACAGCTTCTTTTTAGACAGAGTTTCTTCCGATATGGGGCTCAAAAACTGCGGGGTAACGCTAGATTCTATGGAAGCTATATGTACAGGAGCGTTTTCGCTGTTAACGCCTGACCGGGTGGCAAGATATAGGGCGAGAGAGGCGTGGTCGAATATAACCGCAAGCAACGAGGCTTTGCGTTTGACCAGGTTAGATTCCGGAGGTGATTGGTCTTCATATTTAATGCCGACAGCTTTTTCAAACAGGATGTAGCCGGGGGGCAGTTCGGCACGGGCTTCGGACATGAGGTCACTCCGGAGAGAGATGTCAATTTCTGCACGGGCGGCAGCTAAATCTTCTGGTTTGGCTGTTTTGACTACTCCGCGGAATCCTCCGACAAAAGAGGTCTTGGAACGGGCATAGAATTTGGAGTACTGGGGAGTACCCTTGAAGCCGGGAATAGTCATATCAGTCGGGGGCCCGTTGTACTCTTCTCCAGGAGAATCTGCAGTCACTACGGCCTCTATACTTCCGGGAGTAGTATTTGAACCGGTGCCTTTTCTTCCGGGAATAACTACTGGCGCGCTTATACGGTAGATCTTTCCTTCAGGAGTTTCAAATCGGGTGTTAGTAACTAGTCGCTGGCTTGCCGCACTGTAATTGTTATATATGACGATAGTTCCGGCAGCTCTTTTCTCAACATTTTTCTCACCGGTAGCCGGGACTTCTTTTTCTGAGACTCTAGAAATGGAAAGAGTTACATACCCCAGACCTCCGGCCGGAGCTCTTTCTTCTGCGACCACACTAGCATCGAGGGTGGAGGAGACAGACTTACGGGTTAGGGTAACTGTGGCTCCTACCCACAAAGAATAAGAAACCCCTCCTATAATTATAAGAACAGCGAAAGCTAGTAATATGAGCTTGGTGGACATACGGGAGAATAAAGGTTCTTCGTAATCCTCTTCATTCGAAACTTCCCGATTTTCTCTAGGACGCCTTCTTTCTCCGGGGAGAACATCCGACAGAGCCCTCCTAGAACGACCGGAAGGCGAGACATCTTCAAAGGGGTTTTTAGCCATGTAGATTTATAATAACACGCAAGTGTTTAAATACTCTGTGGATACTAGACTTAGAAAGTGTGTTGCACATAAAGGGCGGCCAAAAGTGCGGCTGGATCTGGAAAAGAAGATGACCCCGAGTCAAAAGTACCTTGTAACTCTTTTAAACCCAGAAGACGGAGCGAAACTCCAAGCGGCAGACGAAGGCCGTATCTGCCAGGCGCCTTAAAAAGGCTGAGGTAGATATCCGCTCCGAAAGAATCCAGAATATAAAAAACTGGCGGTAATGGCCCTCCCTCCTCTAACTCCGCAAGAGAAGCGTTAAAACTTTTGACCCAATCCGAAATCACAGTATCCGTTTTGTCAGGTAGATTTACTTTGGATTCGTGACCCCTCTCCTTAAGTATCTTCAGCGATCTGGAAATTTCCTTGGATTTAGATTTGGTTCCATATTGAATGTCTTCTGTGCCCATAGGAAAAGATACGGTCGAGCGCAAGAGTGAATCCCGTATTAACGAGACTTCAGTGATTTTCTTTCCCGGTAGCAACATTAGAAAATCGTCAGGAGCCTTAAACTCATCTCTTAATGATATGAAAGCCGATAAGGAAGCGGGTTCAAAGGATAAAGATGAGTTTATTAAAGGTTCCACAGCCTTGCTTATTTTTTTAACTAAAACTTCTGACGCGACACTTTCAAAGTAGTGAACTTCCACTGCGGTTCCTTTTTTGCCAACAGGAGAATTGCTCGGGTATCCGTTAATAAGTACCCCCAATATTTTTTTGGCTATCACCAAAGGTTTGTCGTTTAAGGCTGGCTTTACTCCGGAACTAACCATGCTATTTATCAGAGCTTCTGTCACTAAAACCGGTTCCTTGGAGCGGAATTTAATTACAGAGGTCTTGGCGGTATAAAAAGGAGCCCCCAACACACACACCGCCCTACTTTGACGCCTTGGTAGAGACCTGCCAGGGAAAGAATCAGATAAATTTTTTATTACCTTACCCAATTCTTCCAAAGTCTTAGGACCTAGTTCGGAACCAATTTCGCTTGGCAGACTCTCTCCATTGGAAGAAGCCAGAATCTTAGGTTTATTTTTATGACTATATTCTACGGCCGCCGTGGAAAAAGATCCCTGGCCAGCATCCAGAGCAAAAACCAGAGCATAACGAGTTCCGTGTTCCTTAGGAAAAGAGAATGGCGGAAATTTCATTAGTTATTCGGCGTTTATTTTAAAACAGCTTTGATGCGCCTCACTCCGGATGCTACCGCTTCCTCTTTGATTATATGAAAATGTCCCAGGATACCGGTCCGTTCTACATGAGGCCCACCACAAAACTCCAGACTCGCCGTCTCTTTATTATCTCCGATATGATAAATGCTGACAATGTCGCCATACTTTTCTCCAAAGAGGCCGATAGCTCCGCGCACCCTAGCCTCGGCAAGTTTTACCTCCTCCTTTTTTACCGGGTAATCGGCTTTGATTTTATCGTTTACCCAGTCTTCAGTCCTCCTGATTTCTTCCGGGCTCATCTTGATAGGGTGCGTAAAATCAAAACGTAGCCGTTCTGGAGTTATATTACTTCCACGCTGGTATACATGTTCACCTAAAATCTCCCGGAGGGCCCGATGCAGAAGATGGGTCGCGGTATGGTACTTAATCTCCATTTCTCCTTCGCCTGCGAGACCTCCTTTGAATTTTTTTTCGGAACCCGCCCGGGAAGTGTCCCGGTGTTTTTTCATAGCCTCGTCAAAAGACTGCCTACTCACTCTTATACCTTTATCTTTAGCTATCTCCTCCGTCAGTTCTATCGGGAACCCATGCGTAGTGAATAGAATAAAGGCATCTTCTCCAGAGATTTCCCCTCCTCGGTTATTTTTCTCAAAAATTTTCATACCTCTCTCCAGAGTAGAACGAAAACGGCTCTCCTCGTCATCAATGGCTTTTTCAATAAGTTTAAAGTTATTTTCTATCTCCGGATAGACATCTCCGTACTGCTCCAGCATTCTTTCTACCAGCTTGGAAAGGAACATAGGCGGGAGATTTATTTTATTAGCAAAGCGGACACTTCGTCTTATAAGACGGCGTACAAAATAACTCTGATCTGCGTTTCCAGGCATTACCCCGTCCGCCATCAGAAATATAGCTGCCCGCATGTGGTCGGCTATCACCCGGAAAGCTACCTTGTCGGAATCATAATTTTTACCAGACAACTCTTCCAAATCCCCTATCAGGCCGAAAATGGCGTCTATTTGAAACATATCCGGGTTATTCTTAACCGCAGCCGCCAAGCGTTCTAATCCCGCACCGAAATCCACATTTGGGGCTGGAAGTTTCTGAAATTTTTCACCTCTCTTCACATACTCCATAAAGACATTGTTGCCGACTTCCATAAAACGGCCACAGTCGCAGTTGGGGTGACATGGTTTATCTCTCCACGCAGAAGTCTCGTGAAGTTTCTGTTCAGCTCCAAAATCCCAGAACATTTCCGTATCCGGGCCTCCCGGTTCCCCTTCTGGCATATTCTCCGGCGCCCCTACCCGGCTCCACCAATTCTTCTTGTCGCCATAATAAAAAATACGTGCCCCCTGCATACCTTTTTCTTCTGCACCTTCCGCAATTTCAGCATCTATTCCAAGATTAGATAGTTCTTTCTGCCAAAGTTCTGCCGCTTCAGTGTCGCGAGGTATACCCAAGACCTCATTACCCGCATAACAAGTGAAATAAAGCCGCTTAGCGTCCAAGTCCAACTCTTTAGTCAAAAATTCAAATATCCAGGTTATTTGTTCTTTTTTAAAATAATCTCCGAAAGACCAGTTACCGAGCATTTCAAAAAAAGTGGTATGACGATTGTCCCCCACTTCTTCAATATCTTGGGCTCTAAAAGACTTTTGAGAATTTACTACCCGTTTCCCCGCCGGATGCGGTTCTCCCAGAAAATACGGCAACAGAGGTTGCATGCCACTTCCGGTAAAAAGTGTAGTCGGGTCGTTCTCCGGCACGAGTGAAGCCGAAGGTAAAATTGCGTGGTTCTTATTTTTGAAGAAATCTAAATATTTCTTCCTTATCTCATTGACGGTCATTTCGTAAATTATATGCGTCCTATAAATCTTTAGCTAGATGCTCCAACTCACGTAATTCGGAGCGAATTTCAGCAAGACCGGAAGCAAAAAATTTAGGATTGCGGATATCTATACCTATATTTTTAAATATATCTTCCGGAGAAGCGCTGCCACCGGCAGAAAGGAACACATCCACTTTATCTATAAATTTCGGATTCTTTTTAACTTCCTTAAGTAGGGCTCTGGCTATAAGTTGGCCGAAAGCGTAGCTGTAGACATAGAAGAATCTACGGAAATGAGAGACAGTAACGAACTGATATCCATCTTCTACTGTCAGCTCGACCTTCTCTCCCATATAGCTCTTAAGATGTTTGACCAGCATAGACACAACTCTTTCTTTAGAGACAGAGCCCTCTTTTCTTATAGAGGCATGAAGCTCCTTTTCAAAATTATAGAAAGCAATTTGGCGAAACACCGTTTGCACTTCGTCTTGAATCCGGTTGTGAATCGCAGCCACACGCTCCTTAGAAGGAAGAGATCTTGTGACTCTGTCAAAAACCGCCGTCTCAAAGAAAGTGCTGGCTGTTTCTGCCACAGCGGTAGAGTAGCCCTCGTAGAGTACTCCCTGGCCTCTACTCCGTTCTCCGTGTATCGCGTGTCCCATTTCGTGAGCCAGCGTCAGCAGAGAGGAAAAATCATTCACGTGGTTAAGTAAAACAAAGGTGGGTAGTTTATGGGAAGAAGAGCAGTATGCTCCACCTGCCTTGCCTTTTTTAGGATACACATCTATCTGGCCGTTTTTCAAAAAACTGCGCAAAATATCCGCATAGCGTGAGTGAAGGGAGCCGAAAGACTCATCTACCATTCGGACCGCCTTGGAAAAATCCACTTTTTGGAAAGTGCTCTTAAGAGGCACGGATCTGTCCGCGTAGGTCAACTTCTTTTCTTTCATAAGTTTGGCCTTCAAAGCATAGAAATCACGGCTGATATCAAAGGCCTTGGTCACCTCTCTGACTAAAGTATCTACGGTCTCTGGCTCATTTTCGTAACCGATAATAGTGGCTTCTTCCGGAGTTTTGTATCCTCTGATTTCGTCCCGGATTTTTTTACCTATAACTACGGCGTTCAGTTCGCTTTCCGCAAAATCGGATACAGATTTATACTCTTCTATGACTCCATGCCAAAGTTTCAGGCGCTCTTTTTGAGTGCGCAGAGAGCGTATCAGATTTTCTCCTTCCGTAAGAGGTATTTTCTTATTTTTGTAGGAAACAGAACGCTTAGACAGAGACTTTTCCAAGCCCTCAACCCATAAACCGTAGGACGGCTGACTAAGAAGGGAAAGTATTTTTTCTTCCGGTTCAGTCTTGTCATACTTGGCTGTCTGCCAAATACGTTCCAACATATACCTATACTTCCGTAAACGACCGCTTTTAAGAAATTGCTTCTGTAGTCTAGGTTCTATTTTCCCGAGGTTTAAGGAAAAAAATATTATTTGGTTTCCAGCTTTGGTAAATCTGTCTTCCAATCTTCGCAGTAGAGATTCCGCCTCAATGTTCAAACTATCTAATTCTTTGGTGTAATGCGGATACAGTATGGGTTTGGAAGTAAAGGAATTTGATAGCTTTTCATAACTTTTCAGAGCCTGGAGTAAAGAACCCTCCGACTTCATGTAGGAAGAATCCTTAGTGTATTTTTTTGCAAAGACTTCTATAGAATGCTCTATAGCACACATGTCCCTATCAATTTGAGGGTCTTTTAGACTTTTGTACAAAAGCCCAAGATTCCAGGCGGTTTTTGTGCGTCCCTGCATAGACCTCTACTTATACACGGCAATAAGAATGGCGCCAAGGGCAATTAAAGAAACTGCCAGTATACGCACTAATGAAAGTGATTCCCCAAGGAACAGCGCCCCAAATACTAAAATGAAGACTATGGAGAGCCTGTCTACGGCGTTCACCGCCACCGGCGAAGCCATGGAGAGAGCGTTAAAGAAGAAAAGCCAGGAGAGGGCCCCAGCCAAACCGGAAAGTGCAATAAAAGAAAGTGAACGGGTGTCCAGTGTCCGGAAAAACTCTGGATTAAGTTTCCCGAT
>JBBTXX010000062.1:0-1893 GCA_038062065.1 Patescibacteria group bacterium
TCTTCCGCATAAAAACTGTAACGCCAACTTCTTTCTCCAAACCCGAGGTCGTCTTTCTTTACCAGCATGCCAAGGCCGTTGGTAAACAAGCAGGAGCCGTCCGGAATTAATTTCACCTTAGAAACATTTTGATGCTTGCCCCACTGGTTCATAACGAAGGCGTCGTTGACCGAAAGACAGTAGATTTCATCCACGCCAAGGGCTTTTATGGCCTCATAGGAAGATTCGTAGCCGGGAAGGTGGGTAGAGGAGCAGGTCGGGGTAAAAGCCCCTGGCAAAGCAAAAACTACTACTTTTTTACCCTTGAACAATTCTTCAGAAGAAACATTCTGCCAGCGATAGGGATTATCGCCCCCAACACTCTCATCTCTGACTCTTGTCTTAAATACAACCGAGGGGACTTTTTTACCTTCAAGATTGGGTACCTCCATATTATTTAATGCTATTGCTAATTTTTGTTCTGATAATGTAGGGTGATTATACGGATGAAAAAACAAGCGGTCAAAGAAAAACCTCTCCTCGTGGCCATAGTCGGCCCTAACGCTTCCGGCAAAAGCGCTTTGGCTATTAGAATCGCCCAGAAATTTAACGGCGAGGTTATTTCTGCTGATTCTCGCCAAGTCTATAAAGGATTAGACATCGGTTCCGGGAAGGTGACCAAAAAAGAAATGCGCGGTGTCCTCCACCACCTATTAAGCATCGCCGATCCTAAAAAAATTTATAGCGTAGCTAAATACCAAAAAGATTCGACTAAAATTATTAAAAATATTTTAAATAAAAACAAACTACCGATTGTCTGTGGTGGTACTGGGTTTTATGTGGACTCCATCCTTTACCCGACATCCTTTCCCGCCGTGTCACCAAATAAAACTCTGCGAATAAAGCTTTACCAAAAAAGCCCGGATGAACTTTATAAGATTCTACAAAAACTGGATCCGCGCCGAGCCAAAACCATAGATAGGAACAACCCGGTACGTCTGATACGAGCTATAGAAGTAGCTGCGGTTCTCGGCAAGGTACCAGCTCTTAATCGCATGGCTTCACCCTACAGAGTTTTGTTTATCGGCCTCAAACCAAGCGACAAGGAGCTTAGATTAAGGATTCAAAAACGCCTAGTATCCCGTATGAAAAAGGGAATGGTAAAAGAAGTAAGAAAGCTCCATAAAAACGGCTTATCCTGGAAGCGTCTAGAAGAATTAGGTTTGGAGTACCGCTTCGTAGCACAATATCTTCAGGAAAAGATTACTAAAGAGGAAATGGTGCGATATATCGCAGTATCCAACTGGCAATACGCCAAACGCCAAATAACTTGGTTTAAGAGAAATTTGGAAATCAAATGGTTCTCAAATTCCGGGGACAAGAAAATATTTAACTTGATTTAATTTTCGACGGGGCACTTCGCGACATACATTCGCTCAGTACTCCCGCAAAATATATTCGTAGGAGCTCATTATTTTGCGGGGGATGGAGGAATCGGACCTCCGATAGCGGTTTTGGAGACCGCTGTTATACCACTTAACTAATCCCCCTTCGTGGGAAAGCCAATGTTAGCAAAAAACCAAAAACCCGCCATCCGGCAGCTTTAGGCCCCACAAACTATTCGCCTATTCGCGCGAATTAGAGAATAGAGAAAGTGCAACTATTTTTTCTCTTTGTAAGCCGTGTGCTTCTTAGCGACCGGGTTGTACTTCTTCATGGAAAGCTTTTCCGGATTCTGCTTCTTGTTCTTGAAGGTGTAATAAGTATGACCTTTACCGAGGCCTTTTTCGCCCCCTTCAGAAACCAGTTTTATCAGATTATCCTGCGACATAGTTCCCGCATCCTACGGGAATAAATGGAAAAGTCAATTATGTGCGCCGGGCAGGATTCGAACCTGCGTAGCCCATAGGGCGA
>JBBTXX010000063.1:0-8121 GCA_038062065.1 Patescibacteria group bacterium
AATCCCAAAGGATTACTTTCAAAGATGTAGCTGGAGCCAAGGAGGCCAAGGAAGAACTGGCAGAAATAGTGGATTTTCTGCGTAATCCCAAGAAATTTCTGGATATCGGCGCGCGCATTCCGAAAGGCATCATTTTGATGGGCGCGCCGGGCACAGGTAAAACCTTACTTGCGCGAGCGGTGGCGGGAGAAGCGGGTGTACCCTTCTTTTCCATCTCCGGCTCGGAGTTTGTGGAAATGTTTGTTGGCGTTGGCGCTTCCAGGGTAAGGGATTTGTTTCAAATGGCCAAGAAGGCCGCCCCGGCCATTATTTTTGTGGATGAAATAGACGCAGTCGGGCGGGTGCGCGGTACCGGAGTTGGGGGAGGTAACGACGAGAGGGAGCAAACTTTAAACCAGATTCTGGTGGAGATGGACGGCTTTGAACCGAACGAAAAGGTTATCGTTATGGCCGCGACCAACCGCCCGGATGTTTTGGATCCGGCGCTCCTGCGCCCCGGGCGTTTTGACCGCCGGGTGACGATTGACTTACCGGATAGGGAAGGCAGGGAGGATATCTTGGAAATTCATGCCCGCTCCAAACCGCTCGGGGAGGATGTTAATTTGAAAATTATTGCGGAGAGAACTCCGGGATTTTCTGGAGCGGACCTATATTCCTTGATGAACGAAGGAGCCATTTTGGCGGCGCGCGAAAACCGTAAACGCGTGGCCCAATACGACCTGGTGCGCTCTATTGAGAAGGTTATGCTCGGTCCGGAGCGTAAGAGTCATTTGCTTTCGGACAAGGAGAAAGAATTGACCGCCTATCACGAAGCGGGGCACGCTCTTATTGCTTCGGTTCTTGCCTACTCAGATCCGGTACATAAAATTTCTATAATTTCCCGTGGTCGCGCCGCCGGTTACACCTTGAAACTTCCGCTGGAAGACAGAAGGATGCAGTCTAAAAAAGAATTTTTGGATGATATCGCAGTTTCTCTCGGAGGTTATCTGACCGAGAGGTTGGTATTCGGTGACATTACGACCGGGCCTTCCAACGACCTTCAGGTTTTAACTGCTCTGGCACGGGACATGGTGACGAAGTACGGCATGTCGGATTCCATGGGGCCGATGGCTCTTGAGGGTGAAGGCGGGAGAGTCCTCTTTGGCCGTGGCGTAGAGGAAAGAGATTACTCCCAGGAAGTGGCGGCCAAAATTGATGCGGAGGTCAAGGCGATTATTGAAGAAGCTACAGAGAAAGGAGACGCAATTTTGAAAAAGCATCGGGTTGCTCTGGATTCCATTGCGAGAAGGCTTATAGAAGTAGAAACCATTGAGCGGGAAGAATTTGAGCAACTTCTTATTGCCAACGGCATAACGCCGAAAAAGAAACTGGATATTGAGCATCAGAAATAGGTCTAGTTTTAAGAAAGAAATAGACCGTGCGTCCATTGGGAGACGCACGGTCGTTGTCAGAAGTCATTCCACAACAATTTGCCAACTAAGTTTTTGGCGTTTTTCTGGGTCTGGTTCGTAGAGGAAGGGCCAGATATCACCAGCTCCAGTGACCCGAATTGGCTCTTCCACTGCCCAGGCTTTACGCTCCAGGATAATTTCGCCTGGAGAGGGAGGTAGACCAAAGAAGGCGGGTCCGTTGAAGGAAAGAAAATTTTCCAGACAGTTGTCGCCAAGAGCCTCCATCTGATCGAAGGCTTCAAGGTAGGCCTCGACTGCTAGGGAAGCCGAGAACACCCCGAATGGGCAACAGTGACTGTGTTTCTTGCCGGCGACATGCGGTGCCGAATCCGTGCCGGCCCAGAAGTACTTGCTGCCAGAAGAAACTGCTTCTCGGATTGCGTCCCGGTGAACTTCGTCCTTAAGGATGGGCATGCAGATCAAGTGCGGACGGAAGCCACCCTCACACATGTCCGTGAAGGAATACAGCAGATGTTGGGGAGTAACCGAGGCTCCGAGACGACCACTTTTATCGCAGAGAACCAGGTTCGCGCCTTCTTTGGTTGAGACGTGCTCCAATACCACTTTGAGTTTCGGAAACTTTTGAAGTAGCGGTAAAAGAGTTATCTCAATGAAAACTCTCTCGCGGTCCATCTGAGGTACACGCTGAAGTGAGTGGAAAGGTGTCTCTCCGTGAAGGCACAGTGGCATCCCGATCTCTTCCATGGTGGCAAGAGTCCGATAAGTCTTTTTTATATCCGTGACGCCATGAGCAGAATTGGTAGTTGCGTGTGCCGGATAAAGCTTTACTGCTTCCGCCGCTCGCTCTCCAGTCACATTGTCTTTTCGGAACGCTCGACGCACATCGTCTGGCGAGGTGTCATCCGTCAGATAGATAGTCATTCTAGGAATGAAACTAGCCAGAGCTGGCGGCAAGACCGCACGGATACGTTCCCGGTAGGCGATAGCATGTTCGGCTGTCACAATGGGCGGGGTCAGGTTTGGCATTACCAAGGCTTGGCCGAATTGCCTCGCGGTTAGGGAAGCGACAGCGGCGAGTATGGCTTCGTCGCGTAAATGCACATGCATATCCGACCCATTCTGGATAATCAAGCGCCCTTTTAAATCCGCGCGCATAGTCCCTCCTTGATTTAGTAGAGCTGTGGCTTTTTGTACCCTAGCATGCGTGTAAAAAAAGAAAAATGCCGGTCGGCCCCTTGGATAAGGGCCGACCGGCGAAACATTTTGGCCTAGACGGAATTCGCTTTCATCATTTCTTGGTGGTCTGTAAATTCTTGCAGGATGTCCGAGAAGATACGGGGGCCTTGTTCCAGGAAAGCGGTAGCAACTTGTACTCCGCTTGCTCCGGCGTCCAGCATGTCCATGAGATCAGTGCCGCTACCGATGCCCCCGACACCCTTGACTTTGATTGGGGTAACAGGTGGTGCCAACTGGTTTACCTGTCCGAGCGCAATATGTTTCATCGGTTTACCCCCGAGTCCGGCCCACTTATAGAGTCCAAAAACAGGCTTGTCATTTTGTCCAAAAGCGTAAGCATTCGGGAAAGTGTTGCAGACTACAAGCGAATTCAGAAGGTCAGCGAAATCGCGTGCCATCTTCGCGACACTAGCGAGTAATATGGGGTCGGAGTAGGGAGACAACTTAAGAGCGAGACGCTTTTTAGTGCCCGGCATGTTTTTGAGCTTGGACAGAACCTCCCGCATATCGGCGACATTGAAGGCAAATATCGGCTTCTGTCCGCCGTCGCCATGCACATTAGGACAGCCGAAATTTAACTCAATTTCAGCGAAGGGATGATCGAGTGCCCACCTGGTCAAACCCAGAAATTCATCTGCCGAGAAACCAGCGACGCTCACACGCAGGTTTTTCCCGGCTTGTTTGCAGGCCTCGAACATGGCCGGCAGACTTTCTTCGATAGAACGAATGCCGCAGTTTGGGAGTCCGAGCGAGTTGAGGGAGATTGAATTTGACCCTTGCCGATCACTCCAATAATTGGGAGTCGGGTTTCCTTCTCTGGCCTCCAGCGTATAAGAGCCAATGGTGATTTCAGTCACCGGCGAACGCAGAAGCGTCTCCATTTGCTCGGCCGTTTTTACGGTTCCGGCGGCGTTACCGAAGGTAAAACCTAGCTTGTCCATGACCTTCTCCAAAGACCTGTTGAACTAAGAACACAATAGCAGAATAGTCACTCTTGTAAAAAGAAACCGGCCACGCGTCCCATCTTTGGGGCGCGCGGCCGAATGGTTCGGATTAGTCGCCGATATCCACTGCGTCTTGGTACTTCTGCCATCCCCTGACCGCGAAAACCCCTGTGATTAAGTATACGGCCCCGAGAGGAACCAGAAGAAGCAAGGCCTCAAGCGGGTAGTCTCCTAGGACGTAGATTCCTAGCCACACGAGGATGGGCAAGGTTCCGGCAATCGAGGGGGCCACAAGATCGCCCCAAAGAATTTTCTTCTTGTAGATTTTCCACTCCTCGCCACAGTAGTCTTCCAGGCCGAAGTAGTGGTACGCGAATGTCTCCAGAACCATAATGGGGTGTGCGAGAACCATGCCGATACGGGTCGCGAACCGCCACATAGTTCTCCACTCCCATTCCATGGGTAGTGTCATACTGGCGGTCAGTCCGTAGATCAGCAAATATAAGAACAAAAACGGAAAGAGATAGACCGCTACGCCAGTTGCCGCTGCCACATGAAGAGCTGTTGGGCTATCGCCGTAGCGGTAGTACACGAGAACATCCATCGGGGCGGATAGAACCAGAGCGCAGATGGAGATCATGAGAAAGACCCACCCCACTCTCTTCGGATGGAAGTCCGGATGCAGCAGGTCGATGGAGTCGCTTAAAAGCACGAAGGGCCAAAAGATGCCATAGCGCCATCCGACCCCGTTTTCCTCTGCGTTTGAATGCGAGTGGCCCATTAGTTCCTCCTCGGTTTCTCTCTGCAATAACTTGTTTTCTAAACCGACTTTGCCACGCTTTTTTGAAAAAATCAACTCGCGCCGGAATCTGCCCAGGTTAGACTAAGGATAGAATTTGCGCGGAGGCAGCTCATGGCTCAGGGAATGGCTTTTGTCTCCGAGTGGCGTATCTACGTAAGACTGTACGATGGAAAAGATTACTACAGAGACGAATTCAAAGTCGGGTGGAAAATTCTTGCGGATTTCGATGAATATTCGGAAATGCTACTTTCCAAATATGAAGAACTCGGTAAATCATTTCAAAAAATAGAACTAATCGGCTTTATACCGTCTAATCGATGCTGGCTGGAGTTTCATCAGTGAAGCGAGGTGTCTTATATAGACACCTCGCTTTTAAATTTAATCTTTAAACTTGGCAAATAAGAACCTTTGGAATATAATTATGAACATTGGTTTACAGGTCCAATGTCAAAACAAAATCTACGAGAAAAAGCCATCTCTCTACGCTTAAAAGGTGCCAGTTATAAAGAAATCAGAGATGAAATAAACGTCTCAAAGAGCACTTTAAGTACTTGGCTTCATAAATATCCCTTGAGCGAGGATAAGCTAAGAGAGTTGCGGGACTGGAGCAAAATTAGAATTGAGAAATTCAGGGCCACTATGTCTCGTAAGAGGGCAGAAAAGGAGAGAGTTTCTTTCGAGAGGGTTTCTTCAGAGATTGGAAAATTAAACAGACGCGAATTATTTGTGGGCGGTTTCTTTCTATATTGGGGAGAAGGGGCAAAGGCTAAAAGGGGTACGGTGGCAGTGTCTAATAGTGATCCGGAATTACTCAAAGTCTTTATTTATTGGTTAAAACTTCTAGGTTTTTCCAGAAATAAATTAAGGGTAAACGTGACTCTCTATGACTCAATGGATATTAAAAAAGAACTGGATTTCTGGTCACGGCATCTTAGCGTTCCCATTAAAAATTTTAGAAAACCAATAGTTAAAACCACTTTGCATAGGAAGCATTTTTTAGGTAGTTTTACCCACGGAACCTGCAATGTTCGGGTAGAGAATCAAGCTCTATATGATTATGTTATACAGGGGCTTAAATATTTAAGAGATATTAAATGACGCGCGTGTAGCTCAGCTGGTAGAGCGATTGTCTTATACACAATTGGCCGTAGGTTCGAGTCCTACCACGCGCACTATTCAAAATGCAATTCGCTTCGGCGTTTATCCGAGGCTTCTTTGAGCGCCGGGTGTTTAGCCAGACCGGGATCTTTAAATACCAATTCGGCTGCTTCTTTGCGCGCGGCTTCCACCATTTTCAGATTTTTAATAGCTTCCATGCCTATGTCAGTTAGCCCCCATTGTTTTCTGCCACCGAGCTCTCCGGCTCCGCGCAGTTCTAAATCTTTCTCTGCCAGCTCAAAGCCGTTTTTAGCAGAAAGAAACGCTTTAAGGCGTTGCATAGTTTTGCCGGACTTGGTCTCTGCAAACAGAAAACAATGGGACTGATGTGTGGAGCGCAAAACCCGCCCGCGTAGTTGGTGCAATTGTGCCAAACCGAATCTTTCCGCACCTTCAATAATTATGACGGTGGCGTTTGGTACGTTAACCCCGACTTCCACCACGGAAGTAGCAATCAAAATATCTACCTCACCTTTTGAAAACCGATCCATTACCCCGTCCTTATCATCGGACTTCATTTTGCTATGAAGAATATCTATTTCGTACCCTTTGAAAATATTTTTCTTTAATCTTTCGGCTTCGGCTTTTACGGACTTGGCTTCCAAAGCAAATTCCCCGCCCGAACGACTGAAGTCGTTCAGTCGGGCGGGCTTATCCGGATCGGGTTCGTCTATGCGTGGGCAGATGATATAGGCTTGTCTCCCGGCTTTTAGTTCGCTTCGTATTTTTTCATAGGCGACTTCTCTTTCTTTTGTTTCCAGGACTTCGGTTATTACCGGCTTTCTGCCGGCGGGCATCTCATCCAGAAGGGTTAAGTCCAAGTCCCCGTAAATAGTTAGAGCCAATGTTCTCGGGATTGGTGTAGCCGTCATTGAAAGGAGGTGAGGAACAATATCTTCTTTTTTGGCGAGAGACATTCTCTGGCGTACCCCAAACCTGTGTTGTTCGTCAATAATTATGTAAGCCAGATTTTTAAAGCGCACAGATTTTTGTATGAGCGCGTGTGTGCCGAGAAGTATAGCTATCTTTCCTTCTGCCACCCATTTTAAAAGTTGGGCACGGGATATATCCGTCCAGCCTTCCGGGCTCACCTTGGAAGGGAATTTACGGCAACCGCTTCCAGTAATGAGTCCTATTTCAATCGGCATATGCCGGAAGTACTGGATAAAGTTTTCAAAATGTTGGGTGGCCAGAATTTCCGTCGGTGCCATATAGCCGACCTGGAGTGACCCGTACTTGTTGGAAGCTGGTGGAGTGGTTATGGCGGCATAAGCAGTGGTGGCGGCTACGGCAGTTTTACCGCTTCCTACATCGCCCTCCAAAAGTCGCGACATAGCCCGCCCGCTTCCAAAGTCCGAAAGTATTTCCTTAATGGCGCGTTTTTGAGCGCCAGTCTCTTTGAATGGAAAACGGGAGATAAAACTTCCTAAGTCTTCTGGTTTCTTGTCTATGCGGAAACTTGGTTTCTCCTGGTAAAGTCGTCGTTCTTCCTGAAAAGCTAGCTGTATAAAAAATACTTCTTCAAAAGCAAAGCGTTTTCTAGCCGATTCCTTATCCTTTTCTTTTTGGGGAGAGTGTACCCAGATTAAGGAAGCTTTGAGAGTCGGTAAATGGTAGCGTTTCAATATATCTACTGGTATGCGGTCCGGAATTTGCTCCACCACTCCGCTCCGTATAACTTTTTGGATTGCGTAGTGAAGCCAGCCGGAAGAGATTCCCCGGCTTTCCGGGTAAACCGGGTGGGCGAACAGAGAGACATCTTCTTCCCCGAAGAGTTCGCCGGAATTTTTCGGGATTTCCGGAATGACCTCCACTTCCGGGTTGGCTATATACAAGGAACCTTTCCTGTCGGCTACCTTTCCGGAAGCTCTAATGAGGCTTCCACTATGAAGCATGCGTGCCAGGTACGGCTGGTGGAACCAGATTATTTTTATACTACCGCTCCCGTCTATTAGGGTGGCTTCTGCCACAGCCATTCTCTTCCGGAAGGTTTTACCCAATTCTAGCTTTCCGATTTGCCCGTAGAGGGAGACGGACTCTCCGGCCTTGGCGGACTTTATAGGTCTCCCTGGGTATAGTTTTTCGTAACGGGAAGGGAAGTGGTACAGAAGGTCGCGGAGAGTATGAATACCAAGCCGTCCTAAAGCTTTAAGTTCGGACGGGTTCGGTCGTAATACCAAAATTGGAGTTTTCGGGGTCAACCCTTCTTTCATTCTATGCATTATGCAGGGACTTTTGTGCTAAAGCCACGTTGCGGGACCCACTCGCTTCTCAATCGGTCAAAAAATATTGTTCACCCCGTTAGAGAATGTCTGCCTGTGCGTACCCCTACGCAGACAGGCCCCCACACCAAAAGCACGAATCCTAGTTACTCATGTTCACTACTGGTTTTACCACCAAGGTCCTTATCTCTGCCAAAGCCATCCTTCCTTCTTTTGGTGTGGGGGCGGGCCCCGTGTAGGTTCTCTAACGGGGTTCATGGATATATCCGTGAAAACGGGGTAGAAATATTTTTAACCCAAGTTCCAAATGGCGAAAGTCAGTAGGGATATGATAAGAAGTACCAGGA
>JBBTXX010000063.1:8221-35106 GCA_038062065.1 Patescibacteria group bacterium
TAACCCAAGTTCCAAATGGCGAAAGTCAGTAGGGATATGATAAGAAGTACCAGGATTATTATCTTCAAGAAATCTCCGGGGTGGTCAGGCATATCGTTGGGGAAGGCCTTAGGCCTTAGGGGTTAGGGGTTGGTTGTTAGGATAAGACATGGCCGCGAGTGCGAGGGACATGGCGAGAATAGAAATATCCCGGAAAATTACATCCATCTGCCCGATATTTAGGAGCACAATGAGTGCGAGATAAAGTGAAGTCAGAACGCTCGGGATGAAGATTTTTTTGCCGGAGAGTATCCAGAGAGCCAGGACGGCTTCCGAGAAGCCGAAGGCATGAAGTAGGAGAGTGTCGGAGACGTAGCCTTTCATAAACTCCGGGAAGTAACCAATCCAGGAAAACGGATCAAAAACCGCAGCTATCGCCGGGTAAAGAAAAGCGAAGGCTACACCAAGACGCAGAAGCCAGGAGACTAAATTCTGATTAGACATACTACTTAACCACTATAGAACCGGTTTTAGAGGCGCTCAGGTGGTCGTGGAAGCGCCAAGTACCAACAGAGTCAAAAGTAAACTCCCAGAATTCGCCCGGTTTGAGTCCGCGACAAGCGTCAAAGGAGCTTCCCAAACAATCTTTGGAGGATTTTTGAGGGTAAATAGAGTGGGTCGGGTGAATGGCAGAAGCTGGCCAGGAATCGGTATCGGAATTATTCACGAAGCGCACCGTCTCACCCTTTTTAATAGTGGTCTCTTTAGGCACAAAGCCGTCTTTGGTGAAGGACACCAGAGCATGGAAAACTTCATCTCCCATCGGCTCTTCTTTCACCATAGTTTCTTTCGTATCAGCGCCAGTAACCGGCGTGCTAGTTGAGGCTTCCCCACTTTCCAGGTCACTTGGAACCTCCATCGCAACCTCGGCATTTCCCGGAGCTTCAGCGGTTTTACTTGAAAGCATGAAGTATCCTCCAAGTCCTATTATGAGAATAACTGCCGCTCCGAGAAAATATCCACCCAATCCCTCTCTAGAATTACTCTCCGAATTATTTGGAATTTTTGTCTCTGGTTCCATGTTTTTGACAAATTAGTCTAATGTGGGGATTGTAGCACAGGCTAATTTTCCCCCTCAGACCGTGCTCGCGAGCATTACTACACTCACAATAGCTATGACCGCGCCGGTTTTTTGGTGCCAGGAGAGTTTTTCTCTGCCGACCAAGTATCCAAGAAGTGCCGCCAGGACTATGTAGCTCTCGCTTATGGAAGTGGCTATGGAAATGGGGATGATGCTGGCCGCGAAGGCGAAGGCAATCCAGGCTATGTTGTCAAAAACTCCCTGCCCGATAATGGAGACGGGACTTTCTTTTATGGCTTCAAACAGATTTCCGTACTCCCTTTTATAAAGTATGTAGAGTCCGCACCAGAAGGCGAGCATGGCGTGCGTAAACCAGACAATCATTAGAGGCGAGATTTCCTTAGCAGAAGTGCCTATATAGAAGTTGACTATGGCAGATAGGATGGATGCCAAGAAGGCTATGGCCACACCCTTCTCTAGTATTTTTTTGTGGAAATGCAGGTGCTCAAACTTTTTGGCGACGGTGAAGGCAATTCCAAAGAAGGTGGTTATGAATAGTAGGAACTGGATAAGTGTCAGAGATTCTCCGGCTATGAAGACTCCAAGTCCGACCGTGAGGGGTAGCTCCACCGCGACTATCGGTTCCACCACGGATATTTTGCCTATACGCAGGGCCTCAAAGAGGGTAATAGCATATACAAAAATTATTAAACTAAGGAGGGTTAAACTCGCGTACTCTCCTAAGGTATGATTCGGTATCTCGGAATATACGAAAGGAAAGATGCCGAACAAACCTACAACCGCTATAACAAACAAGCTCTTGTAGTTGCCTATGGTTCTAGTGGATCTCTGGATAAGGAAGTCTCCAATGCCCCAGCCAATTAGAGCGATGACGGCGAATAAAACTCCGTAGGAGAAGGTCATTAAGCTCTAAAATGTTAGCAACTTTTGTGACTGTAGGAAAATCAGAGACCGAGGTGCTTAAAATAAGTTCGGGCTTTAATTGAAATGCGGAGAAGGACAGAGCATTCGGTTTAATGTCCGGCAGCAAGAATCGCCACGGGCTATACAGCCCGTGGCGATTAAGAAGTTTCTGATTTAGGTAAAGATGGTGTCGCATTACACTTGGGGCAAGCCCGGGCGCTAACCCGCTCTTTGGGTGAGGCCAACCACTTATGTTGGCAAGAACCGCAACGCCAAAGCCTTTTTCTTACCGAGTTGATGTTAATGTAAGCCGCTCCGTCCGGGAAGCATAGTTCTGGCACCAACTCCGGCGCTACCAGATCAAGTCGGGTAGCTTTGGTGAGGGTACTGCCGGAGCAAGCCGGACATATCTTACCTTCCAGTCTTCTTTTTATACTGGTAGTCCATTTATGACTGCAGGAAGCGCATTGCCAGCGCGGATATTCGGTAGGCAACCGATTTTCTTTCGAGTACTCCGCGAATATCTCGGGATGTTCCAGAGAGAGTTGGTTGAGAGTGGAAAGCGTGAAGCATTCCGGACACCCGTGTCCAAGCCGGGAGCGGAAGATTCTGGAAGGTACGTTCTCCGTCCACTCCTCTCCGCAAGAAACATTCTGGCATTTCCATACAGCAAGTTCTCCCACCCCATTTATTACCTCGTTCGGCAGATAGGGGTTGGAAGGTAGGTATTCGGCCGCGATAGAAGGATATTTAAGCGGAAGATCTACCTTTGTCCTCGTGGCTCTCTCCATCTCCTCTTTCTCAGCCTTCCCTTCTTCTTCGCAGGCAGGGCACTTGGATCCGCTGGCGCGGCGTCGCGGAGATTCTTGCCACTCTTCCTGGCACTTCTGACACCGCCACAGGAGCTCCTTAGTAGATTTGAGTCGCACTCGGTCTGCCGATTCAGCGTTCTTTTCAGAATACTCTTCCACGAGGTAAGGAATGTCAGAGACAACTCTGTCTCGGATCCGTTCAAAGAGGTCCAGTACTTCATTGGCTGTTTCGTTGAGGCGCAAGGAGCTAGGTACCGGTCCCTGGACATTTTCACGCGGGTTCCGAACTCTCGTTTCTCCTCTCTTTTTTGAGACGCGTTCTACCCTACGCCACAATTCCTGGACTATGCGTAGCCGTTCGCAGTTGGCTACAAAATCCAAGACAACAACCTTACTCTTACCTTGACTGCGCCGCAGACCTCTACCGAGCTGTTGATAGAAAACCGTCTCGGATTCGGTAGAACGCAAGAACACCACCAGATTGGCCTGAGGTATGTCTATACCTTCGTTAAAGCAGTCTACGGTTACCGCGGCCTTAACTATTCCTTGGCGGAACAGCTCTGTGCGCACCAAACGCTCCTTTATAGGTAGGCGAGAGTGTATGGCCAAACTCCCCGGAACGCTTTGGCAAATCTCTTCGCATCGCTCTAGAGATGGAGTAAAGATAAGAATTCTAGGTTCCTCAAACTCTGCAGCGGTCTGGCTGATTATCCTTGCAATTTCCGCGTCGTTATCGGAGGAAGACAGAGCGCGGTTGAGTTCCTTCAACTGTATTTTACCCGCGTTTTCCAGATGAATTTCCCCGGCCAGGAGTCTGTAGTCGACAGCGGTCAATAGTCCTCTCGCTATGGCGGCATCAAGCGGTAGAGAAAACAGTTCCTGACCGTATATCTCCCTGATGTCCTTGGTGTCGTGCCTATCCGGGGTGGCGGTGATCCCAAGTTTCCAGTTTGGCAGGAAGTGCTCTATCACCGGCCGGTAACTTTCGGCGTGTGAGTGGTGGCTTTCATCCACCACCACGTATCCGAACTCTTCCCGAGGTATGCTCTTCAGGTACTTAACTATAGTTTGGAAAGAGGCGAATACTCCGGCTACTCCCTCCAGTCTTTTTTCTTGACCATGAAAGTATCCGAATTCGTTCTCTCCGCCAAATACTTCTTGGAAGGTGGTGTGAGCCTGGTAAAGCACATCGTTTTTGTCGCAAAGATAGAGAAAGCGTCCATCGTTTTCAGCGCGCCATTTCTTTACGTCAAAGGCGGTGGTCACTGTTTTGCCAAGGCCGCTTGCCATGACAACCAGCCCACGTCGCCTACCCGCCTGCCTGGCGGCGGAAAGCCTATCCAGGCACTCGAGTTGGTAATCGTACGGCTGGTACATTAGACAGCCCCATGTTCAAAGTTCTTCTTTGGGCAGTGTATGGAAGGGGAATAGGTAGTCAAGTGTTTGACAATCGGCCGGACGCCGATAGAGTCTTAAAAGAAGTTCTTTGGTTTACTCGAACGCTTAGGGAGGCAGATGTGGAACACAACCCGTTTACCGCCGAAGCGCTCGAGGCGCACGGCTTTTGGTCGGACTCTTTGCCGGCAATTCAAAAAATAATTGAGCGCAAAGTTGTCTATCCTCAAGAGTTGGCGCGGATACTATCCAGCGCCGGCCGTGATCGCGCCAAAACTTCCAAAGCCCTTTTGTGGCTTATGTCCGAACTTGGACGCAGGGGAGTCAGTGTGGCTACCAGTAAAAAAGCCGCGGAATATGAGGAGGACAAATCTCTTGTCCCCCGTCGTTCAAACGGCGGGCGGCCGCGCGGCAAATCTTCTGTTCACACAGGTTCCAATGCAAGACCTTATAAAGAAGAGGAGGTCTCTAAGGAGCCTGAACCAGAAGAATCCTGGACTCCGGACATTTCACGAGCGGAAGAAGTTGCTTACGCGTTATATAAGACGACTCTGTCCAAAGGGCAGAAACTTCTTTCTCCGGAGGAAGAAAGAGAGCTCGGCCGGCTGGTTATGGAAAAAAAGGATTTGTCCGCTCGCAACAAACTGGTGGAGAGGAATCTGGGGTTGGCGGGTTGGATGGCGCGGCGTCACCTCTGGTCCGGCATTTCTTTCGAGGACCTCCTTCAGGAGGGAACCATCGGTCTCATCAAGGCGGCGGATAAGTACGATTATCGTATCGGCAGATTTTCTACTTATGCCACCTGGTGGGTCCGGCAGGCGATTACACGACACATAGCTTGCAACAAAGTTGTCCATGTACCCCATCACCTGCAAGAGGAATATCTACGCCTAGTCAACCAAGCCAGCGCGTTTGCTTTGGAGAAGGGCCGGGCTCCTTCTGTGGCGGAACTTGCGGAGAAGTCCGGTCTTAGACAAGAGAAAGTACGGCAGATTCTAAACCAGGGTAATGTGCGAGCAGTCTCACTGGATGCACCGATTCAGCGGGACGATTCAAGCTCCTCGACTTTAGGGGAGTTGCTCCCGGATTCCAGTTCTCCGAATGGTCTCCATTTAGTGGAAGCCAAGAGCGAGTTGCGACAAACCGAAGAGTTGGTCACCCGTGTCCTCCAGACCGTTCTTTCTTCAGGAAGAGACTCTTCGAGAGATCGTCAGCATAAAATCTTCTGCGATTTTTACGGTCTTGGAAGCGGAGAGAGACGCACACTGGAAGAGGTCGGTAAGTCGTATGGGGTGTCCCGCGAACGCATCCGACAAATTATTGAGAAAATCTGGGGTGAACTCGAGAGAAGAAGGGTTCTCAAAGGAGGCCACAGCGCTTTCATACTAAAACTTCAGTCTCTAGAATGTTTGCGGGAACTTGTCGCCGAATCCAAACCCCCGTCCGCGATGTAATCGCGGACGGGGACTCTTTATGTAAATCTGCGCAGGTATTGACTAGCCAGTTTTTTCTGTTTACATGGGTACAGCAGTTACAGTACACCTAATATATAAGGAGGGATGAATGCCCGGGTTTAACGCTCTTAGCGATAAACAGAAGCAAATTATTCAACTTCTCGCATCCGGCACTCAGCTTTTTGTGGTTTCCCAACGGCTCAAAGAAAGCCCGGAGTCGGTTAAGTTGGAGTTGGACGGGGCGTATAAGATTCTCGGAATTCCCAGCGGTCCGGAAGCGGACCGAAGGACTAAGGCATTTCAGATGTACCGGGAGAGTCTCGGCATGGGTAGCGGGGGCGCCACAAAGGTGGGACTTGAAGGGTTGCCTCTGAAACATCTGGAAGTGCTCCGCAAAGTAGCTTCCGGTCTAGATGACCAAGAAATAGCCAGGCGTTTCTCTTTCTCCATTGGCTTCGTTCAAGAGGTCGTGAACGAGGCGAAAAAGCGAATGGGGGTAGAAGATCGCCCCGCATTACTTCAGGCACTCAAAAAGGCCCTGTCGCCGGGGGAGAACCCTGAGCCTGTTGTTCTCACTACTCCTACCCCGGGACCCGGGTCTTCTATAGCAGATTCGGGTACAGGAAGTGTGGGTAATACCGAGTCGCCACCGGAAACCCCGGAGGCACCTAAGGATTCTCGACCCCTTTCCGATAGGTTGAAGGATGCCATGGAAGCCAAAGGGCTTACTCATGTAGGGGCCGCGAAAGAAGCTGGGGTTTCGGCTCCTTCCATCGCCAAGGTTCTAAGTGGTCAAGAAGTGAGACTCAACATCCAAAGTCTAATTGAACACTGGATGGCCAACGACGCTCCCAAGTTTGATGAAACCACGGAGGAGTTGCTGGGCATTCTTTTGCGAGAAGCTTCTAAGACCAATAAGCTTCCCAATCTATTTCAGGCTATTGTCTCCCAGCTCACAACGGAGAATCCGGAGCGGGTTGTAAAGATGGTTGAACTCGCCTTGCGCTCCTTTCTATCCATGAGGCGGGAAAAGCGCCTACCTGTCCTGCTCAGATTGCGTGATTCAATCAAGGGCTAGGAGAGAACCAGGGTGTTACAAAATTGACCGCAGCTTTCCCAGGGAAAGCTGCGGTCTTGTTTTTTGAATTCCGAATTTTGGCGGGCAGTCGTGAAGGATGTTCGCACCCGCCGCGACGATCCTGAGTTCCAGGACACCTTGAAGCATATCAGGGAGCTTTTGGAGCAGCACGGGGTGAAAAGATGCCGAGTAGACAAAAAGAAAGGCAGCCCACCGAGTGAACGATGGACTGCATGACGTAGGGAGCCAGAGGTTAGGCCAACCACGGACCACCTACCTTGAATTGCCGACTGGGCGGGTCGCCGATCAATATAGCGAAACACCAGAGTATCGCCGTAATGACACTGCACATCAAAACGGTTAGAAGAATGCATGTCGCCAACCCGAGCTCTTGTTCTGTCGCTGATGCCGCGACAATCAGGACTAAGAGGAGGCCACCGGTCCACTGAGATGTAGTTCCGACGACAAATGCCATCCGGCGAACCAGCAGAAGACGACGAGAAGGTTCAGGAAACCGGAAGAATACGACAACCAACGCCAGAAGTGCCAGGAGTTGTAGGTAATGCTGTGCCTGGTTCATGATCTGCTCCTTCTGCTCAAGCAAAGCTGATATCACAACGATACAAGCTTTTATTTGAGCACAAAGAGGGTAACAACAATTGCTAGAGCAAGATTGCCACACACAGCCTGTTTGTCCAGGGACCCAAATTTTCTCCGTTGGCACATTCTCACCTCTACCTCCGCTCTGCTTCTTCGCTCACACTTCCCCTAGGTCGAACATTACCAACCAACACACCAGCCCCTATGAAACAGAACCACGGGCTGCTTCACTTCCTGACACCATCTGCGCGGAACGAAATTCTGCGCGAGCTGGAGGTACGGTTCTCGAAGGTGCGCATGTATCTCGACTACAGCGAGAATGCGCTTGAGCGTATCGAGGACCGAATTCTGCATCTTCTCCAACAAGAGAAGATAGGCAAGAGCTTCCAGAATCGTCTGAAGTGAGGCGCCGGGTTCGAACTCCCATCCTCTCTATCCAAACAAACGTTGCCCTGCTTCGTGAAATGGATGCGGAGAGGGCGAGATTCGAACTCGCGAAGGGATTACTCCCTTAACACCTTAGCACGGTGCCGCTTTAGACCACTCAGCCACCTCTCCTCGCTCGCTCGTCGAGATGATTTTGTACGCTCTAAAATCACCTCTCCAAACATCAATAACTTACAACTTTTAATCTGTCGTGACCAGTCTTTAGTAAGGTAAAATAAAAAGATAACCGCTCCCCGAAAAGTTCGGGGAGCGGCCTCGCTCATTTTAAGTAACCAGGATTTCCGCAAGTTTGGCCATGCGTTCTGGTTGCGAGCGGGTTCTCATCCAAGTAACCCCGCACATGGCTTCGGTTATGTAAGCATCTTCCTCCTGCTTCCTCATGTCTTCGTCAACCGGCGTGACCATACCCCGCATTGAAATCTGAGCATTCTGTAAGATGGTTTGAGATAACTTGGAGTTCTCAAATGTCCGGAGTTGGCCAGGCGGATTCCATTGTTGCACATCGTGTCGTAGCTCGTGGCAAACAGCCACGACGATGGGGACATACATTCTGCGCAGGATCCAATCCTTTCCATAATCTTCGCCTGCTATTTGAGGTGGTTTAAGGCGGCCTTCCAAAAGCATTGCCACATCCAATACGCTTTTCTCACTTTTCTTGATGAAAAGACTTCTTTTGAAACTGTACCCATGGTTAATGTTCACGCCCAGGAATTGTCCAAGAAATTTGGATGTATCCGACCCGATCTTACTTTCGGGCTTGGAAAAACAGGCGCTGGCTTTTGGATTCCGCGTGAAGTTGGGGAACAACTCTGGAAAGTTTTCGTTTAAGAATACGCCAACAGCGCGGTCGGGATATACCATGACCGCCATTGACCCGTCTTCGTTGTGAATGAGCTTCTCAGCGCCCTTAAACACCATTTGGTGAAGTTGGGCGAGGAAATCTATCCCAAGAATCCCCATATTGGATATATGGAACATCCACATCTCCTGGTTACTATGCCTGATGTTATTATACAATAATAATAACTAAATTACAAATATGTAAGCCATACAGTGGGCTTAAGGTTTTGACCTGCAAGTTCCAGCTTAATGAGCAAGAGCTAGGGCGGAGATTTTTTTGGCTCCGGCTTCTTTCAGAACTTTTGAAATTTCGGCAAAGGTGGTGCCGGTTGTGGTGACATCGTCCACCAGTAGGAATTCTCTACCGGCTATCGCTTTGCTATCCACTACCCGGAAAGCTCCGGCCAGATTTTTCCGCCTCTCTTCTCTCTGCAAAGTACTTTGAGGTTGGGTTTTTCTTACTTTCTCTATTAGACCTTCTCCATTTTTCAAACTCGTATCTTTTTCTAGCATGGCTTCCACCAGGAGAGCGCTCTGGTTAAATCCGCGAACCCGCCTCCGGTCTTTGTGCATCGGAATGGGTATTAAAAATAATCCGTTCTCTGGCCGGACGCCCCCAATCTCTAGGAGCATAGCCTCCGCCGCGCTTCGGAGGAGTTTTTTATTGGCCCGGTATTTTATTTCCCAGATTAAAGCTCTCGCGGACTTGTCTTTATAAGCAAAAACCGCCCGCATATTTATATGGCTCAATTTGGAAGCGGGCAACTCTTTCAGCAACCCTGTTCCACCCAATGTTTCCAACCGCTTAATCAGGGGGTTCTTCGGATATATAAGGTCCGTCAGGTGATGAAAAAAGTCTGAGAACATGTTTCGCCAAGAGGCGTTAGAAAACATATAATAACAGGCACAGACTAAATGGCCTTTTCCATATCTGAACTCATGGGTAAAATTCTCGGTAGTACCGGGCTCTTTGGCGGTTCCTCCGGAAGTGTGGTCGGGGTGGATATAGGCGCTTCTTCTATAAAAGTAGTGCAGATAAAAAGGAAAGGCGGCCGGCCGATTCTGGAAACTTACGGAGAATTGGCACTCGGCCCTTACGCCGGAGTGGAAGTCGGGCGTGCCACCAACTTAGCGGAGGATAAAGTGATAGAAGCCCTCAAAGACCTTTTCAGAGAAGCCAATGTAACTTCCAGAAGTGGCGCTATAGCCATACCTCTTGCCTCCAGCCTCATCTCTCTGGTTTCCATGCCGAGATTGCCGGAAGCGCGGATGAAAGAAATGATTCCTCTGGAAGCCAGAAGATATATTCCGGTTCCGATTTCGGAAGTAACTCTGGATTGGTGGGTTTTGCCGGACGAGGAAAAAATGTTTCAGAGCCCGGACCCGAAAGAAAATGAAATTCCAACCGGCGCCAAGGTGGATGTGCTTCTGGTCGCTATATTGAATGACGCAGTCGGCAGATTCCGTCGTATTGCGGAAGGTGCCGGTCTTGGCAACCCGACTTTTGAGATGGAGATATTTTCCAGCGTCCGGGCTTCAGTCGGAGAGGGCGTGGAGCCGGTCATGATGCTGGATTTGGGTGCGGGCAACACCAAGGTGTATCTCGTGCATCACGGAGTGGTTAAGGACGCCCACACCATTCCACGCGGTTCTCAAGATATAACCCTCTCTCTCTCCCGTTCCCTTAGTGTACCGCCTGCCCGCGCGGAAGAAATTAAGCGTTCCGTCGGTCTGTCTCCGGACCCCAAAGACAAGGGCATGACGGAGGCTTCCACCGTAACCGCGGAATACATACTCTCCGAGGCCAGCCGGGCGCTACTTTCATTTGAAAAGAAGTTCCACAAAACCGTCTCCAAGGTAATTTTGACGGGAGGCGGGGCCGCTCTTAAGGGCTTTGCGGAATTGGCCCGTACTCGTTTCCCGGCACCGGTTGAAATAGCCGACCCATTCAGAAAGCTGGTGACTCCGGCCTTTCTCTCGGATGTGCTCAAGACGGTCGGACCGGAATTTTCAGTCGCGGTTGGGGCGGCTCTTAGACGACTTTCGGAGGAATCCTAAGTACTTTAATGTGGGTCCCGTTAGAAGTAATGGATGCTTGTCGAAAAAGGTAAGCGTTATCTTTGCCAGTATGGCTAGTATAAACATTGCGCAGTGTTAAGAAGTCTCAACCCTACTTCTAACGGGATGGGGAATGGTTCCTTGAGGATAAGACCTTGCAGTGTATAATTATGCTTACGATGGATCCCGTTAGAAATAGCGGACTCCTTTGAAATATGAACTACAAAGGTCGAATTAGTACTGGTAATAAGAAAGTGGTGGTGCGGACATGTGTGTCCGCGTCCTATTTCTAACGGGATGGATCGCCAGCAGACCTCGTTCATTCCCAAAAAAACACTTGTGGTCACGGAACAAAGGCCCGTGTCCGGCAAAACACCTTTTCAGCTGGTGCCCTTTTTGCTGGTACTTATATTTTTAGGCAGCGGTTTTCTGGCAGCGGGTGTTTTTCTCTATGACCGCCTTCTGACTTCTACCCTCAACTCTAAAAAAGAAACCCTCCGGCATAACATGGAAGCTTTTGAGCCGGCTACCATCAAAGAAATCCAGCGTCTGGATAGGCGTCTCCGGGCTTCCTCGGAAATAATCGGGAATCACATAGCTCTTTCCAACCTTTTTGCCATTCTGGAGCGCTCTACTTTACCGACGGTGCGTTTTGATAATTTTGCTTACAACGCTTCCGACGAAAAAGGTAAAGCCACGCTTTCTATGCGTGGTGCAGCCAGAAGTTACGGTTCGGTGGTTTCCCAGTCTGACACTTTCGGTGCCGCCAAAGGTATTAAGAATCCGGTTTTCTCGGATTTAAATTTGGACCAGCAAGGTAATGTGGTTTTTTCTTTAAGCGCTGAGCTGGATCCAGGCGTTCTGAAATATTCTTTTGTACTACCTCCGGTTTCTACGGACACCGGTACCACAACTAACGGACTATGAAATCTATTTTCTACGGATTAATAGGGCTCATGGCTATCGGGCTATTCTTCTTTTATACCAACCCGGCCTATCAGGACTCCATAAAGCAGAAGAGAGCTCAGATTGAGCAGTACGACCAGGTTATTGAAGAATCTAAAACTTTGATAGGCAAGAGGGACTCTCTTATTAAACAAAGGAACGCTATAGACCCGAGTGAATTGGATCGTCTGATCAAACTGCTTCCGGATACGGTGGACACGGTGCGTCTGGTGTTTGATATAGACCGGGTGGCCAGTCAGTACGGTTTGGTGGTGCGTAAAGTGCGGGTCGGGGAGCCAGGCAAAGACGAAACCGCTTCTAAAACTGTCGCCTTCCGTCCGGACACCAAGGATTATGGCGTCATATCCCTCAACTTTTCCGTTACCGCAACCTACGAAGCTTTCGTACGCTTTATCCGCGACTTGGAAGACTCCCTGCGCATTGCGGATATTACCGAAATTTCCTTTAAGACCGGAGAAAATCAGCTTTCCGACTACTCCGTTACCCTTAAAACCTACTGGTTAAAGTAACCACCATGACTTTCTTTAAAGAAAACGGCAAAAGCATACTCCTCTTTCTGCTCATTCTTGTGGCAGTTGGTTTTGGCTACAACTATTTTTTCTCCGGCTCTTCCGGCGTAGGCGGACCCCTCCAGACTACCAGCGTCGTTGGTTCGGAAAACGATGAAGTCCTCCTTCTGCTTCTGGATTTGAAAGGTTACCAGCTTAAAGATTTGGACCAGAGAATATTTGCAGATCCGGTTTTCCGTAACCTACGCAACTTCAGTGTGGAATTGCCTTACGAGAAGCCGGGGCGGGCCAATCCTTTCTCTCCCTTCGGTAATATTCCAGCCGGTGCCACTACTATAAACCTGCGTGCCACCTTTGAACGCTGATAATAGTGGACATGTATCCCGTTAGAAATAGCGGACACTCGGTGTAGAATAAACTTATGCAAAAGGTCAGAAACTTTAAAATATTAATTCGGAATGGGGACGGACAGATGTCCGCGTCCTATTTCTAACGGGATGGACATCCTCTCCGTCTTGGTAGGGAAACAAGCGATACCCCAAGGCGATGTGGGGGATATAGAGGCAGCTGTCAGAAAGGGCGCGTCTCTCTATTCCGTACTCAAACAGAGGGGAGTTCCCTCCGGGGTGATTTTGGAAGCGCGCGGGGAGATATATAAAATACCGACCCGGATTTTGGACGTGCCCGCCATCCCTTTTGAGGTTCTGCGTTATATTCCACAGGAGTCCGCTAAGTATTACCGGTTTGTGCCTATAGCTGTGACCGACGGCACCCTTGAAGTTGGAATCGTGGACCCGGACAATATTGAGGCCAAAGACGCCCTTTCCTTCATCTCCTCCAAAATGGGTCTACCTTTCAAGTTGTTTCTTATTTCGGACGATGACTTTGACGCGGTGATGGAGGCCTACAAAGGTATTTCCGGGGAGGTTACTAAAGCCCTCTCCGAGCTTCCGGTTATGGACCTTGGAGAAGGGGTGGAAGTGACTTCTGTGGACCGGCCGGAAGACATCTCTGGCACCGAAGATAGAGAAGTTATATCCGGAGCCAAAATTGTGGAAGAGGCCCCGGTTACTAAAATAGTGGCCACTATTCTCCGCTACGCCATTGAAGGTAATGCTTCGGATATCCATGTAGAACATATGGGAGACAATGTCCGGGTGCGTTTTCGCGTGGACGGAGAACTCAATACTTCTCTGGTCTTACCGACTAATGTACATCGTTCGGTGGTTGCGCGTATCAAGGTTCTCTCCAATATGAAGTTGGACGAGAAGCGGCGTCCTCAGGACGGACGTTTTTCCGCGCGTATTGCCGGGCGCGAGGTGGACTTTCGTGTTTCTACTTTTCCTTCCTACTACGGAGAGAAAGTGGTTATGCGTATTTTGGACAAAGAAAAGGGGGTGCGCAGACTGGAAGACTTGGGTATGAGAAAGGAGGATGTAGATATGGTGCGCCGGGCTATAAGGCGTCCTTACGGGATAATCCTGATTTCCGGACCAACCGGAAGCGGTAAATCTACTACTCTTTACGCCATGTTAAACGAGGTGGACAAGGAGAAACTCAATGTTTTGTCTCTGGAGGACCCGGTGGAATACAACATCCCAGGTATGAGTCAGGCGCAGGTTCATCCGGAAATCGGGTTTACTTTTGCGGAAGGATTACGCACCACTCTTCGCCAGGATCCGGACATAATAATGGTCGGAGAAATCCGGGATAAAGAGACGGCGGAACTGGCTATCCAGGCCGCACTGACTGGTCACCTGGTTTTTTCCACCATTCACACCAACGACGCTGTAGGTATCATCCCGCGTCTTATTGATCTTGGCGTAGACCCGTTTCTAATTGCCCCGACTTTAGCGCTCGGTATGGCTCAGCGTCTGGTACGCACTCTTTGTAAAGGGGGTGGCAAAGAAATACCTATACAAGGACCGACTAAGGCTTTTGTGGAGAGTCTTTGGAGTGATTTGCCTCCTCAATATAAAAAGAGCATACCAAGTAAACTTTACGGCATAGATAAAACGCCGGATTGTCCGGTCGGTACTCGCGGAAGAATGGCGGTTTTTGAAATGTTTGAAATGGACAAGGTTTTGGAGGAGGCTGTTGTTAAAGATCCGACAGATGTAACTGTAGAAAAAATTGTACGGGCTAAAGGCATGCTAACCATGCAACAGGATGCCCTTCTTAAGTCCGCTGACCGGTTGGTGCCGTTTGAAGAAGCCAGCGCTCTCTCCGGAGCGGCTCTGGAAATAGAAGTCGCGTGATATAATCAGAAAGATTATGGGAGCTCCTCTTAAAAAAAATTACAGCATTCTGATCGTGGACGACGATAAATTTCTTATCGATATGTACACCGTCAAGTTTAAGGAGGCCGGTTACTCCGTGACCCCCGCTTTCGGCGGGGAAGAGGCAATCAAGAAGCTGAAAGATGGTTGTGTGCCGGATTGTATTCTCCTTGATGTGGTTATGCCGGGTATGAACGGTTTGGAACTTTTGCGCAAGATTCGTTCGGAAAAGCTAGCTCCAGAGGGAACGGCAGTTGTTATACTATCCAATCAGGGACAGCCTTCGGACATTGAAGAAGCCGAAAGGGTGGGTATCGATGGGTACATCATTAAGGCCAGCACTATCCCCTCTGAAGTTTTGGAGAAGGTGGAGGAAATAACTTCTGGCAAAAAGAAAAAATAAGAGCCAAATTTATGACAGACCACAAAAGCAAATTGGAATCTCTGGCCACCCTCGTTATAAAAGAGGGAGCTTCGGATTTACACCTTTCGGAAGGGCGTAGTCCGGTACTCCGTGTTTCCGGATTCTTAACGGAGCTTTCAGAGTCACCGACCTCCAAGGAAGAGATGAAGGGGTTTCTTTCCGAACTTCTACCTAGACACGCCTTGGCAGAGTTTGAGACCAAAAAAGAAGCCGATTTTGCCTGGAGTTTTAAAGATGAGGCCCGTTTTCGCGGCAACGCCTTCGTGCAGCAAAACGGCATTTCTGTAGCTCTTCGCCTTATTCCCAAAACCATCCGTTCCGTCGCGGATTTAAATCTGCCGGTTCAGTTACAGGATTTCGCGAGAAAAACCCAAGGGTTCTTTCTGGTCGTCGGTCCGGTCGGGCAAGGAAAGACGACTACTCTGGCCGCTCTTATTGAGCTTATAAACTCTGAGCGCGCGGAGCACATAATTACTATAGAAGACCCGATTGAATACATTTTTGAGCCCAAAAAATCCATTATTGATCAAAGAGAGGTCAAGGTGAACACCGGTTCTTTTCCTTCCGCTCTCCAAGCTATGTTCCGGGAAGATGTGGATGTAGTTATGGTCGGGGAAATGCGCGATACAGAAACTATCTCTACCGCGGTGACCGCGGCGGAGACTGGACATCTGGTTTTCTCCACACTTCATACCAATGACGCCGCCCAGACCATCGACAGAGTCATTGATTCTTTTCCCGCCAGTCAGCAGGATCAGATACGGCTACAACTATCGAGCTCGCTCCTCGGTATTTTTTCCCAGCGCCTCATACCCCGCATATCCGGCGGGCTCATACCGGCCTATGAACTTCTGATTAACAATTCTGCAGTTTCTAATCTAATCCGGGAACGCCGCACACACGAAATCAACACGGTCATTGAAACCGGAATGGAACAGGGGATGATTGACCTTAACCGCTCGCTGGCGGAATTGGTCAGGAAAGGAGAAATTACCGTGGAGAACGCTCACTTGTATTCCAGCGATTCCAAGATTCTAGACAGGTACCTATAAAATGCTTTTTAAATACGTAGCTTTTGACCAGGCGGGCAAAGAGAACCAGGGTTCCGTGGAGGCGGTATCTATGGATGTGGCCATAGCCTCTCTGCAGCGAAGGGGGCTGGTGGTCTCTTCTATCAACCCGGCTGAAACGAGCAAGGGTATATTTGATATAAAGATAAAACTTTGGAGCTCGGTTAAAAACAAGGACATTGTAGTTTTTTCTAGACAGGTAGCGACTCTTTTTGCCGCCCAAGTTTCCGCTCTGCGGGCCTTCAAGCTCATGGCTACAGAGTCCACTAACGCCGAACTCCGGACCATTCTCTCCGAAGTGGGGGACGATTTGCAGGCCGGTAGTCCTATGTCTAAAGCTATGGAGAAGCATCCGGATGCCTTCTCTACCTTCTATGTTTCCATGGTCCGGGCCGGGGAAGAGTCGGGTAAACTGGAAGAAGCCTTTAACTTTTTGGCGGATTATCTGGAAAGAAATTACGAGCTAACCGGTAAGGCTAAGAACGCTCTTATTTATCCGGCTTTCGTAACCGGCACCTTTCTTATCGTCATGCTTCTCATGATGACTCTGGTTGTGCCCCGTGTCGGTAGTATTTTGGAAGAGGCTGGTCAGGAACTACCTGTCTATACCAAAATTGTTCTGGCAATTTCCAACTTTCTCCTGGACTACTGGATATTCCTGATTCTCATTGCCGGAGCCGGGGTTTATTTTCTGTATCGTTTCTCCAAAACTGAGGCCGGCAAGTTATCTATCGCGGATTTTGAAATATCTATACCTTATGTGGGGAACTTGTACCGCAAATTCTATTTGGCACGCATTGCGGATAATCTTTCTACTATGGTCGGTGCGGCCATTCCGATAGTCAGAGCCATTGAAGTGACGGCTGATATTGTGGGTAATGTTATGTATGCGCAGGCTTTTCGCCAGGTGGCGGAAGAAGTCCGGGCCGGGTCTCCACTTTCGGAGGCTATGGAGAAACACAAAATCATTCCCGGTATCATGGTGACTATGGTTCGGGTCGGGGAAGAGACCGGCAATATTGGTAATATTTTGCGTACTCTGGCCCGGTTTTATAACCGGGAGGTCAGTGGGGCGGTGGATACCTTGGTTAACTTAATCGAGCCCGTACTCATAGTGGCTCTGGCACTCGGGGTGGCCGTGCTTCTGGCGTCCGTCCTGATACCTATTTACAATATATCCTCGGCTATTTAGCCATCATTGGCTCTCTGGTGCGCCCAGGGATAGTTATCCACAAAGGGAGTCATAGTATTCCCGGCTAGGGCTATAATTAGAAATGTATCGGATTTCGTCGCGGACCCCGGGAACTTTTAGGCCGTTTCGGCATTATAAGTAGGGGGTCTCGGGGTCGATCAATCCATAACGGTCCGGTACCATTTGGAAAAATAGCTAATCAATTAAGAAATATGCAAAGAAAATCAAAGAGAGGTTTCACCCTGATAGAACTTCTGGTGGTTATCGCCATCATCGGTATTCTCTCCTCGGTGGTTTTGGCTTCTCTCAACAGCGCGCGCTCCAAGAGTCGTGACGCGAGAAGAGTGGCCGATCTCAAACAGCTTCAGTTGGCTCTGGAGCTTTACTACGACGCCAACCGAAACTATCCGACAGCCCCTCTATCTGCAGCTTCCGGCGGGAACTTGAACGGTCTGATTTCAGTTATTGCGACTGATCCTGCAACCAGCGCGGCTTACTCTTACGCTGCTCTCGGTTCCGGTACTACTTGTTCCAGTTACCACTTGGGTGCGACTTTGGAGAACACCTCTAACCAGGCGCTTTCTACGGATGCGGACGCGGCGGCAGGTACGGCTTGCACCAGCGGTGGCACTGATTTCGCAGGTACGGATCCTATCTACGACGTTAAGCCCTAAAACAGAACTCACTTCGTAATTCTGTTCGGGCGATTGTTTTGCTCCGCAAAACGATTTAGCCTTAAGTTTTTCGTCTGATATAAAAAGACCCCACCAATTGGCGGGGTCTTTTTATTTTCAAACGAAACGAGCGAAATGAGAAAGTCTTCTTTCTCATTTCCGAGTGCAGTGCAGAAAACAAAGAATACCCCGTAGCTTTGCTACGGGGTAGAGAGCGAGCGTTTCGCGAGCGCGACTCCGGGGGCCGGGGCTTGCCCCGGAGTCAATACTTCTTTATTTTTCGGGCTATAATTTAGGGGTGTCACACTTTCTTATACTTTCTGTTTTCTGCTCCGGAGCCATACTCGGGAGTTTCTTAAATGTATTAGTTCTTCGTCTCGGAACCGGAGTCTCCTATTTATCCGGCCGTTCCAAATGCCCGTCTTGCGGTAGTACCCTGTCTTTCTTAGAGCTCATACCGATATTTTCTTACCTTATCCAAAGGGGTCGCTGCCACTCCTGTAGTGTCCGTATATCTCCCCAATACATTGTGGTTGAGACTCTCATGGGTATTTTGGTTCTCGGCTCTTTCTTTTTTGCCGGCGCTTTGGATTTGGTTTCTCCGGGAACCTTTATAAGGGCTCTTTTTTACTCCGCTCTTTGTTTTTTGGCTTTGGGTATAGCGGTCTACGATATCCGACATAAAATCATACCGGACTTATTGCTCTACATTTTTTTATTCCTGTCTTTTTTGGTTCCCGTCTCTACATTTTTGTCCGGAGGTCTTGGTTTGCCGGAATTAGGTCTGGCTTTAGTCACCGGACCACTTCTTTTTATGCCGTTTTTTCTTATTTGGTATTTTTCGGATGGCCGGCTGATGGGTCTTGGAGATGGCTTTCTTTCCATCGGCACGGGCTGGCTTCTTGGCCCCTCGCTTTCTGTCTCCGCCGTGATTTTTGGGATATGGTTCGGCGCCATATGGGGGGTCACCTGGATTTTACTAGGCAGAGTTTATACCTTCCTAGGATTGAGTTCGTTCCGAGAGACGCTTACAATGAAGAGTGAGGTGCCCCTTGCTCCCTTCCTTCTTCTCGGGCTTATTTTTGTGGCTGTCTCCGGGGTAAACCTTTTCTATGCTCCATTCCCAAACTTTTAGAACCAAAACTTACTTTAAGTTATTTGGGTTCACCATGATTGAACTTTTAGTCTCGGTCTCCATTTTTGCTCTCATAAACACGATAATTCTGGCCAAATACAATCAGTTTAATGCTGGAATATTGCTGACCGACCTAGCTTACGAAATCGCCCTTTCCGTTCGCGAAGCTCAGGTGTATGGCCTAGGCGCCAGAGAAACTACCCCAGGGTCTTCCAATTTTAACGCCAGCTATGGTGCTCACTTTGCTTATGCCACAACAGGGGCTTTTGACTTGTTCTACGATTTGGACGGTAGTGGTGGGTATGATGATGGAGAGCTCCTGGAAAACAAGCGTATTACCCAAGGCAATTCCATAGCCGATTTGTGTGTTTTGGACGGAAGCGGAGGAGAAAGTTGTGCCTCAACCGGGGGTCTTTCCAGGTTGGATATAATTTTCACCCGTCCGAATCCTGATGCCATTATTAACACCAACACGAACAGCAATTACGCTAGAGCCCGTATTACCGTGACTTCCCCGCAAGGTGGTACGCGTACAGTTACCGTTCAGCGCACCGGACAGATATCGGTCAATTGATTCTAGAGGCCATAGGCCATGGGGGTTAGGCCGGAGTTAAGTTATGAAAACCACAAAAAACAAAAAACAGAATATAGAGACAAATGCAGAAAATAGAACAGAATTTTCTCTGCTTTCCATCTTCCGCTCTCCGCCTTCTGGCTACGGCCTAAGGCCCACGGCCTCTCCCGCATCATTCTCGGCCCACGGCCTAAGGCCCACGGCCTCTCTTGGTTTTACTCTGGTCGAGATGGTGGTGTCTCTGGCAGTGTTTGCTCTAGTCATGATGATAGCGGTCGGAGCTCTTCTATCTATCGTCAACGCTAACCGCAAGGCTCAAGCTCAGCAGGTTGCTCTCAACAACCTGAACTTCGCTGTGGAGAATATGACCAGAAGTATCCGTACCGGTACCTATTATCACTGCGGAAGTTCCGGCTCCCTTACTTCTCCGCAAGACTGCGGCAGCGGTTCGGATTTCTTCGCTTTTGAGGCCTACGGGGGCGACACTGACGATTCCGGGGACCAGATAGTTTACTGGCTTAACGAGGGTCAGCTCCAGTTATCTACTGATGGAGGCACTTCTTTTACCGGAGTCACCGCGCCGGAGATTACCATCAACAACCTGGCCTTCTATACAATTGGCTCTCCGATAGGGGACGGTAATCAACCGGAAGTGCTCATAACTATTAATGGTTATGCGGAGATATCCGTCCAAGCTTCGGTCAGTTTTAATCTTCAGACCACGGTGTCCCAAAGATTGTTTGATATATGAAAATAAATCTTTCAGTTACAAGCTATCAGCTATCAGCCTACCGTCGAGGGTTTACTTTGGTTGAAACCCTAGTAGCTATAACCATACTCCTTGTTTCTATAGTCGGCCCTTACTATATTGCCGCCAAGGGTCTATTTTCGGCTAATGTAGCCAGAGACCAAGTAACCGCCTACTACCTGGCGCAGGAACCGATTGAATACTCTAGGAACCTAAGGGATCAGAACGGGTTGCGCGGATTACCTTGGCTTACCGGTCTAGATAACTGCCTCTCCGGCAACACCTGTTATGTGGATGTGCCGAATGGCACGATAGGTCTTTGTAGCGGAACCTGTCCCGTCATAAAGCTGGACACTTCCACACATCTTTACAATTATCTGACGGGCAACAATTCGATTTTCACACGCTCTACCGCTATCACGACCATAAACGAACACGAAGTGGCTATTTCCGTTTCGGTTTCTTGGCTGGCGGGTACGATTTCCAGGTCCTTTGTAATTAGGGAAAATATTTTTGACTGGCAATGATTATGAAAACTAAAAACTTTCGCGGTGGTTTCACACTTCTCTTTGCGGTTTTGATTTCTACCTTGCTCCTGGCTATTGGGGTAGCTATTTACAACATCACGGTAAAACAAGTCATCCTATCTGCTGCCGGGAGAGACTCGCAACTGGCCTTTTATGCGGCGGATACCGGAGCGGAGTGCGCTATTTATTGGGATTTAAAAAACGGAGCGACCAGTGCTTTTAATCCTTCCACCCCGACTTCCATTGTCTGCAACAATCAGTCTGTTTCGGTCGGAGGCGCGGGTAATATCAGCACCTTTTCTTTTAACTTCGCTCCAGACACCTACTGCGTTACGGTTCAGGTAACTAAGGGTGACCCCAATTACGACACCATTATAGAATCCCGTGGTTACAATGTGGGGGAAGTTTCCGGCAATTCTTGTGTTTCCACCGATTCCAGGCGTTTGGAGCGGGCGGTACGGGTGCGCTACTAACTTTATAGATGTTTTTAACGTGGCTATAAGGCCGGTTTTTCTATAAAGTAGGTCTTATGGTCAGATCACTCAAGGTACCAAAGGAGGATATAGATAGAGCCGAAAAGCTCCGCAATCTGTTGAGCCATCACGCGCGCCTGTATCACACCTTGGACAAGCCGGAGATATCGGATTCCGCCTATGATTCGCTTTCCCGTGAGCTGAAGTCTTTGGAGAGGCGGTATCCATCTCTCCTTAAACCTGACTCGCCGACAGAACGCATAGGTGGCGAACCTCTTAAAGAGTTTTCTAAAGTAGAGCACCAGGTTCCACAATGGTCTTTTAACGACGCTTTCACGGAAGAAGAAGTGCGCGAGTTTGATTTAAGGGTTAAGAGATTTCTCAAGTCCGGGGGTATTTCCGACAACCCGACTTATAATTGCGAACTCAAGATAGACGGGCTTAAAATCGTTTATGAATACAAAGGAGGCAAACTTTGGAGAGCTGCTACCAGGGGAGATGGGGTCGTGGGTGAAGATGTAACGGCCAATGTCAAAACCATAGAATCGGTGCCCCTTACCCTCCTTGAACCGGCGGATATTATTGTGGAAGGCGAGGTATATATGAAAAAAACTGTGCTGGCGGAACTGAACCGCGAACGAAAAAAACGCGGAGAAGAACTTTTTGCCAATCCGAGGAATGTAGCCGCCGGCTCTATGAGACAGTTGGATCCGAAAATAACTGCTTCCCGTAGACTCTCGGCCTTTATTTATGACTTAGCAAAGACGGGCATGACTCTGCCGCTAAAAACCCAACACGAGGAGTTAGAGTATCTCCAAGGTCTGGGATTGCCCGTAAACTCGCATAGCCAGAGCGTCCTGAATATAGAAGGCGCTATAAGTTTTTGGAAAAAATGGAAAGACAGAGCAGAAAAAGAGGATTACCAGATTGATGGTGTGGTTATAAAGGTAAACGGGCTCATGCATCAGAAATCTCTGGGTTACACCGGCAAGGCTCCGCGTTTTGCCATAGCTTTTAAATTTCCGGCAGAACAGGTCACTACTATTGTAGAAGACATAGCTTTTCAGGTGGGCAGGACCGGAGTAGTCACTCCTGTTGCACACCTAAAGCCGGTTTTGGTTTACGGCTCAGTTGTTTCTAGGGCGACACTCCACAACGAAGATGAGATTAAACGCCTGGATATCCGCATAGGGGACACAGTGGTACTTCAGAAGGCTGGGGATGTTATTCCGGACATTGTTCGCGTTCTCACAGAATTCCGGACTGGCAAACAGAAGCCCTTCCGCTGGCCAGAGGAAGTTCAAGCTTGTGGTGGCGACGGCAAGATTGAGAGAATCCCTGGTCAGGTTGCTTGGCGTTGTGTGGATAAAAATTCCTACGCTCAATTCAAAAGAAAGATGTATCACTTTGCCGGTAAGCACGCTTTTGATATTGAGGGACTTGGTCCTAAAAATATAGATTTACTTCTTAAACATCAACTCGTTTCCTCTTACGAAGATTTCTTTACTTTGACCCGGGGGGATTTGCTCTCCCTCCCGCGTTTTGGGGAGTTGTCCGCTGATAATTTGATCACCTCTATTAAAGAGCGCACGACTGTTACTCTTCCGCGTTTTATTATATCCATATCTATTCCCCAGGTTGGTGAAGAAACGGCTTACGACTTGGCCGAAAACTTCAGTAGTTTGTCTTCTATTGAAAATGCTTCCTATGAAGATTTAAGAAGGGTCTATGGGGTTGGAGAAATAGTGGGGCGTTCCATAGTTGATTGGTTTAAAGACTCAAATAACAGAAAGATTCTCCGCGGATTACTGAAATATGTAAAGGTAATAAACGAGAAGCGTATTTCCAAAGAAGGAATTCTTTCCGGTAGGAGTTTTGTTCTGACGGGTACCATGGAGGCCTTGGGTAGAGACGAGGCTAAGGAAGAAATAAGAAAAAGAGGCGGGGAAGTTTCCGAAAGTGTCTCCAAGAAGACTTCTTTTTTGGTTGCTGGTAGCGAGGCCGGTTCTAAGTTGGATAAGGCGCAAAAACTCGGGGTTCAGATTATTACCGAAAATGAGTTTTTGCGCATGCTCGATAAATGAGTATCATACTCTGGTGATTAGTCCCGCCGACATAGAAAAACTCGCCGTCTTGGCGAGGGTGGATGTCCCAAAAGAGGAATTAGAAGACTTGGCTAAGGACGCGGAGAGTATTATTGCCTATGTGGCGAGAGTAGAGAAGAAGGTAAAGAGTGGCGTGGAAAGACCCAGCGAGAAGAGCGCTCCCGCTCCAGAAGGGGGTCTTAAGAATGTTATGCGGGAAGACGGGGAGCCGACACCTTCTTCTACCTGGACAGAAAAATTGCTGTCTCTGGCTCCCAAACGCTCCGGCGATTATATTTCCGTGAAGAATGTTTTTGAATAGTTCATGAAAATTCCGGAAAACCTAACCATAGCCGTCGCCTCGGCGGACCTGAAGAATAAAAAATACTCCGCCGTGGAACTGGCGGAAGCCTATCTCGCCGTTATCAGGGATAAAAACCCAGGTCTGAACGCTTACCTCCAGGTCTACGAAGATGTGCTGGCTCAAGCCAAAATGGCTGACCAGCGCTTGTCGGCGGGGGAAGAATCCACTCTTCTTGGAATTCCTCTGGCTATAAAAGACAATATTTTGATTGAGGGTAAAAAGGTTTCCGCCGGTTCTAAGATTCTGGAGAACTACACCGCTTCTTACGACGCGACAGCTATAAGGAAACTAAAAGAAGCCGGGGCGGTGTTTTTGGGGCGCACCAATATGGACGAGTTTGCCATGGGTGGTTCTACGGAAAACTCCGCCTTTGGCGTGACTAGGAATCCGATGGATGAGAGCCGGGTTCCTGGCGGTTCTTCTGGAGGCTCCGCTGCTGCAGTCGCCGGAGGGATGTCCCTAGGCGCTTTAGGGTCGGATACAGGGGGTTCGGTCCGTCAACCGGCGTCCTTTTGCGGTATTGTCGGTCTCAAACCCACTTACGGCAGAGTTTCCAGATACGGCCTTATTGCCATGGGCTCTTCTCTGGATCAGATAGGCACTTTCGGCAAAACCGTTTCTGACTCAGAGATTTTATTTGAAGCTATTGCGGGTGTGGATTCAATGGACTCCACTTCTTCCGGAAAAATTTATAAGAAAAGCGTAGTGGCTAAAAAACTCAAAATCGGCATACCAAGAAGTGCTTGGGAGGGCAGCCTGGATAAATCTGCCGAGGCCTCTCTTTTATCTGCTGAGAAAAAGTTCAAAGATTTGGGCTACGAAATCTTGGATGTGGATTTGCCTACGCTTAATGATGCGCTGGCGATTTACTACATTCTGATGCCAGCGGAGGCTTCCACCAACCTGGCGCGCTTTGATGGGGTGCGTTACGGCTTACATTTGGACGGCAACTCCGGCATAGGGGATTACAAGAAGACCAGAGGTGCAGGTTTTGGTAAGGAGGTTCGGCGTAGAATTCTCCTTGGTACCTATGTACTTTCCGCCGGCTACTACGATGCCTACTACAACAAGGCGGTGGCCCTACGGCGTCAGCTTACGGAGGAATTCCTTAAAGTCTTTAAAAAAGTAGATCTGATTTTAACTCCGACTTCTCCGACCCCGGCGTTTAAGATAGGCGAGAAGGAAGACCCTCTGTCTATGTATCTCTCGGATGTGTTTACAACGCCGGCCAATCTTTCCGGTTTACCAGCCATCTCTATTCCTGGGGATGAAGTCAGGGTGGACGAGACCCTTCTGCCTTTCGGTATACAGCTTATGGCGAAGCCTTTCAAAGAAGACTTATTGTTCCACGCCGGTAAGGAATTTCTAGGTGAATCCGATTAGAATACTTACATTATTGAAATACTTCCATGATTGAAGGCCCTATCATCACAGCTACCACTACTCTTTATTCGGCATCCCTGCCGTCATTGGAATCTGTATTCTACTTTCTATACTGGATAGTACTCCGTCTCTCCGGGCCAGTAACTGCAGATCCGGAAGCTATCCGTTCTTCCGTTTCCTCTCTCCTCAATTCTTTTTATATTTCTTCTGGGCTGGTATCGGTGGTGCTCCTTTCCGGTGCTGTTTACTGCATAGTGCGCACTGTCCAGTTGAATACGGAAGAGAACAGGAAACTTCAGGGAGAAGGGTTCCCGGAAGATCAGGAGTCGACTCCATCCGAAAACCACCCCGGAAGAGATAAGTGGCAAAAAATATTGGAGCATATGGTCTCCGAGAATTCTAACGACAGGCGCCTGGCGATTCTGGAGGCGGATATTATTCTGGATGATTTACTGGATCATCTTGGCTATCAGGGGATTACCATAGGGGACAAGCTAAAAAGTGCCGAAGGTACGGCTTTCAAAACTCTGCAATCTGCTTGGGAGGCGCATAAAATAAGAAATGCTATTGCGCATGAGGGTAGCGAATTTGAAATACCGGAGAGGGAATCTCGTCGCATTATTGGGCTTTTTGAGTCTGTTTTTCGGGAGTTTGATTACATTTAATTTCCTGTTTGGGTCGTAAGATAGTTATGCTAACTCCTGAACAAGAAGAATGGATAGAATCTCTTTCTGACAGAACTATATCTATTGTTCCGTATGATCCTAGAACGGAGGAGCTTTTTACTAAAGTTAAAGAAAGGATATTTTCAGTTTTGGGTACGGACGTAGAAATTGAACATTGCGGCGCAAGTAGCTTCGGTATATCCGGCCAAAACGAGATAGATGTTTCAGTAGTTGTTGAGAAAGAGCAATTTGAGGATTACATTCCCAAACTTGAGAAAATATTTGGTCCTGTTCGCACCATCTACTCATCTAGAGCTAGGTTTGAAGTAAGAGAAGACGGAAAGAAAATTGATCTCAAGCTTGTCGACGCTAAACATTCTAATTATTTGGAAGGAAAAAGATTCGAAAATTATTTGAGGAGCCATCCCAAAGACCTAGAACGCTACAGGATTATTAAGGAGGAGTGTGATGGAATGACCATTAAAGAATATTATCGTAGAAAGACAGAGTTTATAAATGAAATAGTCAGAAAGGCAGACGACGAGGAACATACTGAAGAATAAATATCGGAGCCAGCGGCCGGGATTGAACCGGCGACCTGCGGTTTACGATACCGCCGCTCTACCAACTGAGCTACGCTGGCACAGGCTGAAAAATAACATGGAGAGTCTGGCTACACAATTTTGGGGCACGATTGAAAATCTGTAAAATTTATACTAGCATTCGCGGGTTCCTTGAAGTTTTATAAAGCCGATGTAGCTCAGCTGGTAGAGCACGTCCATGGTGGGAAACCTGCCCGTCGATGAAGCGATTTGTCGACGCACTCTCGAATAACGGTTAAAGGTTCCGATGTGTCGGAATTCAGACCGTAGCGCTCCGGCGCTCGAACGACTGACAAGAGCGACTCCTTGAGTCGGATATACAGTCTAATCCTCTGATAATCCATAAACAGAGGTGTAAATGAAGGACGGGGTCGCCGGTTCAATCCCGGCCATCGGCTCCAGTAATAAAATCCCCGCGCCTTTGGCGCGGGGTGAGGTTGGTTACAAATTCGGGAAACAAGGGAAGCGTTCACGTACTACCCCGTCGTGGAAAATGCTTGGCAGGGCAATTCCGCCCAGAGAAGACTCACTAGTAGCGCAATCATCCA
>JBBTXX010000064.1:0-1672 GCA_038062065.1 Patescibacteria group bacterium
GCGGGCACATGAGAATACTACTCCTCTTTTGTTCTAAAGTCAAATACAAAAAGAATGGGCCTCGACGCTTTGCGTCGAGGCCCGGTATCATCGAAAGGAACTATTTCTTTTTCTTCTTCCCGCCCTTGTCCTTCTGGCCTCCACCCGAGGCTCCGTTTACGCGGCCGCGATTGTTCTCCGCCCGCTTTTGGAGATTGTCGGCCCGACGCTTCTTGCGCTCCAACCTCTCCTCTTCGGCCTTGTCCCTCGCCGCCTTTTGCGCAGGCGATAGTTCCGGAGCCGGAACTTGGGCTTGGATCCTCGGCCGCTCCTTCTCGTAAGGGGCGGCCCTCTCTTCGATCATCTTGATCGTGCTCAGGAACACAGGCGCGTCCTTGCACCGCTCTTTGAAGAAGGCGACCACCGCGAGCGGCGGCTGGCTTTCGCCAACCACCTTGCCGACCTTGACCCACTCCTCGTGGGTCTTGGCGGTGGCAATGAGGCGCATCAGATTGAAGTGGGTGGTCCGCGGGTCCTTGTCCCCCGCGAAATAGTCGGCCATCTGGGAAATGTCCAAATTCTCCATGTTGACCGACTGTCCGTCGAAAGAGACGGTCTTGAGCGACCCGTCCCAGAACTGGACCCGGAGGGCAGAGCCCTTCGGGAGTTTCCAGAATTCTTCCAACGCCTCCTCGCCACCGCGGCGGTTCCTTTCGGTGCCGCGATCGATGAGCTTGGGTTCCCCTTCCGCCGGCTCCACGAACTGCGGAACCTTGGAGAAGGTGACGTGCCGGAGGCAGGTCAGGATTTTGACCAACGCGTAGTCGGGCTTCTCCGGCGCCGCGCAAAGCCGGCTGAACTCATTCGGCGTCTTCAAGTCCTTGTGGGTTTCCACACCCGCGCTGAGGAGCACCTCGTACCCAGCGGGATGCTGGAGGATCCCCGGCAGGCTGGCGTAGTTCAGGCGGAGGAAACGCTCCCAACCGCCGCTCTCGCGGTCACCGAGGAAGATCGCCCGGGGATAGTCCCCGAGCACGACGCCCTTGTGGACGCCGGAACTGGTCACCGTATAGGCGCAGCCCTTCGGCTCATCGCCGGCGAAAACCGCGAACTGCGGCTTCTTCCGCGGGACGGCCTGGGAACGGGGCTGATGGTCATTGTGCGCAACCAACGGCTGTGCGTAAGCGGCCATGACGGCTTCTCCTTCCAATTTTCAAAATTTTCAAGTAGCTAAGCGAATGCTTAACCTATCTTGTATTCTACCATATTATTATAATAAAAGCAAGCATTCCGGAGCTAATCCACCAAAAAAGCCCTATTTTAAGGGCTTTTTTGGTGGATTCACTTTTCCTGTCTGCGCAAATCCGCGTTTGTTCCGCCTAATTCCGCGTTCCTAACGAATCTCGTAAGTCACATTCACAATAGAAGAGTACTTATTCTCCCCCGGAGACACGCTGGCTCTCGGAGATGGAGCAGAGCCCTCAAATCCGCCCTTAGCGGACATAGCATCCATACCGTAATAACTCGGTTGTTCTCCTTCCTCGTAGAAAGAAACTACCTTAACCAACCTAACTCCAAGAGCCTTGGTTAGTTTTTCGGCTTTGTCCTTGGCGTCCGCAATGGCCTTGTTGCGCGCCTCATCTTTCAGATTATCTTCATCTTCTACGGAGAAGGTCAGACCGCTGGCGGAAGA
>JBBTXX010000064.1:1772-7202 GCA_038062065.1 Patescibacteria group bacterium
AATGGTAGTCTGCGGATAAATATCCGATTTACCGAAATTTTTAAGATCTCCGAGAGTCAATACCAAAAGATACAAAGCCCCGACCGAGAGGAGCACGAACAATGCCTGTCCAACCCGACGCTTAAGCCCTCCTGTTTCGTTCAATATTTGTTCCATCATATTTTTGATTATTAATTAGTAAATCTTCCAAATATAGAGCGGATTATACACGAAACCTTTTGAAAAAATAAGTACTGCAGAGAAACCTTAGACACGGCTAAAAAAGCGTGGAAAAAGTTTGGGCGTTCTTTCGGCGTAAGGCCGAAATTCGGGGAGTCGCGCGAGTCTGGCTTCCGCTTCTGGTATGCGAAGCAGGACGAAATAAAGTAGTAAATAAATCGGACTTAAAAAGGAAAGGGGGCCGAGAGTGGTCGTTGGTAGAGCCAAGATCGCTAGCGCCACCCACATTAAAATTTCACCAAGATAATGTGGGTGGCGCACATAGTGAAACAACCCGCCAGTCAGAAATCTTTCTTTGTTGTTCGGGTCAGATTGAAATTTATCCAAAGCAAAGTCGCGAACCATCTCTAAAGTAAACCCAATAACCCACAAGGCGACAGCCATATAACCGACAAAACCCAATTCCGGTCCTCCATAAACTGAGGTGAGAATAAGTGGTAAAGAAAGAACAAAGGACATCGCCGCCCCCGAGGCATAACTACCCGCTTTTTTATTTCCGAGTAATCTGGGGTACAAGCGTAAATAAATCCTAACCGACCAGATTAAAACCAGTCCGCAAATTATTGTGAGGCGTATGTTGGCATGGGGTGAAAATAAAAATGCTCCGCCCGCCTCTATAAAAAGTATTGCCGGGACCAAGACCGAGGAATCAAACATAGAATATTTTTTAGCAAATATCCAAAATATAAAAGCTACTAAAAAACAAATAAGCGCTGAAACCAACAAAAAATTAAAAAACATTAGGTCTTAGGCCACCTCTGTCATATAGTGGGAGAATCTTCTATCCTGCTCAGTAATAAATCTTTTTTTTAATTCAACTTGACTGAAACTTTGTATGGCTTCGTCTATCTGCTCCCAATCAGAGCCAGATGGCAAACCCAAAAGTTCAGATAACGACTCTTTCTTAGCTTGTACAATCGCGTGAGAAGGAGAGAGTTCGTTCGAACGCAAATTTTCTAATTTATTATCATTAGATGCTTCCGGACCGCTTGGTTGTGTAAAGTTGTTGAATTCCATTCCTTTTATAATAATTTCGAATTATAGCAGTAAGACTTATAAATTTTGGTCGGCTGATGTGTATAAGAAAAATTCAGCAAAGACACAAAAACCCCCGCCTCTCTCGAGGCGGGGGTTTTTGGTACCAATATTTAGGCGCACACTTTGCAATTGCCCTTGTGGGTCGCAACTTCGTAGACAGCCGCGAGTCCGACTAGGAGACCAAGGACCTTGTAGGCCATCGGCCAAGAGCCGAGAACCATACTGACCACATCCCACCCGAGTACCGACAGACCCCAATTGAGGCCCGCGACTACGAGTAGGATAAAGGCCACCATGTGCAGAGTTTTATTAGACATAGGAATGAAAAAAATGTTTTTTTCGACCTAGTGTTAATTCTAACGCACCATAAAACCTACGCACTTAGAAATACACACCCCCAAACCCGAAAAACAAGCCCAAATAATTAATACCCAAAAACTCAACTAGAATTATCACCCGCGGTCGGATTGTGAGCTATGTGATAAACGCCCACGGCCTCCTCTAGGATAAAATTGGCCTCGCCTTCAGCAACTAGGCGACCGATAATGTCTTTCAGTTTTTGCAGAGCTTCCGGTTTATTTTTTTCCAACCAACGAAAAGCTATATCAAAAGCGCCTAATTTAGTGTGGGTGCTATGTTCCGCCGCGGGGTAGCCGGCGGCTATGAGCTCCCTTTGGTAGTCGGTGGTTCTGGCCAGAGAAGACACCACCAGAAAAACTTTCTCTCCATTCTCCCTCGTAACACCCCCCGCCCATTCACCGGCAATTTTATTGAGAAGATTAAAAGTTTCTTTTTCCAGCATTCTGAATTCTTTAGGAACCTTCTCCGAAATTTTATATCCCTTACCTACTTCCGGAACAATGGAAGCCAAACCGGACTCTAAAGCTTTTTTCAAATCTTCCAGAGAAGACATCTCCGGTTTATCACCCCACCACTCGCGTTCAATCTGCTGGGCAGAAAGTATACCCTTCAACTCCTTCTCCGAAGTGATTGGAGGCTTGGCTAATTCAAAAATTTCTCCTTCATTTTCATTCATGGGCGACCGGAGGGAATTGAACCCTCAACCGCCTGGACCACAACCAGGAGCTCTACCATTGAGCTACGGCCGCCATTTGGAGGATTATATTCACACCCGACAGCATAATCCAACGGGCTCACCTTACTACAAAAATAGAATGGTTTGTAGGATGCTCTATAGAGAAGCCGTGGCGGAACCTTCTTGGCTCTCTGCCACCTTGAAAATAAAATACAAATTTATGAAAAAGCCCAGGATACCGATGAAACCGGCAACCAGAACCCGGGCAATGAGAAAGTGTATCCCTGCCCAGTTAGTGAGGAGTCCGGTAAACAGCACGGTCAATAGGGCGACAAAAGTCCCAACGCAGATAAAAAAACCGTAACCGCCCCAGAACCCCCGGCGAGTGCCGTAGAAAGCCCAGGGACGATTAATGGAATAGTTTATGGAAACGGCAATAACAAAAGCTATGCCAGTCGCTAATAGATAATTAATTCCGAGAGTGCTCACAAAAAACCACAGGAGCGCGATATCAATCGGGAAAGTGGAAGACCCTACCAAGCTATAGCGGATAAAACGAGTCAGAGTCTTCTTGCCCATATTGTCAGTAATCATAAGGCGGCGGTTTGGACTCAGAACAAGTCCTCTAGGTTTACGTCCTTGCTTGGCGTTTTCGCTAAAATAATTTTGGTAAGTTTGTCATAGATAGCCATTCTTCCGGACAGGAACCCTTCTTCCTTCTCCTTGGGAACTCTTTCATCCGAGAAGGCCGAGGACATCTGATTTTTGGCAAGCTCAAGGGCTGATATGGCTTCCGCGTACATTTCCATTTTCAAATAACAGCAGGCTACCTGAAAATTTATACCCGACATGTCCAGCCATTGGTGTGCCGGCTCTCTCAACTCCGTCTCTTGAGATATTTTTGATTTAAGGATGTTCAAGGCTTCTGTGTACTGGAGCAAAGCTTCCGGGTAACGTCCCAGGTTTTTTAAATTATGGCCGACCCAAATCCTAGACTCTGTACCAACCGGTCCTATATCTCTAATCAGCATAGAGACAAAAAGCGCCTCCTCTTTGTACTCGTTAGCCTCTAACGCCAATTCAAGACCAGCCAGGTTAAAAACGGACATGTTGGGATATTTTTCTAAAGCGACAACCAAAAATCTATTCCAGGCCTGTCTAAATTTAGCTGGGTCTTTTAAGTTTTCTCTTTCCTTATCCGAGTACAGGATTTCCACGATTATCTCGTCTACCTGTTTGGATCCTCCTTCCTGAAGCAACCCGGATTTATACACGGACAGAAGTTTTTCCGGATTCTGAAGCCCTCCGGTGTTGACTGGTTTTTCCATTTTCTAATTTTTATTTAATAAGCGGGGTTGGAATCTTTAATTCCAGCCAAATGATTGGCGTAGCGCGCCAAAGCGTAAAGAATACTGGAGAGGCGGTTCAAGTAAGAACTGGTCCACTCGCCTACAGGCCGGTTCCCCTCTTCCGCGACCGCCGTCACTCTCCTCTCCGCGCGTCTTGCCAAGGTACGCGCGACATCCAGTGTAGCGGAAGCGTCCGTGCCTCCAGGAATGGCGAAGGAGCGGATGGGTGGCAAAACTTTTTCTATTTCGTTAATTATTCTCTCCACATCTCTAACCCTTTCTTCCGGAGTAGACATGGGGGTCCCAGCTAGCTCCGCCTGAATAACAAACAAATCTTCCTGAAGGCGGTGTAAATACACCGAGTATAGAGAACCGTCCAGAAGTTTGGCTCCATTTTTTTCTAGCGCGACTTTGGCCAGCCCGATATAGGAATTACATTCGTCTAAGGAGCCCAGAGCCTCGGCTATGGCAGAACTTTTGGAAATCCTCTGGTCGCAACCGAAAAGTCCGGTCGTGCCTTTGTCCCCTTTGCCGGTATAGAGCATGCGGAAAGTATAACCCAAACAAAAACCTCCCACCCCGGGGAGATTTTTCTGCATGGTGGCTATATACAAAAAAACCGCCCGAACGGAGCGGTTTCCGTTGGGCGGTTAAAACTTCTTACCAACCTCCTGGTATTCTTTGGGGGCATCGAAAACCCCGAATAGATCGAAGCTTACCAATCCACACGACTTACCCTCGGGAGGACGCCTGATGACTGTAATGGCTACCCCACTGATAGTCTTGAGTCTTTCAACATGAAAGACTTCGTTCTTACCGTCGTGAGTAACATCTTTCCACTTCTTGTGCTGACGAATCCCTGCGTAGGGTGGCGTGGGCTGGCGATACGGCGTCCCAGCCAACCGGCTGGCACCGAGTATGCGCCCAAGAAATTTAGTTATCTCAAACAGAGATCTTGAAGTCATGAATTCCCCCATCGGCCTAGCTTTCTCTGTGTCGAATTATACTCAATAATTTCAACTAAGTCAATAGTCGGTGCCCGGGAGAGGACTCGCACCTCCACGTCTTACGACACACGCACCTCAAGCGTGCCTGGCTACTAATTACAGCACCCGGGCGTCTATAAACGCTCGCCCACTATACTGAGCGCCCTCTCTATTTTCAAGCGTTTACGCTCTAAATACAAAGCTCTCTTTCTTGGATACATTTTTCTAAGCAGTTTCAACGAGTCGGACTTTGCGTACTTTAATTGAAACACTGAGGACTTCTTCCCGTCACCAGTAATATGACCAGAAATACGGAGCCGTTTCCGAATTTCCTCCTGCAGCCACAAAATGTGAATTTTGCTTGCTGAAACAAATTCAGTATAAAACATAAAGCTAGAGCGCCAACGTGGATCCCAATACGAATAGGAACTTCCATCTCCATCAAATGAGCCACGAAGAAAATCAAAAAAATATTTGGCAGGTAATTTTATTTTCCCGATAGTTTTTGATTTATTAGGTGTCAAACCAATACTTAACAAAAAGTGGTAGAAAAGCACATCGCCAAACTGTACCCGTAAAGCTTTTTTTCTTTTGTACCCGGAATAAACATTACCTACTGAAACTTGTATGGAAAGGGCTTTTAGGAAATTGTTGATTTGCTCCCTTTCTTTTGAAACAAAGATAACATGTCGCCCATTTGGAGAAAGGCAGCCATCACTTACCAGGAGCCCAATCGCATAAGCAAAATTGGGCGACCACTTAATCTTCACCTTACCTTTCGGCTTTGATCCTCTCTTCCCCA
>JBBTXX010000065.1:0-3729 GCA_038062065.1 Patescibacteria group bacterium
CTCTTGGATTTCTGGACTTACTCCTGTATCAATTGTCAGCGCACTTTCCCCTACCTCAATTCTTGGCATGAAAAATACGCCGATAAGGGCTTCGTCATTGTCGGTATGCACACCCCAGAATTTGAATTTGAAAAGAAGTATGAAAATGTAGTCGCCGCCGCAAAAATGTTTGGGCTCAAATATCCGATAGTCCAGGATAATGATTACGGAACTTGGAGAGCTTACGGGAACCAATACTGGCCAAGACACTACCTCATAGACATAGACGGCTACATTGTAGAAGACCATATCGGCGAGGGCGGCTACGAGGAAACTGAGAAAAAAATACAGGAACTTTTGGCCGAAAAAATGGCCAGGTTGGGTGAAAGTGGCAAAGTGGATATGTCTCTGACTAAAGAGTCTGCCGTACCGCGCGCTAGCAGTCCGGAAACTTATTTTGGCTCACTTAGAAATCAGTACCTGGGAAATGGTACCCCAGGACAAGCTGGTGCAGCCAAGTTTGTCGCTCCCCAATCGCCCTCCCCAAACACTCTTTATTTGGACGGTAAGTGGAACATCACTCCAGAATACGCAGAGAACGATGGCGTAGCCAAAATAATCTACCGCTACAAAGCCCAAAATGTGTACCTAGTAATGAGTTCCAAACAGGGTGCAACTGCTCAAATCCTCTTGGACGGCAAACCCGTAACCATTCCCGGAGCAGATGTAAAAAATGGAAAAGTCGGTGTTAAAGAAGAACGCCTATACACTCTTGTTTCCGGCAAGGTCGTGGAAGAACATATCTTGGAAATAATCATTGATACCGGCAGTATCAATGTCTACGCCTTCACTTTTGGGTAAATCATCTTCTAGAACGTCTGGGAATAAACGCCACCAATATTCGGAGTAGCAATACCAAAATTATAACTAGAGCGGCGAGAAGGCTAATGGACACAAACCCATATTGGTAGGCGCTGGGGTTAAACCAGCCGCTAAAGCCCATAATAAAAACGTGAAGCAGGACTAGGAAGTAAGCCGAGTAGCCAAGACGCTGAACGCTCCGCCAACGAGTGCGCCCAAGCACCTCTTCCATATAAGGTAAAGAAGTTATGGCCACTATGGCAAAAACCATAAAAGCCATGGCGCCAAAGAGAAGCGAGGACTGGCCGACGAGATTTAATCCCCCGTCCGGCAAATAGAACTTGCTGTAATACTTGGGACCGAGAAGTACGATTGAAATAAGCGCGTGCAGAGCCGCTAAACCGAAACCCCAAAGTCCGAGAGATTTGCGGAGAGGGTGCAGTTTTTCAAAGGTGCGCGGAAAAAACCGGGTTAGCGGACCTATGACGAAAGCCATGCCAATAATGATAACGGATGCCAAAGCCACGGCTTTGTTGGAAATGAAAAGCGGAATATCCGAAATTGGAACATCCCGGATAATGTTGTATCTGACGATGGCGTAGGCAAAAACCAACACGAAAATCCAAAAGACTATTTTCTTAGCAGGGACCATTACTTAATCAGTTTAACAGTAGAGACCCAACCAAGAGAAAAGTTATCCACTATTGAACCTGGCGTAACTCCTCCCTCTCCGCAACCTATTTATGTACACTATGATATATCATAGTAAGAAAAAGAAACAAAAAATGAAAAGGAAAGTTCAACAATTAAACAACCGAGAAAAGATTGAAACTCTGGACGCCTTATACACCGCTGTCAGCGTTCTCAAAAACAGAGAGGAAATTAAAATGTTTCTCCGCGACCTTTTGACGGAAAGTGAAAGGATTATGCTCGGTCGTCGCATTCTCATAGCACGGATGCTTATTTCCGGAAAAACTTGGGAAAAAATAATAGATGAGTTAAAAGTCGGACCGGATACAATTCAGCGGGTGGAAAAATGGCTCGACGATCAATTTCCAGGATACGAGAAGGTAATAGAAGGCATGAAAAAAGAAATAGCAAATAGAAAGATTTCGAGTACTTTTAGCCTTAAAACTTTAAAAAAGAAGTACCCATCATATTTTCTATTATTCCCCCCGTTCGACCATCCTTAATCTCACTATGATATATCATAGTAAGATACCCCCTACGAAAAACTAAATTCGAAAATCAAATTTGGTGGACCCCATTCGTCGCAGACTCCTCAGGACTCTCACAAAACATAGTCGTCCCTCGACAAGCTCAGGGCTCGTTGTTTTGTGGACCGTACCGGGATCGAACCGGTCACCTCATCCATGCCATGGATGCGCTCTACCAAATGAGCTAACGGCCCCTCACATGGAATTTCCTTCCATGCTATTTTTTGCTCGACGCTTCAGGTGTATCAAGGCGCCTGAATGCCGTTTTAGATTATCTTCTCGATTTCTCGCATCAGCTCGCGAATTATATGCTTCATAATAAACGAGCTGAAATGGCGCCTTGTGCTTGGTCGAGCGATTCCTACGCTCATTATGTTCCACCAGCCGCCGTTTCAAATCATTTGTATACCCTACATAGATACTACCGTCTACTTTGCTTTTCAGAACATATACATAAAACATAATGATAAATTTCCATGTGAGGGGCTAACGGCCCCTATAAATACACAGGCAATATCCTAGCAGGAAAATGGTTTTTTGCCAGAAATAAAATTGAAATAAAGTCGTCTTGTATATAAATCCAACCCGGCATCTCCGAGTCTGTTATTATACTCGGTATGAAAAAGCAACCGAACTTGCTCATAGTGGGCGCTTCCGGAGGCGTCGCCAACGCACTCCTACACCACATGACAGGCGTCCGTGATCTCTTCGGTTCGCTCATACTCCTGGATAGGAATAAAAAAGTTCTGGAAGATATTTATATTGACCACACCCGTTTGAACTATGTTTTTATCCAGCTTGAGCTAAATCTCCCCGGAGATCAGGATGCCTATCATAAGATACTGAAAGACCACGATATACATATTGTGCTGGATGTGTCCGACATGGACACTATACCCTTCCTGGAGTCTACAAATGCCGCCGGTGTCTCCTATATCAGTACCGGCATGAATGATGACCACCAAGACATCCAGGACCTGATTATTTCAGCTTTTGAAAGGAAAAAATCCTTTGACAAAGCCCCGCACATACTTTGCTCGGGAATGAATCCGGGTAATGTAAATATGTGGGTACAGTACGGTATTGAGAAATTTGGCGTCCCTAAGGAATTAATCCATTTTGAATACGACACATCCAAGGTTGCACAAAAATGGCATCCCATGATGACCTGGTCCGTGCACGAGTTCATCGTAGAGTGCATAAAAGACCCCGGAGGTGTCATTTTAGGCAGAGGTACTGAAAAGGTAAGAAAACTTTTACCAAATGCGCTTGAACACCGCAAAAATATGCGTAGCGTACTGGAGCCCATTATGAAATTCAAAGAATACCCGGAAGGTATGCTTGTTCTGCATGAGGAATGCGCCAGTCTCGCGCAAAAATACGATATCCCCTCTCAATTTCTCTACGCCATAAATCCGAAGACCATGGCGCTCCTGGTCAAACTTTATGAAAGAGACGGACACATAAATCGCGAAGAGCTGGAACTTGGAGACAATACCCACGAAATATTGGACGGCGCCGATAATATAGGCGTAATACTAGATTACGACGATAAGAAAGTTTACTACTTCAACACCATATCAAATACCGCCGTCATAGGGACCAATGCTACCTACACGCAGGTTGTCGTAGGAATTTTTTCAGCGCTCAGTGTTTTAATTTTTGACGAACT
>JBBTXX010000066.1:0-2076 GCA_038062065.1 Patescibacteria group bacterium
CTTTTTCAAGAACTATAATGCTACCCGCGGAGGTGGAGCCGGAAGAAGCCGACGCTTCGGAGAAACACGGCCTTTTGATACTCAAACTGCCGAAAATAGATAAGGCCAAGCAGACTAAGGTTCGGGTTAAATCTAATTCCTAGAAAAATCAGTTGGTGCCGTAAAAACGCTCTATAATTTTTGGTAAATCTTCTTTAGCTTTATCTCCAGCTTTGAGTTTTCTAAAAAACTCTCTAGGGGTCAGCCAAAAATACTCCGTAAAATCTTGCTCGTTGTAATTCGGAGTTTTCTCCATAGATATCTGATAAACTCTGGAAAATGCAGAAATTCCGTCTTGGTGCGGAGTAAGTTTGCCTATCTCCTTCCACGCATAATCGTCTATATTAACTCCTAATTCCTCCATAGTTTCCCGGCGAAAAGCCTCTTCGTAAGTTTCCCCGGTTCCCACGTGCCCTCCCACACTCATATCCAGACACAACGGAAACATTCTTTTATCGGGACTCCGTCTCGGAATCCATATTTTCTCTTCTTTATTAACCACAAAAACGTTGATAACCCTAAAATTAGAAAGGTTTTCTGCGTAAATCTCTGAGCGCTTTTTTTGCCCTATAACCTTATCGTCCCTGTCTACTAAATCTAATATTTCCCCCGTATCCGTCTTAAACATATATACTTTGGTCTATGCTCATGTGCCGAGGGGCGGATTCGAACCGCCGACCCCCTCCTCTTCAGGGAGATGCTCTAACCAACTGAGCTACCTCGGCAAGGCCTAAAAGTTATCACGGAAATTGCGGGTGCGCTATCGCCCTGGGATACCCGGTATTTTGTCCAAAAGCCCGGACAAGTCCGGCAGTTGCCCTTGAATGTTTTTTAGCTGATTGGATTGCTCCATAACTTGAGAGTACATACTCATGATTGAATCTATGTAGGGCTGAAGGTAGAAATACCCGAATATCAGAGGAACTATAATCACCGCCCATTTAAAAAGGCCCCAGAACCTGCCCCAACGCGCCCCGCTTTGAAGGGAGCGGAGCATGTGGTAATTCTCTTCAGAGAGCTTGGTCGTCTTCTCCAGCAACTGCTTTTCTTCGGGTGTCATGGGTATATTATACATCAGCCTGGAAAAACGGTAACTCTTCTTTCCATAAATCATTCTGATTTAAAACCCTCCTGTCGTCACTTTTGCATAGGTTTTTGAGCACCTTGGTATCCGGGTTCCACCTCTCTCCGTCCCAAAACTCTAGCCCTGGAAAATTCAATTTATACAGACCCTTTTCTCCATAAGCGGTACCCAGATAGACATATTTAAGGCCGTCTTTTTTACCGGCTCTTACCGCATCCAACATTAAATACATACCTAGAGATTGTCTAACCAAATACAAATCATAGAAAGAAAACCAAAAATGCAGACATTCCGTATCTCTCACCAAAAAAACATACCCTAAGATTTTACCATCCTTAAGATACGAAACTATGTGGGTCACAGACTCTTTTTCCAAAATATGTCGTAGGCGCTCCCGCGGCATAACGGAAGGCCCGTGTCTTTTTTTGAAATATTGGAGACAAAAATTTTCAAACTCGGAATCTGCCGTAAAATGATTAATCGGGGTTTCCTGTCTTACCAATTCCTCCCCAAACTTTTTTAGTATTCTGCGGTTTTCACTACTTTCTGCAAATTTCTTTAAATTCACCCTCACGCTCCTGGCCATATAAAAGACATTTTTGATATGCGGTGAGCCGGAGAAAGGTAAGAACCCGCACGCGTATATGTCCTCAAGTTTATCCCCCGTTTCCAAAGAAGCGTATTCCGTATAACCGAAAGAATATGTTTTGTAGGAATGCCCGAGCTCGCTTCTCCAGATTTTCATAATTTTTATTGGTGCCACCGGCAGGAATCGAACCTGCAATTACTCCTTAGGACGGAGCAGTTATATCCATTTAACTACGGCGGCGGCCGCGTTACTATACTTTCTTTAGCTTAAAAAACCAGCTGAAATTTAAGTTTTTAGGAAAGAGCAGAAGCCAGAGTCTTTTCCTCAAATCCAACCATCAACTTGCCGTCTATGTCTATAACTG
>JBBTXX010000067.1:0-6853 GCA_038062065.1 Patescibacteria group bacterium
CAGCCGAGGCGAAGGACCCGCTACCCGTGTAAGGGACATGCAAGCAATCCAAAAGCCGCTGGACCTTCCCATCTTCTCCATACTCTCCGTGGAGAGCGTTAAAAACTGCATCTATTTGCCGCAAGGCCCTCTCCGGCTCCATAGGTATTCCACCTTTATGCCACACGCCTTCTTTATCTATCAAAATATCTACCGCTTTGTATCTCTCCGGCATATGGCGCAGCACGGAACTCCCAGTTTGCAGCGAAATTTCATATTCGCCAGAGGGACCGCCGCGTAAAACTCCAACTGTAGTAAGAGACATCGTGTTTAGTATACCAAAAACCTTTTAGGATTTTACTAAGTTACTTATTAAAAAGAAATCCCCGGTTACGCGCCAGGGAGGAAGTAGGCGCGTAACCGGGGTTGGAACCGTCTTCGCAGAGCTCAACTCGACATCAAGCTAAACCCGCAAGCGATTCCTGACACTCAGCAATCAGAGATCTAGCCCCCAGGGATTCTTTACCTTATCCACTAAGGGTTCCGTCGGCGTTACCAACTGCTTTGTGCCGATAAAATTTTAACAAACTAAAATTTATTTACCAAAAAATTAAGGGGAAAAGTAGTATCCGCCGGAGCGCTTGCGCTCCGGCGGATTCAATTTTGTCCAACCCCGCACGTTGTTCGGTTGCGCAGAGCGGGTTCCGCACAACTATATCCCTGTCTATCGACGCCACGGCCGAGAAACGCAAGTGGCGAAGAGGATCTTGCTTCTTCCATCGAGACCCCGTGTTGATGCCGGGATGCTGCCGCTTGGTGGGGAGATCCTATAGCTTTCGTCCATTGCTGTACCCCGTAAGACACGCGGAGAGCTGTCCAAACAAATGTTCGGCATCCGCTAGGACGTCACCACAAACCATACATCCTCTCCTTTTAGAAAGGCTTGTATGCAATCTGTGTGTTTCGCTATCCGTTGAGTATCTTAAACTAAATAATATGTTTCGTCAAGTAGGCAGAAAGTTATTCCTTTTAGATTGCCGATGATACCTAATAGCAAACCTATGCGCCTCGGAATTGGCCAAAACTATGGATTTTTTATACAAATTTATGAACCCTTTCTCCCCCTCCAATCTTTCGGGCTTATGTTTGTCATTTTTAACTACCGATACTACAGGAATGGACATCCCTCTTGCGGCCAATATGCGCTCTGCCGCATTGCGCTGAATTATATTGCCATCTACCACAATAAGCTGTGGCATCGGCCATTCCTCATGTGAAAACCGGCGTACCAAAACCTCCCGTAGAGCCGCTGGATCGTTGGCTCCCGGCACCGTGCGTATTTTAAACTTGCGGTATTCGCCCTTTTCTACTTTGCCGTCTTCCACTACCGTCATTACGCCCACCATCTCACTCCCGGCCATATGAGCTATGTCATAAGCTTCAATACGGAAATTTCCCTTATCCGAGTTTCTACGCGGCGTATCTTTAATCAGAGCTATATCTTGTATATGCGAAAGGGCAAAAAGTCTTTTTTTGGCTTGTCCCGCCTCTTCAAATCTCTTTTGTTTAGCTAAAGTTTTCATTTCCTTATTCAAAGAAGTTAAAAGGTATCTTTTTTTACCCTCAAAAAACAGAATCAAATCCTTGATTTGTTTACCATACTCTTTTCTCCCCATTGCGCCAGAGCAGGTGGAGGGACATAGTCCAAGCCCTGCGTTAAAACAAGATCTGGGAGTTTTGCCCATCTTCTCAATTTCTTCGGCTGGAATACATGTATCCCTGTATGGAAATATTTTTCTGACCAATTTCATAGCTTCCTTTAGGACTCCTCCTTGCGGGAACGGCCCGATAACATATTTTCTTGTCTTGGGCGGGAACTTTTCCGGAAGTTCCCGCCCGCGCACCAAAAGCACCCGCGGATATGCCTCTTTGGTAATAACCACATAGTTAAAACTCTTATCGTCTTTTTCGTCCGTATTGGCCGGCGGCTGATATTTCTTGATTTCTCTGGCTTCCAATATCACCGCTTCCAGTACAGAATCTGTTTCTATAAATTTTATACCTGTCGCATCAGTCACCATTTTGCTTATTTGTGGTCCACGGTTATACACCAAATCTTTAGAAAAGTAGGAACGCACTCTCTCTTTTATAGAAGTGGCTCTGCCTATGTATAAAATCTTCCCACCCTTGCCGAGGAAGTAGTACACCCCAGGCGCGTCTGGTAGCTTCTTTTTCTTAAAATCCTCTATATTCATAAATTCAGTATACGCACACCGAGCAGTTTGAAAAGAAAATAGGCCGTTTCCGGCCTATAATCGTACTTCCTCCGTTTTTATTTATTGTTGAAGGTTGGCGCTCAAAAGAACCACCTTCTTATCAATTTCCATTCTTGACTCCGTCCCAACAGGCACCAGAGGCATCAACATGGTGAACTCGGCTAAAGAACCGCTGGCGTTCTTCAGTCTTTCAGCCACCAAGTCTTGGATCTTGGTATCAAATCTTAGCTTCGGAGCAACCCTGGTCAGAAGGACGTAAAGATCATTAGCGGTCAGGGAGTGTTGCAAGCCCTGACGCAAAACTTCTTCTGGGTTGCCGATATTGGACGTCAGATCCATCAGCCGTTCTCCGACACCTCTTGAGAGCATGTGACCCTCCCCGCCAAGGACTGAATCCTAAAAGTCTAGGGTATCTATTTCTGACACTTTTTGCAAACAAAACACTATAACATTATATATAATGTTATAGTGTTTTATTGCTGGCAGGCAGGACAGTAAACTGTGGTCCGGCCATTCAGTTTGATAGTCGTGAATAAACGGCGACAATTTGGACACCCTTCTCCAGATTTTCCGTAAACTTTATGATAGCGGGCGTAGTTTCCTCGCGAACCATCCGCCAGAAAATAGTCGGCTACCGAAGACCCGCCTTGTTTTATAGCCGCAGGAATAATTCTGTTTATAGCCTTATACAAATTTTTTAATTCTTGTGGCTTAAGCGATTTGGGTTTTCTCGTTGGCTTTACCCTCGCCTCAAAAACCACCTCGTCAGCGTATATATTACCTAGCCCAGTCACCACTCCCTGGTCCATCAAAGCCTTTTTTAAAGTTCCGCCTTGCCGCTTCAAGTTTTCCGCAAAATAGTCGTAAGTAAAATTTTTGTCGTGAGGCTCCAGACCTATGTCTTCAAAGTGATTCTCCTCCGCGAAAGCTTCTGCGCTTCCGTAGTAAAGAAGATACCCGAACATCCGAGTGTCGTTGTAATAAAGAGCCCCCTTAGATAATTCAAAAATTACTCTAGTGTGTTTGTGGGGTAAGACACTTTCCGAAAGTTCCATAGGATGTCCGCCTATAACCTTCTTGGTTACTTTTTGTTTATTGTCTGTTGATTGTTGTCTATTATCTTCATACACCAGCTGACCAGTCATTTTTAGGTGGACCAGCATTACTTTTCCGTGCGAGAAATGGAAAATTAAGTTCTTAGCCCGACGGTCTATGCCTAAAATTTTTTCTCCAACCAAACCTTTTTCAAAAGCTCTGGTTTTGGCCGACGTAGCAAAACGTTTATTTCCTTTACCGGAAACCTGCTTTGGAGCCAGCACTTTTACCTTTTTGATAGTTTTACCGACTAAAACTTTTACCAATCCTCGGCGCAGACTTTCTACTTCAGGAAGTTCAGGCATATTTAGAATTTAACATAGATTGACAATGGAGGTGACCTCCCTGATAGTGGGACGAGAAAATTAACAGGAGAGGCCAATGAGATACATTACTTCAAGACCTAACAAATACGGTCTTGCTCTGGCCGCATCAATATTTCTGGCTGCAGGAATAGTGAGTGCCGTCATAGCCACGAAACACACTGATATCGTCGGTATCACCGTCTCGCTTACGGTGGCGGCAATGTTCTTCGGGGGCATCGCACTCTGCATGTGGACAAAGGATGTCTCCTGGGAAAATACAACGGGGCTCGAACCAATAGCCTACGTTGTCCCGGGGATCGTGTCTGGCGTTTTCGGCACTGAAATGCTCTACTTCCTGGGCACGGGTCATTTTGAGAGTCAAGACGGCAGGGAGTTCGCGTTCATGTTTGGGGTAATTCTGGTTCTAGCCGCGGCTCTCTTCTTCCTTACAGCACTCCTTCTTCGGAGGAATTAATGCGCTACTTGATCCGCCTCCTCGCCATCGCTCTCTATCCGCTTCGGAGGGTCTGGGCGAAACCGAAACTAACGCCCAATATTCCGGAATACCTGTTCTAGTCGGTCAAAGCGCGGTGCTCGCAAGAGCCCGCGCTTTTGATTTTATTTAAGGACCTTCTTCAAATACTGGCCGGTGTAACTTTTTTTATTGTTGGCGACTTCTTCCGGCGTACCTTTAGCTATAACTTTACCGCCACCCACTCCCCCCTCCGGACCGAAGTCAAAAATATAATCGGCGTTTTTAATGACATCCATATTGTGTTCAATGACCATGACCGTGTTGCCTTTATTCACCAGTTTCTGAAGAATTTCTATGAGCTTTGCCACATCTTCGTAGTGAAGCCCTATGGTCGGCTCGTCTAAAAGATAAATAGTCTTTTGTAGGTGAGCGCGATAAAGCTCGGAAGATATTTTGACTCTTTGCGCTTCCCCGCCGGAAAGCGTGGTTGAAGATTGTCCAAGTTCCAGATACCCAAGGCCAACTTCGTTCATACTTAGAAGACGATCATGGATGGCCGGAATATCCTTGAAAAACTCCAGTGCTTCTTCCACCGTCATACGCAGAATCTCATAAATATTCTTTCCCGCCCGACCGGACGACCGATCGTTCGGGCGGGCTCTTGTACCAATTTTGACCTCTAAAGTCTCCTTAGTGAAGCGTTTGCCGCCACAAATATCGCAAGGCACATACACCGTCGGTAAAAAGTGCATTTCTACGGCAATTTCTCCATTACCCTCACAAGCTTCACAGCGTCCACCTTTGACATTGAAAGAAAACCGGCTGGCTCCCCACCCGCGCGCCCGAGCCTCCTCGCTGGCGGCAAACATATCTCTAATAAAAGTCCAGGCGCCGGTATAAGTTGCTGGATTGGAACGGGGTGTGCGCCCAATTGGAGACTGATCTATAAGAACTGCCCTTGAAACATATTCCAAACCGGAAATAGAACCCGCATTGTAAATCTGGTTGGTTCTATAGCGCTTTTCAAACCTGCCCTGCAGGTTCCGATGGAGGATTTCGTACAGAAAAGTGGATTTACCGCTGCCGGAAACTCCCGTCACCAGAATCAGCCGCCCAAGGGGAATATCTACATCCAGATTTTCCACATTAAAAGCCTTGCCACCACGCACGCGAATATAGCCCCTATCTTGAGTACGCCGCTCGTCCGGCATAGGCACGGATTTTTCTCCGCGCAGATATGCGAGGGTTAAGGAACCAGAGTCATTTTTCTTGGCGGTCAGAAGTTTTTCCAAATCATCTGCCACCACTACCTGTCCGCCATGTATGCCGGCTCTCGGACCGATATCAATCAAATAATCCGAGGAAAAAATAGTATCTTCGTCGTGCTCCACCACGATTATGGTGTTGCCCGCGTCCCGCAGGCGCACCAGAGTTTCAATCAAGCGTGCGTTGTCCCGGCTGTGGAGCCCTATGGTCGGCTCGTCCAAAACATATAAGGCACCGACCAAGCCGGAACCTAGCTGGGAAGCGAGACGGATGCGCTGACTCTCACCTCCGGAAAGGGTGTGGGCCCTCCTGTCCAAGGTCAGATAATCCAACCCCACATCCAACATAAACTGCAGGCGATTGCCTATCTCTTTTAGAATTACTTTGGCAATTTGCTTCTCGGTTGGAGTCAAAGGCAGTTCATTCACAAAATCTGCCGATTTTTTTATGGATAGCGCCGTAAAATTAACTATGTTCTGTCTTTTATCCCCCGTACCAAGAAATACATTTAAAGCTTCGGGTCGCAGACGCGCTCCCTTACACGCATCGCATGTCTCGTCTCCAAACAGATACTTGGTGCCAAGGCCGTTACAGGTCGGACAGGCGCCATAAGGAGAGTTGAAAGAAAATAAGCGAGGTTCTATTTCCGGAAAAGAGAACCCATCGTAAGGACACATAAACTTGGCGGAAATTAATCGCTCCCCCTCCGGAGAAATTAGACGCAGAAGCCCACCGGACTCTTGAAGCGCTTTCTCTACCGCCTCCGAGAGACGCTCTCGTGCAGCCCCTGATTTTTTGGTATCTGCCAGTTCAGATAGATATATCTCATCCACCACTACATCTATATTATGTTTTTTTGTTTTAGTGAGGATTATCTGCTCGCGCAATTTATGATCCTTGCCGTCTACCCTTACAGTGGCGTAGCCCTTACCGAGCAGATCATAAAGCATCTGGTAATACTCACCCTTTCTGCCAACAACAACCGGAGAAAGTATTCGCAGTTTGGCTTTATCGTAAGCCACCCCCATCACCTTATCTTTCGGTCTCTTGCTCGTGGTTACCGAGTCCAAAATCGTCTGTAATATTTCGTCTTGAGAAAGCTTCTTTATTTCTCTGTCGCAAATTAAACAGTGAGGGCGACCTATGCGCGCGTAAAGGATACGCAGGTAATCGTAAATTTCGGTAATCGTGGCCACCGTAGAGCGCGGATTGTTGGAGCGGCTCTTCTGGTCAATGGAAATAGCTGGAGACAGGCCGATTATTTCGTCCACATCCGGCTTTTGCATTTGATTCAAAAATTGCCGAGCATAGGCGGAAAGGGACTCCACATAGCGCCTTTGTCCTTCGGCAAATATGGTGTCAAAAGCCAAGGATGACTTTCCGGAACCAGAAATACCGGTCATGACCACCATTTTATTGCGCGGCATCTCTACCGTAATATTTTTAAGGTTGTGGGT
>JBBTXX010000068.1:0-4512 GCA_038062065.1 Patescibacteria group bacterium
GTTCTCTTGCCGTAGCCGTTTCTGGAAATTACCAGAAGTTCTGGATTTTTAAGATCTGCCCCGACCACATCCGCCGCTACCAAGATGTCGCCCTTGCCGAGCTTTATCAGGCGCACACCTCCGGCGGCGCGACCCATTTGGCGCACATCACTCTCCTTAAAGCGAATGGACTGTCCCTTATGAGAACCGACAATGACGCTGTCTTTTGGAGAGACAATGAAAGCTCCGACCAACGCATCTCCGGGTTGGATTTTAATCGCAATAATTCCGCTCCTTCGTACATCTTCAAATTGTTCCGCCGCTACTTTCTTGCCGTCACCATTTTTGGTAACCAGCATTACCGAGGACTCTTTGCCTTTACCCTTGGCACTTTTCGGAAACGGCAATATAGAAGTGACTTTTTCTTCCGCCGATAAAGAAAGGTAGTTCATGATGGACTTACCCTTGGTGGCGCGCCTACCTTCCGGCAATTCGTACATCTTTATCTGGTAAACCTTGCCTTTGTCCGTAAAGAAAAGGAGGTCGTCGTGGGTTGAGGTGGTCAGAAACTGCGTAATAAAATCTTCCTCTTTGGTATCCAAGTCCACCACTCCGACTCCGCCTCTCTTTTGCTTCCGGTACTCGCTCGGATTAGTGCGCTTCACATAACCTCCGGCGGTATAAACCAGCATAGAGTCCTCATCCGGCACCAAGTCTTCCATAGAAAATTCTTTGACTGCGTGTTTAACGATTTTGGTTTTCCTGTCATCTCCGTACTTGGCGGACACATCCTCAATTTCTTTTTTGATAAGCGAGAGCATTTTCTTTTCGCTTCCGAGAAGCGAAACCAACTCTTCAATCAATATCTGGACTTGCTTCAGTTCCTCTTCCACCTTCTTTCTCTCCAGCCCGGCCAATTTCTGAAGACGCATTTCCAATATGGCGTTGGCCTGGCGCTCGGAGAACTTGAACTCCTTCATCAAGTTGCCCCTGGCCTCGTCCACATCCTTAGAGGCTCGAATGGTCTTAATGATTTGGTCTATATGATCCAGCGCTTTCTTAAGACCGAGCAGAATGTGCTCTCTTTCTTTAGCCCGGTTCAGTTCAAACTCGCTCCGGCGCTTAATTACCACTTTGCGGTGGTCCACAAACTCTTCCAAAATACTCTTGAGGGACAGAGTCTCCGGTACGCCCTTAACCAAGGCCACCATGTTGTAGTGGAACGGGTCTTCCAGCTGGGTATGTTTATACAGGTAGTTAAGAACCGCTTGAGGCTGGGCTCCCTGCTTTAGATCAATGGCTATACGGACATCTTTGGTGGATTCGTCCCGCAGACCCTTGATACCTTCCAGTTTTTTCTCCCGCACCAAATCTGCAATGCGGATAATAAGTTCAGACTTGTTCACCCGATACGGAATGGAAGAAATTATTATTTGAAATTGCCCGCTCTTGCCTTCCACAATTTCCGCTTCGCCCCGGACCGTGACTGCACCCTTGCCGGTGTTGTAGGCGTGCTCTATATCTTTACCGCCATAAGCCACGCCTCCGGTCGGAAAATCCGGGCCTTTAATAAATTGGAGCAGGTCTTCGGTGGCGGCCTTGGGATTATCTATAAGATGCATAGCGGCGGCGGCCACTTCCCGCAAGTTATGCGGAGGAATATTGGAAGCCATACCAACCGCGATACCAAGAGTGCCGTTCAAAAGCAGGTTGGGGGCCGCCGCCGGCAAGACTATCGGTTCTTTTCTGGTGGAATCATAGTTAGCGCGAAAATCTACCGTATCTTTATCCAAATCGCGAAGCATTTCTCCGGAAAGACGGGACATTTTGGCTTCCGTATAACGCATGGCGGCCGCGCCGTCGCCGTCTACAGAACCGAAGTTGCCTTGTCCGATTACCAGCGGGTAGCGGGTGGCAAAATCCTGCGCCAACTTGACCATAGATTCATAAATAGCCGCATCTCCGTGCGGGTGATACTTACCCATAACATCGCCGACCACCGCCGCAGATTTTCTCATCTTGGAAGAAGCGTTTAACCCCATCTCGTGCATGGTGTAGAGAATTCTCCGGTGTACAGGCTTAAGTCCATCCCGTATGTCGGGGAGAGCCCGCGCGGTAATAACCGACATAGCATAATCCAGGTAGGACTCCCGCATCTCGGTTGTAATATTGCGAGAGACTACACGTAAAGAAGCGTCTTTAATTGTGCCCTCCTCCCCACTCTTACCGGCGTTTTTGTCGTTCTTTTCAGCCATTTTTTATCTTTATCTTGCTTTACATTCTAGCATAAAACGCCTCTAAAAGAAAGCCTAAAAATAGGGTGAGAACTGTCTGAATTACTTAAGAAAATTAAGAATACCACCGACTTCTTGGGCATAATCAGACGCTCCGGAATAAGCTTCCGAAACCACTCTACCGACGCTCTCAATCGGGCCGGGAACATTAGAACCTTCCGGGTTGTACTCGTAAGTTCCAAAGTTAACGGATTCTTTTTTCCAGGGAGACAGGAATAACAGCCAAATAACAATTAGTATGCCGGTCAAAATAGTGGCTAAAAAAAGCGCTATACGCTTCTTTGAGGACTCCGGGTATTTCTGCACATCTTTTAAGTAACCCAGCACGGGATTAGAAAAATTAAGCGGTTTGAGAAGAGAACACCACCACATCTCCCTCCTTGCCTTCCAAGTCTTTGCGTTTAATGGTCAGTTTTTCCACCGCTTCCAGTTTTTCTTCTCCGGCTTCCTTCAAAAACGAGGTGAGTGCGGCGCGTCCGTCTTTACCGTCGTCGTAATGCATAGGCACTATAAGTTTAGGTTCCAGTGACACAGCCAGCTTGTAGGCCTCCGTCGGAGAAAGTACCTCTCCCCCGCCGATTGGCACAAAAAGAATATCTATATCCGGTAGCGCCCCTTTTATTTCTGAAGATAAATCGTGTTTGGCCAAAGCCCCAAGGAAAACCAGGTTCATATCTTCCAGCGAAGTAGAGTATATAGTGTTACGCAAACCCTTAGCATTGGCTCCGGAATCAAATCCTTTAACAAAAATCCCCTTACTTTCATATTCCCCTGGACCTTCCACTACAAAGGCCTTCTTCTCACCAAAAGAAACTTGTTCCGCCCCATTCATATCCGGGTGATGCATGGATATAAGAGCAATATCCGCACCGAATTTAGCAGTCTTTAATTTAGAATCTTTAGATACAGGGTTAAAGGCGAGCACGGTGTCGCCAAACTGCACCTTGAAGGATTCCAGGCCGTGATAGGTGATGACCATCCCGTTAGAGGCAGGTCGCGGTCAGTCCGCACCCGCCTATTACCTTGTTTAATGAACCGACTTTGATTTTATACATAGAAAATTTCTTGTTGATAAACCGAGACCGCGGCCTCTAACGGGACCATAGGCGAGAGATTAACAAAAAATAGGCGTTTTTCCTACCTGTTGACAAATTTGTATAGGGGTGTATACTCCCCAAGTACTAGTTCTGCAACATAGGGAGAAAAACCGAATGGAGAGCATCACGTGATCTTCCAGCACACGCTGGGTAACGAGCTATCCTCGGGGATCAAAGGCACGATCAACAACCTGGACAAGCTGTCGGACGGCGCCACGGGCGCGGACTCGGCGGCCGGCACGATCGCCTAGGCGATCGCCGGCGCGAAGCCAAGCTAAGGTGAGGTCTGGATCTAATCTAGACCCAAACCTAAGCATCGGGCGCTAAGCGCAGCTTCTCTTTCCTCCTGTCGTCCCCGAAGCTTGTGAGGGACGAACAGGAACCTATCGGTTCCTGTAAATGGCTTCATATCGGCGCGAGGTCCGGACCACACAGGTTTGGATCTGCCGATAAGGGCCCCGACCGGAAACGGTCGGGGCCCTGGTAATTTTCCAACAAGACCGAAGATTTGATTAAAAATTTGCTTCCAGAATATAACAAATCCTGCGGCCGCAGGCTTTGGTAGATTTGACCGATGTGTATTTTGGTGCGTATTTTATTGACAGAAAATCTGTCTTTGGCTAAGGTCCATTAGTCGTACTTCGAAAGTTGGATAAAAGGATTTGCGGGTAATTCAAAATGGAACCCCGCTCCGCTCCTGCGGACAAGGATTCTGACTGTCTGGCGGAAGGAGATAGCGATCAACAATTTACCCAGCTATGGGGGATATGCATGGCACACGGTAAGGGGCCGTGAAAACAAGGCGCGGGAGAGGGTAATCTCGGATGAATCGCTTCGTCCGAAAGACTTCCCTCCCCCGCGGCCTTTTCTTTTTCTTATCCTAAAAACGAAAAGGCTATCTCTTTACTATATATCCGTAAAATACAGGAAAGGATTTTTATAGTAGAAAGAGTTTAGGTTTTTACGAACTTGCAAATCAGAGGTAAAAATGAGAGGGTGTGTCCTGTCGCCATAAGAGGCGGTAATTATAAAAAGAGAGGTTGGAGTAAACCTAGGCGCGTTCCCTAATACCGCGCGAGACCCCGGCCCAAAAAACAATGCCTAAAAAATTATCTGCGGTAGTGGAGGAAAAACAAAAGGAC
>JBBTXX010000069.1:0-2005 GCA_038062065.1 Patescibacteria group bacterium
AATCCAATGTACATCGTCCAGGGGTTACTAGGGGAGTGGCAAACAATGGGGGCGGCCACGTTCCGTCGAGATGCCATCGAATTGGCAAACAAATTGGCCGATACCCGGGGTATCCCAATGCAAGTTCAGATAATGCATCCGGATGGCACTGTCCGGGTGATAATATGGGAAGTAGTCAATGATTATCCACTGTAAGGAATAGGAATAGAAAAATCCAATTTTCGGGGGGTCAAAAATCTTTTCCTTTCCCTTCCTCCCCACTTGACAGATTCATTAATCTATGGTAGTATAATAGCAAATAGGAAGGAGGGCACAATGCACACCTACCTGGTAGAAGTCTACAATCCATGCCATACGTGCGGTGGAAGGGGAGAATACCGGATAAGGGCTTGTAGATTAGACAAGAAAACCGAGGATACCGGCGCGTATAGGGATTGGCTCTCTCCGGAGATGGTACGTTACACCATTGTTGATGCCCCGAATATCAATCATGCCTGCCAGTCAATGTTGACGATGGGAAAATTGGAGGGGAAACAGGTAGTCATTGACTGGGATTGGTAGCATTGGTAAAGGTAGATACAATGTACGGCGATTTGAAGGGGATACAGTTCATTGGTTGTCGCATTTGTCTTACGCCCGTAGGTACACTAAGGGGCCGGGGAGAACACGAACCAATGCATAGGCGGGCACCTACTGCCGAAGAGAAGAAACGCTACCGCAAATTTGTAAAGGAACATTTGGCAAAATCCTAAAGCAGAAGGGGAAGGGAACAACATTTCTTCGGCCCGATAAAAATAAAATCTTTCCCTTTCCTTTCCCCAGTCTTTATACTTGACAATATACCACGATTGTGATACACTGGACACGGTGGGATTGACCACATGAATTATGAAGGAGGGGTAACATGCTTATATGGGGCATCGGGGAATTGGATTTACAGGGGATTGCACAACAGGTTGGCGTCCAGCTTGTGGGGCCGGAGTCGGTGGGGAGGGGTCTACGATTCACCCTCCGACCGGGTGACGACCGTAAATGGCAACGACGCTCCGCTACCAGTGGCCGCCGTATCAACGCCGTGTGTTTCCATGGGCACAAGGCTTTCATGGAAGCCGTTTTTGCCCTCTATCCGGAGGCACGAATAAAGTCCGTCATGGCCGACTATCGGGGCGTGGAAGAATTTAACCGGCAACACGAGGAAGTTGGGGATAGGAATATCAGTAATAGGATGCGTCCAATGTCTTTCTGGAAGGCTTGTGATTGTGAATGGGGGCCGATTTGATGAATTCAAGGGCAGGGGGAGTGGGAATCTTATTTCGCGCCCCTAAAATCTTTTCCTTTCGTTTCCCCGCCTACTTGACAAAGTGGGAGTGTAATGATACCATAGTGGCATCAGGGTGCGGGTGCAAAAAAGCACCGACCCGGAGGGGGACAAATGGCAAAGGCCAGCAATGGGTATAACGGACGTGGATACGCGGTAGCCATAGAAGGGGAAGAGATGGTAATTCGCCTGCCCGTGAAGGCCGTCCGTCCATCCAAGAGTGGGAAGATGCAACTCTTCTTCTCCAGCGGCGGATTTGATTGGAACTCCGTCCCGGGCTACGGTATCAACCTCACCGTCGGGCAGTCCACGCGCTAGCAGTCTACCAGGTAGTCACCCCGGGAATGGGAAGGTGGGGAATAGTATTCCCCACCTTCTTTTTTCTAAAAACATCTTTTCCTTTGTACTCTTAAGCTACTTGACAACTATGTTCAACTATGATACACTGTAGGTAGATTAGGAGGGAGGATGGCAATGGGTGACAGGATGATAGTGGTATGGCATCCCCTTTTCAGGAAAATCGTGCCCGCCGTTATCGCGCCCGATGGAAGGGTACTTCTTCCGTGGCTTCCCCTATCAATTCCAATAACTAGGGGACAAAAAAGAGAATCTTCATTGTGGACGCCGTAGCTTTAGGATATGGGTGAGACCATGAAAAAGTGTATGCGATGCCGGGGCCAGATGCTT
>JBBTXX010000070.1:0-19557 GCA_038062065.1 Patescibacteria group bacterium
ATCTTCCAAATCCGTCAGATATGTTTGAAGGCGAAAATTCCTTTGATATTTACCGCCTGGGGTTGGTGGAGTGAGGAATGCCAGCTTTCTTTTTTCTGATTTTATAAAATCCTTATTCTTACGATGCATTGTAAGAATAAGGATTCTGATTCTAAGGTGCATTTTGTGTAAGGGTATATAAAAAGAAAACCGCCGAACCAAGGAGCCGGATTGGCGGTTCTTCTAGTGTCGACGGAGTTAAAATTGACTATTTATTCTTATTAAGAAGTACCTTCTTTTTTGTTCTTGAGTCTCAAGCGGCGACCTTCTTGGGGTTTTTCCTTGTGATCCAATTCCATAGCCCGTGCCAGAATCATAAGAGCGGTTCGAGTCCGAAGACTTTCTCCGCCACCAAAGTAACAGCGGAAACGGTGGCTTATGCTAAAACCACCGGAGGCTGGTTTGGTGTCTGTTTCGGAAAGAATTTGAATGTGAGCGTCCGAATCTTTTCCAAAGGCGATAGAGACCACCCCGTCGTCATCGTCGCCCAGTCTACTGTAAGTCAGGGAGGTTTTTAGTTCGGGTATCCAGAAGGCCTCGTTCAGAATGGCACCTATGACCTCGGAAGGATTTTCCTTTAACAATTTACTGACCTGTGTAGCTACGCCAGGGCACTGAATTTTGACGGGTTTTACCTTACTCAAGTTCACTCTCCCTGATGGGTTAGAGGTGAGATTATTTCTATCTAGACCCTACATCTCTAATTTCCTTTGAGCAAGCTTTCAATGACTCCCTTAACCGAAGAGTAGGGTAGAGCTCCCTCAAGCGGGAAGGTTTCGCCATCTTTGGTCAAGATTATGCTGTGGGGGGTACCCTGAACCCCGGCGCGTTCACCGCTCGCGTAATTGGCATCTACTAGAGTTTTAGTCCGGCCACTTCCTAGACATTCGTTAAAAGAAGCGGTGTTTAAGCCCAAATCCTTGGCGATTTTTGGGAGCTCAGCCGGGTCTAGGGAATCGTTGGAATTAGTACGCTTAAACACTTGGTCTATGTAATCCCAGAATTTGGATTTGCCTCCGAGTTCCGCCGCGCACTCCGTGGCCTCTGCCTCCTTGTAGGCTTTGGAGTGAAGCTGGGTGATGGGGAAGTGTCGGTATACCCAAGCGACTTTTTCAACCTTACCGTACTCATCCACGATTTGGTGCATAGTCGCATGGAAACTTTTACAAAAAGGACACTCCGTATCGGAATACTCTACGATTACGAGTTCCGCATTCGGGCTTCCTAATATATGATCTTCCGCTACTATCGGGTCCAGAGACACTTTTTCTGCAGCGGGCCGGTTCGGAACGGCAACACCCGGTGTGGCGACGCGCGAGTAATACACAGCTCCAGCCACGATAAATCCGGCTAAGACTATGGAAGCGGGGACTAGAAGTTGGTTTTTATCCATCCTGTTAGTGAAAAATGGCATCGTGTCCTATAGAACACAGCAGACCACCCCTCTTAATTAAAGTTTCTAAATTATGTGTGAATCCTAAATGGGCAATGCATATTATATTGCAATGCCATTTTCTACTACAGGATCCATTTGCCCATAATAGCACAGCATCTTGTTAGGGTCTGGGGAAAAAGATAGCATGCTCTTTATGACGCTTATAGACGGGTTGATTTTAGGTGTGGTTGAGGGGCTAACGGAATTTATCCCGGTGTCTTCTTCCGGGCACTTAATCATTGTCAGGGATTTACTCAGCATCAATATTCCGGAGGGGTTGGCCGTGGACGCGGTCTTGCAATTGGCCACGATTTTGGCGGTGGCGGTTTATTTCCGTCGCGATTTAAGGCGCCTGATTGTGACCGCGTTTTCGCCAAGTAAAGCAGAGCCGGCGGAGAAAAATCTTCTTTTTGCCATAATCTTGGGTACTATTCCCGGAGTGGTTTTCGGGCTACTTCTAGAATCTAAAATGGAAACCGTTTTTAGGAGTCCGTTGTTGGTTGCCGGAGCCTTACTTTTTGGCAGCGCTTTGATGTTTGCAGCGGATAGGTGGGGTAAATCTTTAGTTCAAATTTCTCCGAGTCGTGGCTTGATGGTCGGGTTTTTCCAGGCTCTGGCTCTGATTCCGGGAGTCTCCCGTTCCGGAGCTACAATTTCCGGAGGTTTACTGCTGGGGTTAACCCGTACGGAAGCGGTGCGTTTTAGCTTTCTTCTGTCCTTCCCGATAATTCTCGGTTCCGGATTAAAAAAATTATTTGATTTATATGTGGCCGGAGGTTTTACGACAGATTTTGTTCCCCTTGTCGTCTCACTCTCGGCAGCTTTTGCGGTAGGGCTTCTTTCTATACATTGGCTAATAAATTATCTCTCCAGGCGCGGACTAGGGGTGTTTGTTTGGTATCGGGTAGTTCTAGCTCTCATTGTGATTGTCTTTCTTGCTTAGGCTTGGCTCTTGAGATAGTCTCTCCCTAGACTGATTCGTGGAGAGGTATAGGATGGAGTACAACAAAGAAGGTAATGTAATCTATCTTCCTCGGCCAACGAGAAGGGTACTGTCAATTGTAGGCGCCAATCCCACTTTCTTAACTTTCACGCCGGAAAATTTCGTAGAAACGGTAATCTGCTTTCTCGCCACCTGCAAAGAAAATGGGGAACGGCCGCTGGAGCAACTTCAGACCGGGACTCCTCTTTTTGCCCGGGCATTTCAAGCCATGCGCTCGGAGTGGATTAAAGAGGGGGAAGCGGAACGGAATGCCCATGGAGTCGGCTCGCGCTGGAGAGCGTACCATTCCCTGAATAGTAATTTTGCTTCCGAGTACTTTATCGCGAGCTGGCTTCGGAAGGGCAATCGCACATATCCTTGTGTCCAACCCTTCGGCATGTCCGGCTTGCATAGAGTTCGCTGGCTTACCGGTTGGAAGATGCCGCTCAAGTTTGCGGTAGACCAGACGGCTGCTGCCAGGTGCGCTCGGGTGTTCCGCTTTGCTTATCAACCGAAGCTTTTACCGCCGCCTCCGCCGGAGTCGGCTGCTTGAACCGCCGCGCCCGTGTAATTGGGCGCGGCGGTTTTCCCTTGACGCCTAGCCACTAATCTAATAGGTTCTCATAAGATTCTTAAAGAATGTGAGGCGAATATGAGACGGAAGCTCATGGTCAAGATTCTTCCAAATCAAAAAGCGACTGTACGCCAAATCGATGCTAGGCGCAGGGCTATAAAGACAAGGGTCCTTAGAGGAATTATGCTCAGTGTGGGATTCGTCGTCGGGATGAACCTCATCTTTTTGGGTTCTATCTCCAACTGGTTTCATCCAGATACAAAAATCTGGGCCAGAGTGGCTGTTGTGTGCATGTCCATACTCTCCATGTATTTTATCTACGGAGCTCTCAGAACTCTTCACAAGGAAACCGGAACTATTGAACAGGCTCGTAGCTATATAGCTTTCCTTGCTGGGGTAATCCCGGACAAGGTTAAGAAATGGAAACTATCCGAAGATTATGATCAGTTGGAGGTGACTCTCAGGAGGTAGTCCGTAAAGGCTACCTCTTTTTGTTTTTATCAAATGCCAAATCACTAAACCTTTCGGCTTATAGACGTTCGGACAATTTCAGCGATAGCTGAGATTGTCCGAATGCTGGTGGTTGGAAAGTTTAAAAAGGTAGGGAAAAGGTGCGGGAAGCGGTTTCCGGACTTTTTTCTTCCCACTTGGAGGTCTGTAGCGGTATCAGATTATCTTTACCGCCTTCCCGGAATTTAAGATGGCTATGTTTGAGCGCGTAATCATAAATTTCTTTGGTAATTTTTACATCTTGTAGGCAGTATTTACGCAGATTTTCTATATCTCCCTTTTTCCACCATTCCACAGCTTGCAATCCACTGCCGGATTTTTTAGCGCTGAGTGTGCCCTCGGCTATCTGGTCCAAAGACACTCTTCTTCCTATGGAAGTCCGGACTTCCTTCATAATGTCCAGACTTTTAATACTCCGTATATTTCCAGGGTAGTACTTAGATAGGACTGGTATATCAAAGTGGTCGGAATTAAAGCCAATCAGCATGTCGGAGCGTTCTAAGAGAGGCCAGAGTTTGGGCAGTTCTTCCTGTAGGTAGCTAGAATAAGAATCACTCTCGTAGTCGTAGACTCCGATTAAAGACAGATCCAGTTTGGACGGGTCGTTAACGCTCATTTCCCGCCAGTCGTTCCGGGTTTCAATATCAAAAACAAGTTTACGCATACCAGGAAGCCATAATCTATCCCTCTACTGTGCTGTTTAGTATCAGAGTTGGTAGTTCGGTACGTGTCGCCACCTGCTCTCTTCCGGTCGGCAGATGCTTCATGGTGAAAGTCCCGGCTTCCATTTCCCGGCTACCGATGAATATTATGTAGGCAGTTTTTTGTTTATCGGCGGTTTTTATAATGTCTCCGGCTTTTTTGCCCGTGAAGTCTGTGGCCACATTCACCCCCTTATGCCTTAGTTCGTCCGCCAGTTTATTCACAAAGTCTTGATCTGCGTCCGGGAGAGAAGCCAGCAGAACGTGAGTGGAAGATGTGTAGGGGGGGAGTAGTCCGCGGGTTTGGAGAAAATCTTTCATAGTCACGTCCCCCATACCAAAGCCAACCGCCGGAATCTTTTCTTCGCCGAACAGTTCTAACAGATTGTCATAACGCCCACCCCCGAAAAGAGAGCGTTTATTTTCCGGGTTGGTATCAAAAACTTCAAACACCGTGCCGGTGTAGTAGTCAAATCCGCGGACCAGAGAAGATTCATAACGGCAATTTGGAACCCCATTTTTTCGGAGGGCCTGGAGCAGATTCTTGATGGACTCACTCTCGCCTATATCCTGCATAGGTTTATCGGATATTTCTCCCCAAGCCGAATTAAAGTTCTCTTTGGACATTTTCTCTCTTTTATCCAGAAGCTGCATGGCCTCCCCGTATTTTTCTTCGCTGACCAAAGCGTCTTCCAGGTGTTTTTTTATGAGTTCCCGGTTGTTGAGACGGATTTCAAAATCCTCATCTTTGGCGCCGAAAGATTTCATTATGCGGTAGGCGAGGGTGATTATTTCTACCTCTGCTTCAATTCCAGACACACCAAAAATATCGCAGTTCAGTTGCCAGTGTTCTCGCAACCGGCCTTTTTGTGGTCTTTCGTAGCGGAAAACATTCGGGATGGAGTACCAGCGGAGCGGAAATCCGAGGTCGCGGCGCCTCGCCGCGACCATGCGGGCAACAGAAGGAGTCATCTCGGGGCGGAGTGCTACCTCCCGGTCGCCTTTGTCTTTGAACACATACATCTGTTCATTGACTATCTCCTCGCTGGTTTTGCCCCGATATAGTTCTACTGGTTCCAATATAGACGCGCTGAATTCTGTATAACCAAAGCTTTCCGCTGTGCCGCGCATACGCCCGAAAATGTAGTTCTGTGTCGCTTGGTCCTCGGGATAAAAATCCCGCACTCCCTTATATGGCTCGGTCGGTAATTTGGACATGTATGTATAGTCTATCTTTTGACGGACAATTTCTCAATTATGAAAAATGAAAACGTCCCTATCTCTTAGCTACGAGATAGGGACGTTGCGCTAGTCTGACAAACGTGTTTTTAGGGACAACCGCCGCTGGCGAGAGCGCTGATGCCAAAAGTGAAGATGGCGGTGACTATGCAGACAGGGCGGAGAGCTTTGGCGAACTCTTCTCCCAAAAACTGCCATTCGTTCCTGGTTTGGACGGGGTTCCTTTCGGGAACCGTATCCGGCGCCTGCTCGGCTTTCTTGACCGCTTGTTCGGCGGTCGCGATTTCCGAGGCTGGCCGATTGGCGGAAGTATTTGAACTTCCACACCCGGGAAGTACGAGTGAGGCGACTAGAACGATAGCCAAAATTTTCCTATGCATTTTGACCCCCAATCCATGCTGACTATTTTTATATTAGCAACTTTTGCTTCAACTACAAGATGCAGTTTATGGACCTTCGCGCTGGCCGAAAACTGAGGGGTAAAACCAGCAGAGCCCTCCATAAACACAGGCATCAAACCCGTCTCCGGGATTCCCGGGTATTCCGAAGTCCGGAGGAGTTGGCATAGGTACGCCTGGAGTTTCTGGAGTCGTTGGATTTGAAGTAGGAGGGTTTGGCGAGGGTGGCGTAGCCGAAGTCCCGGGCAATGAGGGTAGTCCCGGCTGTACTCCGGGGAGGGACGGTAGGCCAGGCGCTGGGGTGGGGGCTGGGCCGGAAAGGGTTCCAGGCGGTATGCCAAGAAGCCCCTCTAAAAATCCTGGGAAACCTCTGGGGTTTGGGGCTGGGGCCGAGGGGGTTGGCTCCTCCTCCGGGGCCGAGGTCGGATCGGCTGGTGTTTGTGGTTGGGGGGCGGGGGAAGACGGGGGAGTTGAAGGGGGTTGTCCTATTGCTGGAGGAGCTGCCACATCAATAGCTGGAACAGCGGGAGTCATGTCTATCACAGCTTGTTCTTCCGGGGTTACACCTATGGTCGGAGCTGGCCCCTGGCCTGGAAGACTTGGTGGCGTTGGAGTTTCAATTGGGGTTGAGAGCGGGGTCACGTCTATATTTAAAGGTTGATTAAGTGGTTCTGGGGGTGGCGCGCCGAAATGAACACCAATCTTGGAGAAAGCGTCTTTAAGGCTTTGAGCAATAGTGCCTAGTACGGAAGAAAAAAACCCAACCCCAGGCACGCTCTGAGGAGTAGGATTATTCACACTAATACCAATTGAAGCGTCTGCCGGGTCGGTTTGCCCTTGTGGGGAGCCAGCTTCACCGTAGAAACCGCCTTCCTGTGCTTCGGCGTCTGCGGAAGTTTGTCCGACCCCATCAGTATTGGCATCCCCAACACTCTGGCTTCCGTCCGCGCTAGGTTCGGCAAAGACAGGGGGAGTAGACAGAAATGCGAATCCGAAACTGAAAGTTAGGACGAGAGCCGCAAACCAAAATCTCTTGTCATTCATTAGCCGAATTATATGTAATACAAACCATCGCCACAAACCAAGTTGTGGTTATTTAAAAAAAGATTCGCGCTCCCTATGCTGGGAGCGCGTTTGGGAAATCCGGCCTTAGTTGTTCTTGTGCCACGGCACCGCCCCGAAGGTGGTGATGCTGATGGTCGGGCGAATGGCATTCTCCGCAAGTCGCGGAGCGAACCACTGGGTGGCGAGAACCCAAATGCCAATCGCGAAAAGGCCCATAAAACCAAGAGTCATAGGCACGAAACGGGTGTTTTTGGCCAAATTACCCTCCTAATTCATTAAGCAGAAGTCACTACTCGTGACACTATACCACACTTGCTTTTTCTCTGGAATAGGTGTATAATTAGAACAGGAAATATTGAAGTTGTCACACCTGTGGCAACTCAACATTGGGAGTGTCTCATGCGTATCGTGTTCGCTGCTATTGTCATCATGGTAATGCTGGCATCTCCAGCTACGGCTGATGAGGGGCCTTGTAAAGCTCCTCCAGGACTTCTTGCTGGACTCGCCGATATTGAGATCATGGAAACCGAGGAAACTTTGCACAGGGAAGTATTTCTTCCGGGCAAGGAGGAATACATCATCTGGGCCAAGGCTCAAAAAGTTTGGAGTCCGAAGATCGGACACTCGGGTGCACGCCAAATCTTCGACCTCCGTCTTGCGACGGCCGAAGTCGCCAGGCTTTTCGACGGCGAGACCTGTGATGCTATTGCTGAGAGGTCGGCTCGCATTGCTTACGCTCAGGCCAGCGCGCAATTCATCGCGAGCAATATCGACAAGGGTCTCGAAGCCATGAGGCGTTCAATGCTTATCTTTCCCTAGGGGTTCCCAGTAGCCCCCAAGTCAGTTCAGAAGAATCGAAGAAAGGACCCCTACTCTTAACCGAGAGGGGTCCTTTTTACTTTCAAAAAGAGGGTACTGCTTGGCCCGGAGTAATGGATATTCCCGGGATTGCCATTGGGGACGGTTGGAGGGCGGCTTGCGTCTGAGCCTGATTTTTTTCCATAGCTTGCTGAAGGCTCTGGACGGCTTGCTGGACTGCGGGCGTGGGGGGGCCGTAGGTTCCGTCGTAACTGGAAAATAGACTTGAAACATCTGCGGCCGTCATGTCTTTTCCAAGAATGCTGCTTGCCACAGATGGGGTTGAAAAACTTTGAAGACTTTCTCTTTCGTTCACTGCGTAGCCAACAGCAAGCGATATGCCACCAACGGCCAGTCCTAGCGGTCCACCTATTGCGAAGCTTGCACCAGTAAGCCCAATTTTTACACCGGTGGCGATTTGGCCAGTTGGTGTGGAAATATCTGGAGTAAATTTGTCTATAAAACTAGTTACATCACTAAAGAATCCTGTCTGAGGTTGTGTGCCAACGGCCGCTTCCCCGACTACCGCCGCTGATTCTAATTGTGAAGTCCCAACCCCGGTAACTGGTTCTCCAGAGAGGGATATTGTTTCAGATTCGGGTTGTACGGACGCAGGCTCATTTGTAATTGATGGCGAAGGTAAAGAAGGGATCGATGCGGGAGTAGCGGCCGAAGGTAGAGAAGGTAGGCCTGTTTGAGCTTCTGCCGGCGGTGTTGACTGGGCTCCTGGTGTGGCGGGAGTTGCAGGAGTTTCCGAACCCATGAACATACCCGCAATAGACACCAGCCCACTTAAAGAGTTTTTGGATTGTTGCGCGGCCTTGACGGCGTCTGGATCGGAGGAATTAAGCTGACTGAAAGCTCTTAAGCCATCCACGATTCCCGCATAACCGGGGATACCTGTAGCCGACATAAAAACCTTACCTTCAAGGTTTTGGAGAGTGGCAATTTGAGAGGGGGTCAAAGAGTCAAGGAAAGCAGTGGCGGCTGGTTGCACGACTCCCAAGGCGTTTTGCAAATTTAGGTTTGGGGTAGACAAGGCTTCGGCGAGGGCCGCGAGTTTTACTGGGTCAACTGGCTGATTGGCTATGGAGACGGCAACTTGCTGTGTAGCAACCAGCGCTTGCTCCTCGGCAGGCACTCCAGTAATCGCGTTAATAGCTTCCCCAAGAGTGCCAGTTGTCTGAATTGCCAGACCAAGAGTGGGGAAGGAGATGGTGACCTGATTGTTTACCGGATTCAGCATTTCTCCAATTTCTTCTGCTACATGAGTGACGATGGCGGCTATATCTCCTATGACGGTAGCCGTTGCTTGGCCGATTTGTACAGCTGTGGCGAACGGGGTGGCAAAATTTTCAACCGTGTTTACGGCCACAGTGCTTAGTTGTGTGGCGGTATTCGTTATCGCGTTGGCGACATCAAGAGCGGCAGTCCCCAAATCAACGATTGCTTGGATTGCCACCTGGGTTCCTTCTACAACCGTTTTTACCGCGGGGATGGTCGGTGTGGCATCATAGAAAGCTTTAAACAGGCCGAAAACGGCTTGAACATCTTCAACTGTTGGCACAGGGTTCTCCATCGCTGGAAGAGCGGGGGCTACCGTGGTGTCTATAACACTTGAAATAGTTGGCGGGGAAGGAATGCTTTCGTCCAAAGTTACGGGCGCAACTTCTTGTTGAGTAAGGGATGGTAGCCCTGGAAGAACACCTTGGGCAACCATATTGGTAATTTGCGAGTCAATGGTTGCTTGGGTTGGGGCGGCCGGGTCTTCCGTGTTTTCCGCTAGGGATGGAGCTACGGGGGTAGTAGAGAAAAAATTGGCTATGTTATGGAACCCTACAAAGCCGCCAGCCAACACGGCTCCGATAGCTAAACCTTCATTTAAACGTCCCAGAATAGAACTGGTAACTGCGCCAAAGAACCCCGTTGCTAGCGGAGTAGTCTCCTCCGGATTAGATTGAAAAGAGTTTAGGTTAAAAGAAGCTAGGGGAGTTCTGTCTACTGTGAAGCTGGAGTTAAGAACTGACTGTGAATTTTCCACCACCGATGCAGGTGGGGAAGGTGCCAAGGAAGCCGCTGTCCCAAAGCTGAAATTCCCCTGATCCGGAGGCGTAGTTACAGCCACATCTTCTTCTCCGTTGAAAACGCTAAAATTTGGATTGACCGAAAATTGTTGTGTGGCCAGAGCCACCATGCTCTGTACACTTTGTACAGAAGGGCCAGTCCCAAGGCTGATGCTTTCGGTTGGCTGGGCTTGAACTTGCTCTTGGTCGCTTATGCTTGTTGGGCTTTGTGGGGCCGGTTCGTCTACTGACAAGAAACCATCGAGTCCTATGGTAGAAAAGAAACCAGAAAAGCTAAGCTGGGGCGGGGTTTGAGCCATGGCCTGCTCAATGACTGCTATATTAACTTCAAGTTCTGGAGCTTGGGCGGTTGCGACGGATGCTTGCTGGTTTCCGATGCCAATTGAACCAAGAGCGGCGCTAGCTTCTTGCGCGGTAATTTGTCCGCTGGCTACCATGGAGCCCATGTAGGCTTGAGCTACCGCTGATCCGTAACTTGCTGAAACGGCATTTGCAATGGCTTGGGGATCTTGATCTACTAGCGCCGTGGAAAGTGCCGACGCGCTTTTATTATGAGGGTTGTTCGGGTCAGAAATTGAGGCTACAACATTAGCAAAGGCTTCTGGGCTTAATTTGGCTTGCAGATAACCCATATTCGCCTTGGCTACCCCCAGCAATTTTGCGTTTGCGAATTTTTTCCCCTCCTCTGCCATTCCCGCTATAGCGTCAATCGAGGCCAGGCCCCCCAAAGCGAACCCCTTATCTTTTATCGAATCTAAATCTACGAATCCACTCTTGCTGACAACACCAGGCGGAGCAACCATACTGTTCATCAGGGCGCTAATAGCCTGCTCGTTTGTGAGACTACCGCTTTGGCCACCGAAAGCTGTGGCGTTCGGGTTGCCCGGAGACACGGCGTTAGGCCCGCCGGCTTTCTCTGCTGGGGTTTTACCAGTTTCCGGGTCCATTGTGTCCAAACTTCCAACTCCAGAAACTTGACCATTTACCTCTCCTGGTCCAATGGTTCCACTGCCCACAGTTCCGATTCCTCCCACCACCCCTTCACTGCCACCATACGGATCTCCAGGGGGACTTGATTGCGACTGTTCCGGTTGTCCAGGTTGGCCTGGAGCGTTCTCCGCTGTTCCTCCTCCAAAACCTCCGGTACCGCCATTAGTGTTGCCACCGGTATTACCCCCGCCTTGGCTAGCCGCCCCGCCACCTTCCGTGTTTCCTTCCGCCTGGTTTCCCTCCGTGTCTTGCGCAAAAACTGAAGTAACAAATACTAAAGGTTGGAATACAAAAATTGCAGTCAGAACAAAGGAAATTATTCTGAATGTGATGTGATTAGTACTCATCGGTTTTCAAAGTCCGGGCGGAAGGGTAGGCAGGTGATGGTTTGGGAAGCGACCGGGGAGGTCGGTGCGTTGTCGGTAGCTTCATATAAATTTGAGCCGCTTATTTTCTGATACGGCGGGTAGTCACCGTTGTAGCAATCTATGGCGTAAGTGAGTCTCTGCGACAAGGGAATGCTAGTAAAACTCTGACTCCCGCCTGTAATAATGCGGATACTTTCCCCGGTGTCTTTCTTGGTATTGAAAAGACAGTATTTAACATTTTCCGCCTGCCAGTTGAATTGGCACTTCTCCCCCGGTTTTATGTAAATAGTTTCTTTGGAAACAATTAGAGTCGGGGCAGTGCAGACATTTTCCGGAGGAATGATGGCGGTGCAAATACCGGCACAGCTTATTCTTCCTGGATTGATGAGCCCGCAGGAGTTGGGCGGGGAAGCGCAGAAGTTGCCGGAATTGGGCGCACAGGAAGTCGGGGAGCCAGAGGGTTCCGTGCTAGCTTTGGAAAAAGTGCCGTAATCATAGCCGGAATCAGTAGCGGTATTTGAATTGGTATTGGTGTCTGTATTAGAGACGGAGTTATTTTCAGGCGGAGAGACGAAAGAAAATTGAACTCCGGAGTCAGGTATAAAAACAGCTTCCGCTACGGTTGAAGCGTCCAATTGCGAACCGGTCGAATTACCGAGAATCGGCAGGGATAGCCAGCCGGTAGCAAGCGTACCTATTGCTCCCAGTCCGCCAAGAGAGTTTAAATTGGCTGAGTAGGCGACCTTGCTTACGCCAGAAGAATCCTGAACTACTTTTTGGGAAATTCCGAGAGAGGTGACAATTTGGCCCGCTATCCCGGTATTGAATTTCTCCGAACTGCGCGAAACTTCCGCCACCGACTGCGCCAATTGGCGGCAACGGTCGGCGGCGGTTCCTATGGTCAGGATAGCTTTAATTTCATCGGTCTTGTCAGTCTCCTCTAAGGCAGTTTTACTTTGCTGTTTGGTTAATTTGTTTAAGAGGGCGGCTACATAGGCGTTGGCTTCGGAAGAAAATCTAATAGCATTTTCTGCCGCCGCCGCCGTTTCTACAGATTTGTAATTGCTATTGGCGACGGCAGTTTGCAGACTTTGACAAGCGCCATAGAAGAGTAAGTAACTTTTAGCCAAAAGCTCTTCACTTGAAGAAGTTTTGGCATCCGCTAACGCTTCAGCCGAAGGTTTTTGAAGCTTGGATTCTGATAGGGAGGGAGGGCTCTCAATCTGGGACCACGCAAGACCAAGAATTAAGAAGCTTAGGCTGGCAAACCCGAGAATTATTTTAGTTTTTTGGTTCAGGTGGAACTGGAGCATGCAAAAAATAACCGAGACAAACTCTACCAAGGAATTGTAGCAAAATAACCCATGATTTATCGGCTATATGTGGAGAAATATAGGGTTTTTGTAACTTGGTTATTTGGGCTTGCAATTTTTACCGAAAGGTGGTATACTTCCCATGCTAGTAGATAAAGTCTCACAGGCGCAGGTAGGTGGCTTTGCCCCTCTTTAAACGGAGTTCGGCACCATTGTTTCGGCTTCAAAGACGGTCGCTCTACAGCAAGTTACCAGACTCGTTCCAAACAATGGCTACGAAACTCTATGTCGGTGGTCTTCCTTACCAGACTACGGACGCGACCCTCCGCGACGGCTTTTCTAAAGCTGGCTCGGTGGTCTCCGCTTCTGTAATCATGGACAAGATGACCGGCCGATCTCGCGGTTTCGGCTTCGTTGAAATGGAGGATGCGGACGCCCAGAAGGCCATCGACATGTTCGATGGACAAGACTTCGACGGCCGCAAAATCACTGTCAACGTTGCCCGACCGCTTGCCGAGAGACCTCCTAGGTCTTTCTAATCCCTCGGGGTTAACGCCCCTCGGGAATTAGGCAAACAAAAACCGCCCCTTAACGGGGCGGTTTTTGTTTCCAACAACACTATAACATTATATATAATGTTATAGTGTTGTTGTGTAGGGATTTAGTTAGTAGATTTTGGCGGAGTTGAAGAGGACTCTAAAAGCTTTACACCAAGTCAGGGCGTAGGGGTATTCTTGCAAATCCACCCCCTCTGGTAGTTCGTAATTTATATCGCCAACCGTAGCTTTTACTTTCCCCAGACTGATAAATTCTTTGGCTTCTAAATCCTTGCTCAAATAAACATAAATGTCCGGACCGTTGATGGTTTTGAAATTCTCGTAACGCAGATATTTTTTGCCGTCTGCGGAAATAACACGCGCAGTACCCTCTGCCGGATGTCCCAGGGTGCCAATAACGGGTGCGGTTCCGTTGGGAGAAGGCAAAGTCTCGGCGGCAGAAGTGGCAATTTCTTCTCCATCATCTTTTTGATTTTGAGCAGCCGGTAGGGGGTCATGCATCTCAACCACGCGGAATAGGGGAGAGATGGCGTAATAGGCGAAGCCGAGCGCGGCAAGGGCTACGATAGAGCCGACAACCCAGAATGTTTTTTTCATACTTATCATTTTACCCCGTTAGAGAATGTCTGTCTGTGCGTCTCCCTACGCAGATAGGCCCCGCGTGAGTTCTCTAACGGGGTTTACTCCAAATTCACCACACCCGTCAGAACCCAAGTCCCGACCAGATCTATTCTCATATTCTCAAGAATACCGGAATAGATAATCTTTTTCATTATAACATTATATATAATGTTATAATGAAAAATGGAGAAGGTGTGAGCTAGAGGCGTGCTATGCTTTCTTGGTGGAAAAGATCTATATACTACCTTTTGACCATAGGAATTATTTTCGCAAATTTTTGGCGGGTGAGGCCGAAGAAGCGTCGCCTGAGGGTATAAAGGAGAGTAAGAGAATAATTTACGAAGGGTTTCGTCTGGCAGTGGCTTCCGGAGTTGCTGTTAACGACTGTGCGATTTTGGTGGACGAGGAGTATGGGACGGATGTTTTGAAAAGCGCGGTTAAAGAGGGAATTAGACGCATAATTCCGGTGGAAAAATCCGGAGAAGACGAGTTTCATTTTGAATACAAGGAAGCTTTTCCAGAGCATATAGAAAAGTTTCAGCCGGATTTTGTTAAAGCCCTGCTCCGCTATAACCCGGAGGGGGATAAGGAGGCGAATTCGAGGAGCCGGGGGCGTCTTAAGGATTTGGCGGAATTTTGTTCCGAAGAGGGACACCCTTTTCTTTTGGAACTTTTAGTACCACCTCTAGACAAAGAGGACACGGCTTTTGACGGGTCGCCAAGAGCTTCATTGACTGGAGTTGCGGTACGAGAATTGGCACGGGATGGTATTTTGCCGGACATATGGAAGCTGGAGGGCTTTGATGAGGAAAATGATTTGGCGCGGGTTCTAGAAAATGTACGGGAGGAAACGCCGGAAGCTAAAGTGGTGATTCTAGGCAGGGGGGAGAACGGAGAACATGTGGCTCGCTGGCTATCGGTTGGGGCCAAATTTAGGGAGGTGGTCGGGTTTGCGGTCGGTAGAACTATTTTTGCCTCTCCGCTAAAAGAGTGGAAAGAGGGCCGTGCCGACGCCGCCGCGGCGTCGGCCCTGATCGGTAAAAATTTTCAGAAATTCGTTTCGGTTTTTGAGTCGGCCAAGTCTCCCGTTTCCTAAAACGGGAAACAGCGGGGCAAAGCTTTGCCCCGCTGTTAGATCTTGCACTCTATTTCCGGGAGTAGTTCCGGATGATTTTCCAGGGAAAATTGCCACTCCGGCCGTTTGTAGGCCTTTTCGGCTTTTTCTACCGTGGCATACCATTCGTCCGGCCGCCACTCCGTTCCCGGTTCCTTTTTGTTTTTGAGGAGAAGACCGCAGCCGGCGGAGGCCTGGATGTTTATGCGCAGCTCTTTGTTCGGTTTTTCTTCCGAATTGGATTGGGCGGAGAATTTTGAATAGGCGTAGTTTAAAACCACTGAACTCTCAAACTGGCCCGGGCTCAGCAGTAGCGCAAGCACGGTGGAGACCGCGAGCATTAGTGCCCATTTCATGACGACCTCTTCCGGAGTTTTCTTATCAGAGGCTACTCTACATCCTTATTTAGGGCAACTCTAATCCCTCTTTTTATCCAGTCTATCTAATCCCAGTATTTTAAATCCGTAATAAACCACGGCTGCCAAAATCAAAAAATTAATGAGAGCGGCGATGAATTTTCCCCAGAAAACCTCTATGGGTCCGGCGTGCAAGGAATACTGCTCCAAGTTTTTAGCCGCGCCGAGGATAACGGAGAGGAGAGGATTCACAATGTTGGTGATGAAAGAAGTGACCAGAGCAGAAACCGCTCCGCCCAAAATGAAGCCAGTGGCAAAACCGACTACTCCCTGGCCTCTTAAAAAATCTATAAATCCACGCATACAGAAAATATAGCACGGAAGTTCCTAAGACTCGGAATAAGATTTTCGTTCTAACATTCTCAAGAATGTTAGAACGAGTGAGAGAGTTGATTTCTGGGCGGCGTGTTTTCTAAAGTTTTTACACCTATCAATCCTTTGGGCCGTGTGATAGAAAATGGTTAGTATAAAGTTCTAGCTCTACTCTTAAATTATTCAGACAAAAAGGGGACAAGCAATGACAATGACTACGGGCTGGACGGAGGCGCGCGTCGCCGATTTGCGCAGGTTGTGGGCGGAAGGTTTTTCCGCTTCGCGGATCGCCAATCAACTTGGCACTACCAAGAACGCGATTATCGGCAAGGTTGACCGTCTAGGGCTTTCGTGCCGTGTCGGCCCAAGACGCGCTCCTGTTCTCACGGGGGTGTGGAAGTGGCCGCGAACGGGAACGGGTACTAGGTTACTTCCTACTGCGCCTCTCGGGCGTCTGTGGTTTCTCATTCTGGCCCAGAAGCCTCGCGCGGGGGACCGCTATAGGTCTGCCTTAAGCGAGATAACTCAAAGGAGGAGCGCGACATGAAACAGGACAATCGGGGCTGGACAGATGAACGAGTAGCCAGACTCAAGAGTTTATGGGCGGAAGGCTTATCTGCCTCGCAGATAGCCAGGCGCTTGGGGAACACCACGAAGAACGCCGTTATCGGCAAAATCAACCGTCTAGGACTTATTTCTTCAAGACCGAAGACGCCTACTCCCAGGAATGGTGGTATGGAGAATCTGAAGGAAAGCTCCTGTCGCTGGCCTATCGGACACCCAGGTGAAAGCGACTTTCACTACTGCGAGAAGAAAGCGGAGCCCAGCCGGCCGTACTGCTTGGAACATTGCGACATGTCCTACCAGCCGAAGAATGAAAAGGAAAAGGCCGACAGAGTCGCCCGTAAATTGGCCGGCATTGCCGTTGCCGGTAGCTGAACCAGCAGATAAATTTGGCCCCGCACTTTCACGATCAGAAAGTGCGGGGCTCTTCATTTCTGGCACTTTTTGTTATGCTTTGATTATGGATTCGGAATCATCCCTTTCTTCTTTATCTCTACCCCCGCTTGCTTCGCCGTCTTTTTCTCTTTCCGCTATCGGCCTTTCCGAACATCTGATTTTTCAGGCACTTTTTCTGGCGCTCCTGATTTGGGTTGTTTTATACACTTTAGTCCTTTTTTATCACTGGTTCCGCTTCGGCCCTAAAAACATAATAGTCTTTGTCGGGGCGGGTCTTTATTGTTTTGTTTCCTTTACTCTGATTACTGCTCTAGCCACTTTTATATCCGTATGAGCATAAACCTGGAACAAGGCGAAACCATCATCATGACTGTGCGTCGTCACTGGCTTCTTTATCTAGCTAAAGTTGCGGTAGTCTTTATTTCTTTTGTTCTGCCTCTGGCCATATACCGGTACGCTTCGGTGGCGACCGGTTTTGTTTTGCCTGAAATGTATTACGAATTCTTTTTCTTTGGGTGGGGCATACTTTGTTGGACCAAACTTTTCGGTTTGACCAGTGATTATTATTTGGATTCTTGGGTCCTGACCAACAAACGGCTTATTACCATAGACCAAAGAGGGTTTTTCAGTCGCGCCGTGGGTAATCTACGGTTAGAGCGTATTCAGGATGTAACTGCCGAAGTTGAAGGCGTCATCAGCACTCTTATAGATTTTGGTTCCATCAGGGTGGAAACTGCCGGAGACGAGGAGGATTTCATAATTCATTTCGTACCCCACCCCAAACATTTCAAGGAAATGATTCTCAATTGTATAGGCGGAAGACTGGACAGGGGATTTGGTGTTGGCGGGGGAGTATAAAAAGACCCAAAAAATATAGCCAGGACACATAAATTGTATATTGCGTGTCCTGGCTTCAGGTTCCAACTTTTTGGATTGGTTTTTGAATTGGCCAAGGTTCCAGCCCGAAGGCTCCCTTTGGCAGAACTGTGGTTATGGTGCCGGTATTTTTGTTGTAGATTACCGGGAACCACACATCCCGATGCCAAACAAAGAATCTGGATCTAGCTCCGGACTCTTTGCCCACGAAGACCGCTTTGCCTTTGTGGCGGTGATGTTCCGGTTGGCGGATTCTTTTGATCATCGTCTCCAGGTCGTCCAGAGTCAGTTCTAACCCGTACCGCTCCTTGAGGCGGCGTAGAGCGTGTTTTTCTTCCGATCTTTTCTTATTCATCCCGCGCCTCCTCCCTTCTTCTGGCTATCTGTCGGACGCCGTGTTCTCTCAACGCGGTGGTTTCTCTTAAGGCGGACAGAGAGAACCGGAGTAGCGAAAAATCTCTCGCCTCCGTCTCTAGGTCTGTTATCTGGTACGTGTCATGGAGTTTTTTCAACTGGAATCGTAGCCGGATCTCTCTGGTCTCTCCGCGTATTTCTTCTTCCTCGCGGCTTATGTTTTTCTCCTTCGTTTGGCAACGGGCCCAGACGGAGAGGCCTTCCCGATCCTTGTCGCTTTCTGTAACCGAGCAGTTCCGAAAAACCCGACCTACCATGTAATCCAGAATGGGCCGGCCGGAGAGGTGGTCGATGAGCCATGGTCCGAGCTTCCGGTAATGCTCCGCGGTGGGCGCGTTTGGGGTTAAGGCGACGCTAACCACGAGCGTCCAGTTGAACTCGTGGCGTACCATTCTCCGGATGAAGGCCTGCATTTCCTCCTGCGTCCTCTCCGAGTTCGCGGATAGCCGATCCAGAAGGTCCTGCATGTATCTCTCCGCCCCGTGGTCTGGCGCGGAGTTGGCCGCATTGGCGAGAAGTCCCACGGCAATGAGGGTGGCGGTAGCAATCGCTTGGCGCAGGATTTTTCGCCAATCATGTACGTTTTTAGCTCTTGTTTGAGCCATTTTTCCCTCCTTAGGGCGTTTTTGTAAGGAACGAATATCAAGCTACTTGATTCATATTTCAACAGGCTCCCCCCATTGTCAAATTTTTAGGATATTCTCTTACCCCTTGCGCTATAGGGGGGTACTTGCTCTACAATAGGGGGGTAATAGCAGTTTTGTACTAATTAATATAATTCTTATGGCGAAAGCGAACTCCGCATTTATGAAGCCCCTTAATGTCAGCGCCGATTTGGCGGCTGTCGTCGGCAAAGGCCCGATGCCCCGCTCGGAAGTGGTTAAGGCCATTTGGGTGTACATCAAGAAGAATAATCTCCAGGACAAGGTCAACAAGAGGAACATCAATGCGGACGCCGCTTTGAAGAAGGTCTTTGGAGGTAAGGATATGGTCAACATGTTTGAAATGACCAAGCTGGTTTCCGCCCACCTTTCCTAGTTTTTTGAGGGTCTGAAAGTAAATACCGCCCGGCTGGTCTTTGACCAGCCGGGCGGTTCCCGTTTCTACGGATTTTTCCTTTTTGGATTCGGCCCGCAGACTCCCCAAAGTCCAACCTTTTTGACTTTGGCCACCGCTTCCGCGCCTCGGAAATCTTTCTGGAGGGAGTACGGTCTGCGGTAGGTATACTCGAAGGCGTAGCCGCTATCAATCAGCAATCGGTTGAGCATCTTCCCATCCGGCAGCCACACATAGGCGATGAGTCGGCCGTGGTCGTCTAGAGTATCGGCGGAATCATCAAACTCTAGACGGACGGATTTACCGGACATGACCTCCTTAGTTTTGGCCGATGCTTCCTGGCCGAAACAGCCACCTGGTCTTCTGGGGTCTACAGTTTCCGGGGTGTCTATCCCAAGCAGACGGATGGATCGGTCTTTGCCGAAACGCATGGACACCCGGATTGTGTCTCCGTCCGCCACATGCACAACCGGGCGTTCGCCCCCTGCCGCCAGGCGGAGGAGCCAGAGGCTTACAGGCTTCTCCAGTTTGGCGTAGCCATAGGCTCCGCTGAAAGTTGACAGTAGGCAAAGCAGAAATATCCCCAGAGTTTTCTTGCAGAGGAACATTCACCACCTGTTTAATTTTGGTAACTTTTCGTATTTAGCTGTTATTTGTGTGTATTGTCAAGTATAA
>JBBTXX010000071.1:0-10271 GCA_038062065.1 Patescibacteria group bacterium
AGGTTGGAGTCTTGGTTATAGGCTTAATTTTGGTCTTTACGCTTCGGGACCTTCTGCGGGCGAGGCAGAACTGGCAGGTAGCGTAAGGGAGTTCGGGTCGGACAATTTCTTCCTTATATCTTTAAGGATGGCATTGGCTACCTTCTTGTTTTCTTTGAGGAAGGTTCTGGTTGCGTCATATCCACGGCCTAGTTTTTCTTCGCCGTAGCTCCAGGAATGGCCGGACTTGGAAACTATGCCGAATTTTTCTCCGAGAGCCAACAATTCACCTTCGCGAGAGATACCCTCGCCGTACATGAGGTCAAATTCTGTGGAACGAAAAGGTGCCGCTACTTTATTTTTCACTACTTTAACCCGTACCCGTCCTCCCATAACCTCCTCACCTTTCTTTATGCTCGCGATGCGCCGTATATCCAAACGCACCGAGGTGTAGAACTTCAAAGCTTTGCCTCCAGGAGTAGTTTCCGGGTTGCCGAACATAACACCAAGTTGCATGCGGATCTGGTTTATAAAGATGACGATAGTTTTGGACTTACCGACGATGGCGGTCAATTTGCGCAGGGCCTGGGACATTAGCCGGGCTTGTTTGCCCATCTGGGCTTGGCCCATATCGCCCTCAATCTCGTCTTTCGGAGTCAGGGCGGCGACGGAATCTATGACAATGATGTCTATGTTGCCGGAGCGCACTAAGGAATCCACAATTTCCAGCGCCTGTTCACCGGTGTCCGGTTGGGAAATAAGCAGTTCATCTATTTTTACTCCCAACTTTTTGGCGTAGTCCGGGTCCATAGCGTGTTCCGCGTCTATGTAGGCGCAGACCCCGCTGGTTTTTTGGGCTTCGGCGACGGCGTGTAAGGCTAGGGTCGTTTTACCGGAGGACTCCGGACCGAATATTTCTATAATGCGTCCGCGCGGGTAGCCACCAATGCCGAGAGCCGCGTCCAGCCCGATGGAGCCGGAGGGAATTATAGATAGATGGATTTTCGGTTTTTCACCGAGCTTCATAATAGATTCCTCGCCAAATTTGGCCTTGATGGCTCGCAGAGCTTCCTCCACTTTTTTATCCATGTTTATCTGGTTGGATTCCGGAACTACTTTCTCCGCCCCTTTACCTTTTTCTCCACCCTCTTTCTCTTTGCCTTTCTTTTTCATGAATTCTGTTTATTTATAAAATAATCTAACACTCTCTTTAATCGTCCTGCCGAAACGGTCCCGGCCTTCAAGGGTCAGTATAGAGTACCCGTATGGGAGCAACAATCTTTCCGTCAGCCGGCCTTCCTGGTCTACGAATACTTGGCGCCCGTTTAGGGTCAGGTAAGAGATATTTTTTACCGTGCCGAGTATTGTGACTAAAGGATTGGATACTGTTTCTCCGTCTTTCGGCAGTTCAATTTTGATGACCGGACCCTCTCGCAGTCTCTCTGAATTGTAGTAGACGAGGACAGAAAGTAAGAGAATAAATAAGATGACCAGGCCGACTTTTAAATACCGGCGTGGATTCGGCATAGTTTAAAGGGTTTGATTTTCTTCCGCGCCGATTTCTCCATCCTTGGGCGCTTCTACTCCAAGCACCTCGCGTGGTTTGGCTCCGTCTCCAGGACCTATAACCCCCCGTTCTTCCAGCATATCTATGATGCGCGCGGCTCTGGCATACCCGATACGTAGTTTTCTCTGCAGGTAAGAAGTAGAAGCTTTTCCCGCTTCCATAACGGCGCTCCGGGCCTCTTCGTACAGAGAATCATCCACATCCTCATCTTCTCCAAAAGAAGAACCGAGCCCTACGGGATCCACTCCGGGCGTAGTGGCGCCCAGATTTATTTCGCTGGGTACTTCATCTCTGTATTCTTCTTTGAAATGGCGGACTACTTTCTTTACCTCTTCTTCGGTTATGAAGGCGGACTGGATGCGCTGTGGCTGTGGCATTTCCGGGGAGAGGTAAAGCATATCTCCTGCGCCAAGGAGTTTCTCCGCACCTCCCATATCCAGAATTGTCCGGGAGTCTATTTGAGAAGCCACTTGGAGAGCTACGCGCGCCGGAATGTTGGCCTTAATAAGACCGGTTATGACATTGACTGAGGGTCTTTGAGTGGAGAGAACCAGGTGAATGCCGACCGCACGGCTCATTTGCGCGAGGCGCACTACGGCCGCCTCCAACTCTCTTGGGTAGGTGGACATAATATCCGCCAGCTCATCAATAATGATGACGATATAAGGCATAGTTTCCGGTAGGGAACCGTTCTCCACCCCATTCTTACCTCTTTTTTCCAGAGCCGGGGTCACTACTTTCTTATGATAGGAATCTATATCGCGGGAACCTTCGCTCTGGAGTATGTCGTAACGGCGATCCATTTCTTTGGCTGCCCACTTGAGCGCCATTATTGTTTTCTTGGGGTCGGTGATAACCGGTGTCAGAAGGTGGGGGATGGAGTTGTACATAGTCAGCTCCACTCTTTTTGGGTCAATCATGATAAAACGCAGAGTCTCCGGGCCATTTCTGTAGAGGAGGGAGACGATAAGGGCGTGGATGGTTACAGATTTACCGCTACCAGTCGCTCCGGCGATAAGTAGGTGGGGCATCTTAGCCAAGTTTCCGTAGTAACTTTTTCCGGATATACCGCGCCCTATAGAAATCAGAAGAGATTTGTCCGACTGCTGGAACTCCTCACTTCCAAGCAGATTGGAAAGACCGACCACCGTCTTCGTAGAGTTAGGTATCTCCACACCGACTAGTGATTTGCCAGGTATCGGAGCTTCTATGCGTATGGGGTGAGCAGCCAACGCCAACGCCAGATTGTCCTGCAGGCCGACGATTCTTGAAAGTTTAACTCCCTCCGCTGGCTTAAGGGCATATCTTGTGACTGTCGGGCCTATAGATATTTCGTCCATCTCCACGATGATTCCAAAATTTTGTAGGGTTCTTTTTATTATATTGGCGTTGGCCTTGATGTCGCCGACTCCCGGCTTACCTTTATCTTTTTCCAGAATAGAGAGGGGTGGGGGAGTGAAAGCGTGGTTAGGCAGATTCACAAAACCACTCCAACCTAAACCGGAGTCTCCGGGGGTTTCTTCCGGCCTACTGATTTTTACCGGAGGCTCCTCATCCTCATTATCCTCTTCGTCCTCCTCATCTTCTTCAGTATTTTCCTCCTCTTCTATATCCATTCCACTGGTTATTTTTAAATCGTCCGCATCTTTTTTACCGGAGAAAATAGAACCGAATCCTCCGAACAGTGCTCTAAACGGGTAAAGCAAACCCCTTCCGATATTTCCGAAAGATTCGGTAGACAACCTCCAGTCGAAAATTATAAGTAGTGAAATAAGAAGAAGTGCCAGGAGTACCGTAGCTGCGGCGTATAAATCAAACAGCGACAGAAGGGGGGTAGCAATCAGACTTCCGATTTTACCCCCGCTACCTTCAGAGAGGAGAGCCATAGCTCCGAGACCGGAAGCAAAAAATAATATACCCCCGACTGCTCGGAAAATTCCGAAGTATTTTTTAGAGGATTCCAAAAAGGAAATTCCCAGAATGGCGGAGAGGAGAGGCAAAAGGAAGTAACCTACACCGAGGAGATAAGAAAACAGACGATAGACATCGGTTCCGGCGGCACCGGCTTTTTGTAGTCCGGCAAGAAGAAGGACCACGGAAAGAGCCATAAGAGTGATTGCGGCCACACCCCGCGCTGTGTGGGTGCTTATGCCGTATGTCCCACTTTTTGCATCTTTGCGCGCCATAATTACCGCTAATCTTAACACGAGGCAGGTCTGTATATTGTTGTATTTACGGAGTATTTGAGGGGTTTTCTATAAACCAAGCCGAGAAGGGCTGGTGTATTTTCCAAGTCCGTGTTGCAAGTACCTCCGGCCATTGCAGTTATACAATGTCCTTTTATAATGGACTCAAATGTCCTTTCCTATGTCTTTAATATTGTAAAAGTCAAAAAATGTCTAATATTAATTCTAATGGACTCACTCAAGGACAATCCAAATAACCCTATTCTAAAAGCTGATTCAGTCATCGGTAGTCTTATGTCTTTTAAGGATAAGCCCGATAGAATTTTTTTAATAAAAAAGACAGAACGACTGGTGGCGGCTGCTCACATACTGTCCGAACATCTAGGACAGGAAGAGCCTCTAAGGAGAAGGATTAGGGAGGCGTCTCTGTCTTTACTTATTGAGGCTGGTTCCCCAGCTTCTCCCGGGACTTTTGAAAGCCGGGCTACGGATCTCATAGCTCTACTTGAGGTGTCGGCCTTCAGCCGCTATCTTTCCTATAGAAACGCAGAACTTTTATCCAGGGAGATATCGGAGCTGGTGCGCTTTGCCTCGGAAAAATCTCCCTCTCTTTTGGCGGGCAAGGATATAGACGAGAAAGCCCTCTTCTTAGAGGAGCCGCTCTCCAGGAACAAAGACTTTTCTAAAGGACATCTAAAAGGACAAAATATTTCTGTCCTTTATGAACCAAACTCGTCTAAAATGAATAAAAAAGTTGCTAACGGACATAAAGTTGATTCCGAAAGAGAGGTATTAATACTTGAATTCCTGAAGCAAAATAAGGACGCAGCCATAAAGGACTTAAAAAACATAGTGCCAGGGGTAAGTGAAAAAACTATTCAAAGAGACTTGGTGTCTCTTGTGGAAAGAAAAGTCCTAAAGAAAGAAGGTGAGAGGCGTTGGAGCCGGTATTCTCTGATTATTTCCTAAAATAATCCATTTTCTATAACGGCACCCTGTCTTTGGCACCTATAGCCAGTCATTCTTCGGCCTTTAGACATCTGTGATCCACCCATGCCTTTTAGGCGATTTCCTGTAACTTTTTGGCTTTTATACAAAGTATGGCCTGTTGTATAGGCGGTTTCTTGACTATACCCCCTATAGTATGAGAGTATTCCCGCTCGGATAATTTGGCGGTAATATGGCCAAAAAACGGCTTTATTACTTAAGTTATCCACAAAACCTGCTTGGAGTAGTCCCTTTGGGAACCTATAATCCGAGGAACGGAGAAATTGCCTATGGCACTTCTTCGCCTCCGATTTTCTGTAATCCATCGGTATTTCAGCAGGATTAGTTCGGAAAGAACTTTGATAATTAAATACAGCACAGGATGCGAATCTTCCTACGGGAGCTTCGTTCTTTAGTGTGTTAATCATTCCGAACGACCTCTTCCTTAACGGTTAGTCAAAGGCAAAAATCTATTATCTCCCTTACCACCTAAGCTCTCTGCTTCGTGTCGAAAAAATCAAGGAGCAAGAGGGAATAGAGTTGACGCGCTTGGCGTTCTTTTCGGGAACGCGGGGTGCGGGTTTTACGAGTTTTGGTTTCGTCGAAATTATTATTCGTAAAGCAAAGAACATTAGCCTCCACTTAAGGATGGTTAAAGTTAATCAAAATTAGAATTATTTATGTTAAAAAATACTAAGGCTGCAAAAGCGGTCCTTGGCATGTCCGTCTTCGCCTTCGCTCTCACTCTTTCGGTGAGCGTGGCTGGCGCTGCTGGATACACCTTCACTCGGAGCCTCACAGTTGGTTCCACCGGTGAAGACGTCAAGCAACTGCAGATGCTTCTTAACCAGAGTGCGGACACGCAAGTGGCTGCCTCCGGTGTCGGTTCCGCTGGTAGCGAGTCAACTTACTTCGGTTCGAAGACCCGCTCCGCGGTTGCGAAGTTCCAGACCAAGTACGGCATCACGCCGCCTGCTGGTTACTTCGGACCCATTACTCGTGCTAAAGCCAATGAAATCGGTGCTGGTTCTGTTTCCACGACTCCGAGCTCAACCCCTGGTTGTGCCGCAGGAGCCCTCTACAGCTCGACTACTGGTGCGCCTTGCGCCGCCGGTACTCCTGTTGTTTCAGCTCCGGCTGGAACTGGCCTCTCGATTTCCGCTGGTACTCAGCCGGCAGCGTCTCTCGCTCCGACTAGTGCTAACCGCGTTCCGTTCACTAAAGTCGTTCTCACCGCCGGTAACGATGGTGATGTGACGGTGAACTCCATTACGGTTCAGCGCACCGGTCTTGGTAACAACGCAGTCTTCGCGGGTGTCGTTCTCCTGGACGAGGATGGACTCCAGATTGGTGTTGCCAAAACTCTAAACTCCAACGATCAGGTCCTGGCTGGTGAAGCGTTTGTGGTCAAGAAGGGAACTTCTCGCACCATTACGATCGCCGGTAACATGGCTTCTTCGCTCTCGAGCTACGCGGGTCAGGTTGTTACCCTCTCGGTTGTGGGTATCAATACTTCCGCTACGGTCACTGGTTCTCTCCCGATAACGGGCGCCGGTCACACCATTAACGCCACGCTTTCTCTTGGTTCTGCCACTTTGACACTCTCTTCTTTTGATCCAAACAGCACGGGGATTACTAAAGAGATCGGCACTACCGGTTATAAGTTTGCTGGCGTTCGTGTCACTGCAGGTTCAGCTGAAAAAATCCGCCTATGGTCCATTCGCTGGAATCAGACCGGTTCAGCTGGAACGGGTGACCTCAGTAATGTCAAGACTTATGTAGATGGCACTGCCTTCGACACATCTGTGTCTTCGGACGGTAAATATTACACCGCCACATTTGTCGGCGGGATAGTCATCGACAAAGGTCTTTCCAAGGATGTTTATGTCCAAGGAGACATGGTAGGTTCAGCTTCATCTGCTCGAACCGTACAGTTCGATATCTACAAGGCAACAGATATCTACATGACGGGTGAGACCTTCGGTTATGGTGCGACACCTACATCTTCTGGAAACTGTAACGCTACCGCCTCGACTGCTACAGACGCATCTGAGTTCATTAACTCAAGTACTTCCTGTGCATCAAGCGGCACAGTCGGTACTCCCTTCCTCTCTGCATCAAAAGTCACGATTTCGGCTGGTTCAGTAACTTCCGTTAACAGAGCCTTGTCAGTCGCGGCCCAAAACATTGCAGTCAATGTTCCAAACCAGATACTTGGTGGTTACGAAGTTGATCTCAAAGGTGAGCCAATTTCGGTCCAATCCCATGTATTTACCATCTCTAGTACGACAGGCAGTGGTACTGGTCTCTTGACGAACATCTCGATCTACGATGAAAACGGAGCGATAGTCGCAGGTCCGGTCGACGGTGTGTTTAGCTCTGGGCTAGACCAAACTGCGACATTCAGTGACACCGTTACTTACCCGGTAGGCAAGCGCATCTACACCCTCAAGGGAAAGATAGCTTCTGGGATTGGTAATGGTGGAACTTACATTGTTAAGACCACACCTTCTACGCAGTGGACCAATGTAACTGGACAGACGACAGGTAATACAATTAGCCTTTCGTCTCTCTCTACTCAGACAGTAATGAATACAATGACTGTCAGAGGGGCTTCTCTTGGTATCAGCATCTCAACTCAGCCGCCGGCCCAAAATGTTATTACTGGCTCTCAAGGTTTCACCTACGCGAAACTTCTATTGGATGCCAGTCAGTCGGGTGAAGATGTAAAATTCTCTTCAATCCCGCTGTCCATGACATTCGCGACCATGGTGGTAAGCGAAGTCACATCGTGTCAGCTGTTTGATGGTTCAACTGCTTTGAACACAGGTTCAAATGTTGTAAATCCATCAGGAGCGTCAGACGCAAATGTGACATTCACTCTTGACCAGCAAATAGTTACAGCGAAAGGTACAGTCAAAACACTGGACCTTAAATGTAATCTTGCTAGCTCGGTTTCAGCTAGCGACACTGTTTCATGGGGTATAAACGCGGCTCCTTCAGTTACGGTAACCGGCGTTACTTCAGGAAATGATGTTACGGAAACTGTTACAGCCGCGGCAGGTCAGACTATGACAGTCGCTGCGAGTGGTTCTTACACGGTCACAAACGACGCCGCTCTTCTATACAAGACGGCTCAGGCTGGAGCGACCAATGTTGAAATCGCTCGTCTACGCTTTACAGCTGGAGCATCTGAGAAATTGTACTTGCAGCAAGTTGCTCTTCAGTTGGGTAACACGGCCTCAAACTCACCAGCAGATCTTCTCGGCCAGACGGTGACATTGTGGAATGGAGCGACTCAGATAGGTACCGCCCAATTTGGTGTCGGTAACTCTCCTGACAACGCTACATCTACCCTATTGTCTCCAACCCCGGCTATTGAAGCTGGAGAATCAGTGGTCATTAGTGTTAAAGGTAGTATGACAGTCCAGAATGTGAACGAAGGTACTCCTGGTGCATTCCTAGCTATTACCTACGATGGTGATAACGTTGGAGTTAATGGTAACTACGCTACCGGTGCTTCTTCACAATCAAGCATCAGTTCAGGAACGACTGCGGATGTTACTACTAATGGTCTGAGGATCTTTAGAACAGTTCCTACTGTTGCTGTCACAAGCACTGGTGGAACGGGAACACTGCAGGCTGGAGCGGACTTGTACAAGTTCACAGTAACTAACCCTAACAGCAGGGATGTTGTCTTCCAGAAGTTCACCTTCTCAATTGCTACCACTGGTAGCGCGACTCTAAGTGTCAATGCTTTCACTCTCTACGGTGACGGTGTTGCGTTCAACACAACTGCTGTGACCTTGAGTGATACCCAAGGTGCTGACATGGATATACCAGCTAGCGGTACTTCAAACGCTCAGGTTGTCCCTGCTAATAGCACGAAGACATTCGTCTTGAAGGCCGCTACAGTTAACAATCCCAGTACGACTGTCATTGATTCTGTCACTCTGGCTCTTCTAGCTGACACCTCATATCCTTCGCTTGCGAACAATATGGGTACGGTAACAACAGTTGAAGCTGGTGCGGCCGCCACAGATAACATTATCTGGTCGCCGTTCTCAACAACAACTCCGGTTGCTACGGCAGCTACTCAAGACAATCTTGACTGGACAAACGGATTTGGTATGCCTGGCTTCCCAAGCAATACCGCCTTCCCAGTCCAGACTTGGACAAGCGCCAACTAATAACCACCTTGTGATTTCCCAACTTCGGTTGGGGAATGGTTAAGCAAAAAGCCCTCCTAACGGAGGGCTTTTTGCGTTTTCTGTATCTTTGGTTAAAATGGCTTTTCTATGAAGAATTATATATCCCATGTCGTTGGCACACTTGTTTTTATCGGTGCTATTACGCTTGGGGGCCTTTACATTAAAAAAGATTTTTTTGATTTGACCTCAATTATTTCTGTGGCAACGAGTAGCCCTCAATCGGGAGATTTGAGTGGTTTGCTCATTGAGCAAGTGCCGATTACTCCAAGCTCTCCAGCCCCGGATTTGAAGCGTTTCGTTCTGTATTCTTCGACACTTACTCCGGAATTTAGAAAAGTTCTGGAAGTCGAACTTAAGAAAGTCATTGCTAATTTAAGCAAAGATTCGAGTAGTTCCGACGACTGGCTGCAGTACGGCAATCTCCTTAATTCCGCAGGGGACCATCAGGGTGCGATTGAAGTCTATAACTATGTGTCTCTTATTCGTCCGGGTAACATAGTTTCTTTTGGGAACGCCGGAGACACCTATCACTACTATCTTAAGGACTATACAAAAGCCGAAATCAACCTGAAGAAAGTCATAGTCAATGACCCGACTTACGCCCTTGGCTACAAAAATCTGTTTGATCTCTACCACCTCTCTTACAAGAAGGATACGACCTTGGCCGAAGATGCTTTGAAGCAGGGGATAGCTAGGCTACCGAAAGATATCAATCTGCCGGCCACCCTCGCTTCTTATTACCTAGAGAAGGGAAGGAAGTCAGACGCTATTACCTACTACGAGAAGGCTTTAGCCAACGCCAAGGAAGCAAAAGATCAAAATGCTGTCTCCCTCCTTGAGCCGGAAATTGCTAAACTGAAGACCAACTAAGATGTTTAACTCGCTTATAAAGTTTGTCGCCGGCTTTACCTTGCTTATAGTTCTGGGCGTGGCCTCTCTCTACGGCGCTTCCGCCTATGCGAAAGCCGCGACGGTGAACCTCTCGGCGGCGGTAAGCAGCTCCCTTTCTAAGCTCCTACCTTTCTAAATCGGACAAACCTTTAGGACACGAAAAAGGAGTTGTCCACAAAAAAGCCCTACATAGGGCTTTTTTAATTATGTCCTTTAGAATAGACTTGAGCTAGTTTCAAAATCTCCCCCTGCCTACGCCTACGAATTTCTACTCGCGACCTAACGGCTCACCCTCCAGATATGTCCCATATCTGTCGGGTTCCGCCGAGATCGCTCCCTACGAAATTCTTACGGCTCGGCTAGGGTACCGCGGATTTTGAATCTAACTCTTGCTCATGGCCAAGCGTCAAATCACCTTTATCCATATAGTATGCGCTCTGGTGATTATTG
>JBBTXX010000072.1:0-1437 GCA_038062065.1 Patescibacteria group bacterium
TCTACGACTTCATCCAGACTGTAGCGGAGCCAAAATGGATTTTCTGGAACATTGTAGTCAATTTTTAAAACCTCAATTTCTTTGTCTCGCACTCCTTTCCCGATATAGGTCTTGAAGGGATATTTTTCTTTCTGTCCCCCGTCTTTATTTTTGAAAATATTTATGCCTGTTTGTTTTGAAGCTTCAAATTTTTTTCCAAGCCAAGAGACTTTGGGTCCGGAAACGCTACCCATATGGAAACCGTCCGGGAGGGGATTGGGCATAGAACCTTTAAGGAAGGCGACCTGATTGTCGGAACCTTCCATCTGGTAGGTACGAAAAAAACCGAAAAGAATAGCGGCGAGGGCGGACCAGAACAGAAGTTTTAAAATTAGAGACATCAGGTGATTATAACTTTCTGGTCACAGATAATTCAATCTCCGTCGAGATTGAATTTTTGTGTCCGTGTGGTCAGAGATAATGTAATCGCCGTCGCGATTACATTTCCCCGACCCTGACTCGCCTATTTTATCTTCTGACAAAATATGGCTCCGTCTGTCACACAGATACGAAAAAGCAAAGCAGTTTGCTTTTTCTGTCGTGTGACCCCAACGGGATTTGAACCCGTATTCCAAGCTTGAAAAGCTCGTGTCCTAACCAGGTTAGACGATAGGGCCGTAAAATGCAGGAAAATCCTACCATTTTTTAGCTAAAATGCTAGGATGCGACCGACGGAGGAGTCGCATAGTGGTCTAGTGCGCCGCTCTCGAAAAGCGGTGTGTCGCAAGGCACCGTGAGTTCGAATCTCACCTCCTCCGCAAATATTAAAAATGAAACCGCCGGGCGCTTCGGGCGCCCGGCGGGTATTCTTCGGGTTTCAAACAGACGGCGCGAATATGCCCAACGGTAGTATCAAGTCGCGTTCTTCCAAAAACTGCTGGTGATCTAATTTGAACTTGTGGTCGCGACGCAGTTCCCGGAACTCATTGATGGTGAAAAAACGTGGCTTCTCACCCTCGTTACCATCGGTGTGATCGTTAATAAAGTCCCTATCGGCCTCTGTTATGGAAGCGATGAACAGGCATTTCCAATGGTCGTTGCGCGCCGGGTCCCACCACTTGGATATGTACTGGAAGGATTCCACCGGTATTCTGATACCGGTCTCTTCCTCCACCTCAGCGATGGCGGTATCGAGCGGAGTTATATCGTTCCGCTTGTCCCGGTTCTTCCGATGCCCAGAGGGCATTTTCCAGAAGGCGTTTTCCCCGAACTTTGGGTCGCGGACGAACACATATCCAACAGGTATACGGTCACGGTTCGCACACTCCTCGTCCCCCTCTCTCTCCTGCGGTGGCACAGGCCTGTTCGGGTAGACCCGAATCAGGACCAGAGGGGCCCACATGGCGTCCTCGGCAATGATTTCTCCGTCCCCGGAGTAATACTCCAGGTAGTTGTCCT
>JBBTXX010000073.1:0-1606 GCA_038062065.1 Patescibacteria group bacterium
TTGGTAGAACTGGAGCAAACTCTCACCAACTCTCTTGGTACACGCGTTCAGATAGAGCGCAAAGAGAATGGAGGAAAGATAGTTATAGACTTTTTCTCTAATGAGGATTTGCGCTCACTTCTCCAAATTTTTCAGGGTAAGGGTGATGGTATGCCGAGGAATCTGATGGAGGAGTTTATAAAGAAACAAGAAGCTGCCGCCTTGGCCGCAAAAGCCCCAGACGCTCCAGCTGTGGAGCCAGTAGAAACTTTAGTTGATGACCGGGCGCCGGTTGAGAAGAAACAGGATGAAAACGATCTTTATTCCATAAAAAACTTCTCCGTCTGATCAGTTACTTCTTGGGTGCTGGAGATATACGGGTCTGGATATGCTTCTTGGCCATGGTGGTTTTGGCGAATTCCAGCCATTTGGCTGTGGGGTGGGCGTTTTTCTTAACTACAATTTCCACGATATCTCCGTTTTTTAACTTGGTGTCAAAAGACACCATTTTACCGTTCACCTTTGCGCCGCTGGCATGGTCTCCGATGTCGGAATGAATAGCATAGGCGAAATCTATGGGGCTGGAATCTATGGGTAAATCCACCACATCTCCATGTGGAGTGAAAACAAATATACGGTGGCCGAAAAAATCACTTTTGAGGTTTTTGGTGAAATCTTCCGGGCGGGCGGCTTGCTGAGCGTCCGCCATCTGTTTTATCCAGTGGGGCACATCTGTGAATTTAATTGCCTTCCTCTTGTCTTTACTGAAAGAGACCGGGCGCTGGTAGGGGAGCAGGTTGCGTAGCCATATCAGGTTGGGGCTCAAAGAAATCTTTTCCATACTGCCTTTGTAGGCGAGGTGTGAAGCGATACCAAATTCTGCTTCACGATGCATCTCTTCGGTGCGTATCTGGATTTCCACAATACCACCGTCTCCGGTGAAGACGGTGGTGTGGAGAGAGCGATATCCGTTTGGTTTGGGTACCGCTATGTAATCTTTAATCCTGCCAACCAAGGGTCTCCGGGAAGCATGTACTGCTCCTAGGGCTTTATAGCAGTCAGCTACGGTTTCCACGAAGATACGCACGGCGGCGATATCGTAGACTTTCTCTATATCCCACTCCTTTCTCTCCAATTTTTTATAAAGAGAATATAGACCCTTAATGCGGTAGTCACTTCTAAACTTGGTCAAACCTTCCTTAGCCAGATTTTTCTTAATGTCTTTCAGTATGTCTTCCAGTCTGTCTTGTGATTTTTCACTTCTCTCTTCAATAAGAGCCTCCACTTTTTTATATCCGTCTGGGTATACATATTTAAAGGCCAAATCTTCCAGTTCGCGGTTGAGGCGTCGGATACCGAGACGATAGGCGAGCGGGGCGTATATTTCCAGAGTTTCAAGGGCGATACGTTTTTGTTTGTGCGCCGGAACAAATTCAAGAGTCTGCATGTTATGCAAACGGTCGGTAAGTTTAATTATGAGAACGCGTATATCCTCCGCCATAGATACGAAAAGTTTGCGTAGGGATTCTGTGTGTCTTTCCGCTCCGCGGTATTTAAGTTTGCCGAGCTTAGTGACGCCTTCTATAAGAAACAGTATTTCTGAGCCGAATTCTTTTTCTATAGTTTC
>JBBTXX010000073.1:1706-11354 GCA_038062065.1 Patescibacteria group bacterium
TTTTTAGGGCTTAGTATGGCCATTTTTAGCTAAATTGACTGTGTGAGTAATTTATAGTATACTTTAAGTAGAGTAAACGCAAATAACCAGGGAGGCCATGCGATGATTTTTGCAAGAGGGAAAAAGCACCTATCTAGTCTTTTTCCTAAGGGAAACGCCGGAGTCCCAGGGGTAAAAAGAGACATTCAAGATGCCACCAGCTTTTCTGCTTTAACTCCCGAAGAGGCGGAAGCGGCCAGGAAGGCTCTGGGGCTACCCGTCCTCGACGAGGAACCTGCTATTTTGGTTCCTGACGATCACATTAATGACGGTTCCACTCCAGGAGCCCAGGCCATGTTAAAAAAAGAATAAGTTATTTTCAGCAGATTCAAATGCGCCCGGAGTTTACAGAGACTCCGGGCGTAGTTATTTTTTAGCCAACCTTCTTTTTTCTAAATCCGCGTTTTTTCTTTTCTTCTTTTAATATTTCTAGGGCACGCGGAAGTTCTATGGTGTGCGGGTCGTCAGTTTTTAGCGAACGGAAATCTGCTTCGTGGACTATGTATGGACCGAAGCGTCCTATGTTGGCGCTGATCATTTTGCCGGTATCCGGGTGATTCCCAAGTTCACGCGGCAGGGATAAATATTTAAGAGCGTCTTCAACGCTGACAGAAGATAAGTCTTTTTCTTTCGGCACGCTGGCCCGGCGAGGTTTGGGATTGGTCTTTTTATCTTTTTCTCCTATCTGTACAAAAGGCCCGAATTTTCCTTGGAGAAGAAGTATGGGCAAGCCGGTCTTAGGGTCCGTGCCTATCGGCTTGGCATCCTCCATTATGGAGCCGTCCGCAAGGCGGGCGCCATCGCAATCCGGAAATTTATCACAACTCATAAAGCGCCCGCTTCTTCCGAGTTTCCATATCATTTTGGAACCGCATTCCGGACAAAGGAATTCTTCCGGGGCATCTCCTAGGTTAGTTATCTTATCCAATTTTTCCTTGGACTTAACATCTTTGGCGAAGGGCTTATAGAAATCTCCGAGAGTTTTGGCGTAAGAACGCTTACCCTCGGCTATTTCATCCAGTTCGGTTTCCATTTCTGCGGTGAAATCGTCGCTTATATATTTTTCAAAATGTTTCTCCAGGAAAGAGGAAACCACGTCTCCGGTTTCAGTCGGTAACAAAGTTCTTCCGTTTTTACTAACATATCCCCGGTCTTCCAGAGTGTCCACTATGGAGGCGTAGGTGGAAGGTCTGCCTATACCTCTTTTTTCCAGCTCTTTTATGAGCCCGGCTTCGCTGTAGCGGGATGGTGGTTCCGTTTGTTTTTCTTCCAAATTGACTCCCTTGCAATCCAGTTTTTCTCCATCCGCAACCTTAGGTAATTCCACATCTTCTCCCCGCGCGTCCTTATCGCACAGTAGCCACCCTGGGAAAAGAACGCGGGAACCGTTGGCTGACCATTCCGGCATATCTTCTCCTCCGACTATGGCTGTAATTTTTGTTCTCAAAATCTCCGCGTCTTTCATTTGGGAAGAGACAGCCCGTTCCCGGATAAGTGTGTAGACGCGTTTTTCATCCTCGTTATTTCCGGCCGATATTTTCGCGGCCTTTGTGGGCCGGACGGCTTCATGTGCTTCTTGAGCGTTCTTGGCCTTGCCTGTGTACTGTCTGGTTTCTAGATATTCCTTACCAAATTCTTTTTGAACCGCGTCCGCAATGTCTTTAAGGGCCTGGGAAGACAGGGTAGTGGAGTCGGTACGCATGTAAGTAATAAAACCCTTCTCGTATAGTTTCTGGGCTGCGCGCATAGTGCGCCCCGGAGAAAAGCCCAGTCTGGAGGATCCGGCCTGTTGAAGGGTGGAAGTGGTGAAGGGGGCCCTGGCAGAACGGGCCACCTTAGTTTCACTAACCTCTTTTACAATCCAATCGCCCTCATTGGCCGTTTTCTTTATCAGTTCCGCGCGCGCTTTATCTCTCGGCTCTTCGTTGGAGGTAACTAGAAAATTTACTTTTGTAGAGCCTGCGACTTCGGCGGAGAGAACGAAATATGTTTCCGGTATAAAGGCGCGTATTTCTCGCTCACGCTCCATTAATATGCGCAGAGCCGGAGACTGTACTCTTCCGGCAGAGAGTCCGTAACGCAGCTTTTTCCATATAAGACCGGAGAGGTCGTAGCCGACCAGTCTGTCCAGAACCCTTCTAGCCTCCTGTGCCTCCTTCAGTTTCATATCTATGGGCCGAGGTTTAAGCAGAGCTTCTTGTACCGCTTCTTTGGTAATCTCGTTGTAGGTCACCCTCTGGGGCTTTTTAAGCCCTATAACCTCGGCTATGTGCCAAGCAATAGCCTCGCCTTCCCGGTCCGGATCGGTAGCCAGATATATCTCCTCGGCTTTTTTGGCTAGTTTTTTAAGTTCTGAAACCACTTCTTCTTTGCCCTTACTCATTTCGTAATTGGGAGTGAAGCCGTTCGCGATGTCTACGGCTTTCTTGTTACTCTTTGGTAAATCTCTTATGTGTCCCACAGATGCGCGCACAAGAAAATCACCACCGAGATATTTCTCGATGGTTTTGGCTTTGGAGGGGGACTCTACTATTAGAAGCTTCATCCCGTTAGAGATAGGAAGCGTTTCAGGCGATTTTTTATATAACGCTTACCCATACCAGATTTAAGAAATAATTCTCTCGACCGTGCGTCGTGTTCTGATTTGCACATCTCGTAATATATCAGCTCCAAGGGTTTGCGTCCCTTGGTAGAACGATTCATTCCTGAATTATGTTCTTTGAAACGCTTCCGTAGATCATTTGTGGAACCTGTATACATATCCAGGTCTTTTAAACTCCGGAGCACGTAGGTGTACCAACTTTTATGATCTCTAACGGGATTCATGCGACTCTCTTGTACTACGGCGTTTATTCTTTGGCAAATCCGTTCATTGGTAAGTGGTGACTATCAAGCCGTCCTGTTCGCGTACTAATCCGCGGAGTTCCAAGAGGGAGATCATGGCCGAAACAGTGGTTATAGGCATAGAAAGTTCTTCCGCTAAATTGTCCTTAGTCTTTGCCTCGTAGAGAGCTTCTAAGAGACGGCTTTCTTCTGGTGATAAATTTTCCTGCTTGACCGGACTTTCTTTTTTGCCCGAATCTATGCCGAGAGCTTCTAGTATGTCTCCCGAGTGCCGGACTGGAGTTGCGCCGATACGCATAAACAAGTGCGGACCACTAGAGAGAGGGCTGGTTATTGGCCCCGGCACTACCATTAATTCCCGATTATAGTCTCCGGCCATGCGGGCGGTGATGAGGGAGCCGGAACGCTCCTCCGCCTCAATAACCAAGACCCCATGTGACAGTCCGGTCATGATTCTGTTTCTTTGAGGAAAGGACCAAACAGTCGCTCGAAAATCTGGCTCAAACTCTGACAGCAACAGCCCGCCGGACTCTAGAATCCTTTCTGCTAAATGGAAGTTAGTTCTCGGATAGAGAGCAGAGTCGGACAGTCCGGAGCCGGGCACTACTATGGTCGGGAGCCCGGAGCGCATAGCCGCTTCATGTGCCAAGGCATCTATACCAAGAGCTAATCCGGAAATTATAGTTATCGGGTATCCGGATAGTCCCTGGATCAACATCTCACAGGCAGTTTTGCCGTAGGAGGTATGTTTTCTAGCCCCAACCACACAAAGGTATTTTTGTTCCGGATTATTTAAAAGATTTACATTCCCGCGATAGTAAAGCTTCTCCGGCGGGTGGGGTATTTCCAAAAGTCGGGGAGGAAAGTCCTCCCTTTTAAGGGCATTGATAGTAGACACCTCCAAGATTATACTACGATGACTATTTATGTTGGATATTAAATTTATACGCGACCACCAGGATTTGGTTGCCGCCGCTGCTAAGAAAAAGCATGTGGATTTTGATGTACGCGAGCTGATAGAGGCGGATGACAGGCGTAAAGAGCTTCTCCAGTCAGTGGAGGGCAAGAGAGAGAGACAGAATGCGGCCTCTCTCGCGATTGTGGCTGAAAAAGATCCCAGTAAGAGGACTTCGCTTATAACCGATATGCAAAGACTTAAAACAGAGCTGGCTAAGGACGAAGATAAACTGGCGGCTGCAATGAAAACCTGGCAACTTCTTATGCTTCGGGCTCCCAATGTGCCGGACATGTCGGTGCCGGACGGAGTAGATGACAGTGGCAATATGGAAGTCCGGGTTTGGGGCAAGAAGCCGGAATTTAACTTTACCCCGAAGAGTCATGATGAGCTTTTGAAACTGAACGATATGGCGGATTTGGAAAGGGGTGTAAAGGTGGCCGGGTTTCGAGGGTACTTTTTAAAAAATGACGGAGCTTTACTCAACTTCGCCATTTGGAACTTTGTCATAGACCGTTTCCGGAAAAAAGATTTCATCCCGATAATCGCGCCTTCCGTCATCAAACGGGAAGTGTTTATGGGTACGGGTTATATACCCCAAGGAGAGGATGATTTGTATAAGACTCAAGACGGAGCTTATCTAGCCGGCACTTCGGAAGTGCCGGCTATGGGTTATTACATGGATGAGGTTCTAGAAGAAAAACAACTGCCGGTAAAATTTTTCGCCTTCTCGCCATGTTACAGAAGAGAAGCCGGGAGTCATGGTAAAGACACTAAGGGTGTATTCCGCATACACGAATTCTTTAAATTTGAGCAGGTAGTTATGTGCGCCGCCTCTCATGAGGAATCGGTCAGACTCCACGAAGAGTTGACGGCCAATTCCGAAGCTCTGCTCCAGGAGTTGGAACTGCCTTACCATGTGGTTGTGAACTGCGGGGGAGATTTAGGCCTCGGACAGGTCAAAAAGTACGACATAGAAGCTTGGGTGCCTTCCGAAAACCGCTATCGGGAAACCCACTCTTCTTCTTACTTCCATGATTTTCAAACCCGCCGTCTGAATATTCGCTACAAAGATAAGGAAGGCAAAATGCGTTTTGCTCACTCCTTAAACAACACAGCTCTGGCTACACCGCGGATTCTAGTTTCTATTTTGGAAAATAATCAAAATGCAGATGGTTCCATCCGGGTCCCCAAAGTTCTACAACCGTATTTAGGTAAGGATTTGATTAGAAAATAGGTAACGCGAATGACGCTGTCGGATAAACCACAATTCCGCTCCAGCGCTCTTTTAAGGAGGAAGCGGCGCCGTTTGACTGTATTTTCAACTTCTTTAATTTTTGTCACCGGGGTTCTGCTTGGCGGAGGAACTTACTTCTCTCACCTTCAGAAAGTCTCCATAGACAGAGCTTATGTTGAGGGCAACGCCGCTGTCTCTTCCGAAGAAATACTCTCTTCTTTGAGAGAGGAGATTCAAGGTAAATATTTCGGTCTATTTTCCAGAAGAAACATTTTTCTTTACCCCAAAAAAGAAATCTCTTCAAAACTACTGCAAGATTTTCCACGCTTGGCCGCGGCTTCCGTCGGTTTTCGGGATTTTCAAAGTATCACTGTAGAGGTTGAAGAGCGTAAGGCCAGCGGTATCTGGTGCGGAGAGAATAGAGAGCAGAAAACCGATTGTTATTTTATGGACGGAGATGGTTTTCTTTTCGCCAAGGCTCCCCAGTTTTCCAGCCGTATATTTGTGGAATATTACGGTCCGATCTCCTCCACAACCCCCCTACGGAGCAGTATGCTTTTTCCAGAGGAGTTACATAGGACCTGGTATTTTCTGCGGGAGCTAGGACAGCTAGGACTTATTCCCCAGTCTTTTCATGCGGGGACCACGGCTAAAAGAGAAATAGTTTTTGGCTCCGGTGGACGCCTGATATTTGAGTCCGGGAGGGATTATGGGGAGTTACTCAGAGATTTAAAAGCTCTTCTAGAGAGCGAGCCGTTTAAAGGTTTTGACCGCGGGGTTTTTGACTTGGATTACATAGACACGCGTTTAGGCAGTAAGGTTTTCTATAAAAAGAAATAGTCCGGCACGACCCGCATGGGTCGCGCCGGACTGATTTAGCGGAGCACTGCGTAGGTGACAGCCACAGCTATTCCAAAGACCACTAGGGCGACTACCACCAAGACCTTCAAGAAATCAATGACGGCTTGGTCCGCTTCGTTTTGATACACGCTGTGGAAGTGCTTAGTCGGACTCGGTGCAGGTTTGGGTTCCTCAAAAATCCTTTTCAAATGACCCATTTTTGCTCTCCAGCTCCTCTTGATTTTTCCTGTAGTCGTCCAGCCCTAGATATTGCCGCCATACGGTTTCCGAGAGCAGTCAGGTCTAAGACCGAATCCTTAGTCGGCCATATCCGGTTGCGCAGTTGGATAATCCACGGGAGTAAGATTATAAAAGCAATCCACTCCAGCGCCTTTTCTACTGCATTTCTAATCATAGATTGTCCTCTTCTTTATTCTGGACAAAACATACAAGGAGAGACTAAACTCCGCAAGTCATGAATGAAAAAATAAACATGGGATTTTGGGGGAGACTTCCCAAACCCATTTTCGCTCTGGCGCCTATGGCGGATGTGACGGACTGCGTTTTTCGCCGTCTGATAGCGGAATCCGGCAAACCAGCAGTAATGTTTACTGAATTTGTTTCCGCGGACGGGCTAATGTCGCAGGGGCGGAAAAATTTATTGGTTGATTTGAGATTTTCGGAAGTAGAGAGGCCGGTAGTCGCCCAGCTTTTTTCCGGTAATCCGGAGAAAATGGAGGGGGCATCCAGGTTGGCGGCGGAGCTCGGCTTTGACGGGATAGATATAAATATGGGTTGTCCGGATAGAAGCATAGAAAAGTCCGGCGCCGGGGCTGCGCTTATTAAGGATCCGAAATTGGCTAAAGAAATTATTCGTGCGGCCAAAAGAGGCACTCCTAATCTACCTATTTCCATTAAAACTAGAATTGGTTACAAGAAAAATGAAATAGAAACTTGGATTCCGACTTTACTTGAAGAAGGGTTGGCGGCTTTGACTATTCATCTACGTACTCGCGCAGAGATGTCGGATGTGCCAGCACATTGGGAATTTATGCCGGGAATTGTAGCCCTAAGAGATAAAATTTCTCCACAAACCTTAATTTTAGGTAACGGAGATGTTGAGAATTTAGAAGATGCCCGGGGTAAAATTGCCATGAGCGGAACAGACGGAGCTATGCTCGGCCGGGCCATTTTTGGCAACCCTTGGCTTTTCGCGGAAAGAGATCCTTCTATATCCGAAAAACTATTGATGCTTATCGAACACGCTAGGCGTTACGAAAAAGAACTCCTGCCTCACAAGAACTTCGCCATAATGAAGAAGCATTTCAAGGCCTATGTGAACGGGTTTGATGGCGCCAAGGAGCTTCGAACGCGTCTTATGGAAGCCTCGGACGCCAAGGCTGTGTCCCTGGAGATAGATAGATTTCTAGAAACCTTAAAGGTTTAAGTTTCGTATGATGGTCGCGTCTATTACAGATTGTTCCGCTTCCCGTTTGATTCCGTAAAATCGCACCTTGTCTCCAGTCACAAAACGCGAGAGGAGTGTCGCGGAGCGGTTGGCTCGCAGGATAGAGGTCTTATCCGTATATCTGACGCTATAGTCTGTACTACCAACGCTTACCGTTATAAATCCGTCCCCAGCTCCTTTATATATCCCTTCGTAATTCTGCGCCACAAACAAAGACATATTTTGATACACCTTCATTTCCGAAACAGTCAGTTTTTTAGAGGCGTGATCAAAGACTCCGGAAGCAGAAAGTATTTTGTCGTTTAAATTTAAGGCGGATGGCTGGATAGTTAAATTTCCCTTTTTGATGACACTTGAATTGTCAAAATTAAGAACTACCAAGTCCCCAGAGGAAATTTTAAGGACGGCAGAAGGTGATGTTTCTGTGATATTTCCGGAAAAGGCCGAGGCGCCGGTCTGGTCTGACCAGTTTTTAACCAATATGGCGTCTATGTCCACCCTGTCAGAGCCAGGTACCAAGGTGCCTTCTGCGGATAAGACATCTCCAATTTTTATTTCGGAGGCAGTTATAGACTCGCCGAATTTTTTAGTGAATACTGTTTTATCATTAGTGCGCACGGTCATACGCATGAACATTTCTCCCCACCATATACGGGTGTAGAAGGTTTTGCCGGCTATCTGCTGGACTACCATACCGTCCGCCTTAAGAGCTCCATTCTCGTCTATTTTAATAAATCGAGTGGCTCCCACCTTGTCCGTGTCTGTCTTGACCTGTGCTGAAATAGCCCCAGGTGTGATAAGAAGTGCAAGACTCAATATAATTAATGGTATGTAACGCATTTGTGGACTCTAAGTCCTTTTAGGGATATTTTCAATCTTCTAAATCCAAGTAGCCAGAATCAATCCCATCAGTAGAAAAGATAGTAAATAGTATCCGGCGTTAAGAATCCACAACCCGAGGGGCCTACCTTCCCAAAGGAAAGTTCCGGCCGTGACCGGAAGAACAAAACCAAGCCAGTTCCAAAAGCCTACCTGGAGTCCTGCGCTGACTCCCTCAACGGAAAGATAATAGGACGCGAACACGAGACTATGCGCCATCACAACAGCGATGAGTATAGAAGCTATGACACCGCCGACTATGGCCTGAATTGGGGTCAGAGGCATATTCTTCATACTCTCGTCCGTAAAGCCCATATAAGCCTTCCACTTAGCTCCGAGCACAGGTCCATACCAAAGGAATCCTATAACCATGTTGACCGCGGCGGCCGCTAAAACTGCCCAATAATTTATGACTACATCCATTTTGTTAGGTTTAGTTGTTAGTAAGGGAATTATATTCCTTTATCCTTAAGTTTAAAGAGTAGCAGGATAAGTGAGCGAGGCATCTTTATCTGGTTCTCCGGAAGGATTGTCCTTTTTCAGAATTATAGTGGCTGGACCAGAATAGGATGTCGTTAAATCTATATCTGCGTTAAAGGACACAAATTCTTCCGTCATCCATTCAGATTGCGCTGTGGCTATGCCGTTACCAATTGTATTGCCTGTGGCGTCCTTTATTTCTATCGGAAAGCTGGCCTCAAAGTACCAATATCCTCTAGCTTTGCCCTGGATTTGAACTTTACTGCCAAGAGATAGAGTGCTTCCGACCACGATGTCGTTTTCGCTGGCGTTTTGGTAGGAGTAAGGAGAAGAACTTGGAGCTCCAGTTCCTTTCAGCATATAGAAACCAAAACCGATTAGGACCACAACCGCCAAAGTCACAAGTATTGGGTAGGCGCGCATTTACGTGTTTAATTTAATGGTAGGAGTATGATTATACAAGATTCCGTGTAATTTTTTAGGGTAATTTCCGTGCGGGGCTTCTTTGGTAGCCCATTGCGCGGCGGGCGGCGCCACGAGTCCCCTTGGCGCCGCCCGTTTTTCTTCGTGTTAAAATATTTCCTATGAAAACTTACACTGGTGGTTGTCACTGCGGGAAGGTTCGTTACGAAGTGGAAGCAGATTTTAAGGATGGCATGTCTTGTAACTGTTCTTATTGCGGAAAGATGGGCTGGCTACTTTCCTTCGTGCCCGAGAAAATGTTCAAACTAATTTCCGGCGGAGACAATCAATCGGAATATAGGTTTAATACAAAAAACATCCAACACCTTTTCTGCAAAGACTGCGGCGTGCATTGTTTCGGCAAAGGCAAGGGGCCGGACGGAGCTGGTACTTGTGCGGTCAATCTTCGCACTATTGATAATTTAGATACGGAATCTCTTTCGG
>JBBTXX010000074.1:0-2823 GCA_038062065.1 Patescibacteria group bacterium
CCAATACGACCTTCTTTGGAAACTATAGCATATTTACTCGCTTAGAGGCAATTCCAGCACCTGGGGTGCTAGTGCCAATACCCACATTGCCGCCGTCCTTTACGACGAAAGCGGTCAAGCCACCATCTTGAAGATTCGCCAAATCTCCTGTTTAAGAATCTTGTTTTGAACATCTCATCTGGGGAATCTCATTTTGAATTTTCAACTGCACTGCAACATTTCACTATCATTGATGATAGTGGTGAATGGAGATGGAGGCGGATGAATTGAAAATTACCGCCTCTGGCGAGCCTTGCCTAGCTTTTGCGGGGCGGGAAAATTGTAAACCCCGAAAAGTCCCGCGGGGACCTCGGGGTCCCTTTGCGGGATTGTAAATTCCGTCTATTCTTTTCTCCCCGACGTATAAAGCTAGGCGACTCTTAGGAAGTCCGACTTCCTAAGGGGTTGGTTCAGAAGATGGCGTCGGAGCCGGTTCTGGAGTTGGTTCTGTTGGGGGCTGGGCTGTCGTTTCGGTAGTGGTTTGGGTTGGTTCTGTAGTAGTTGGCGCCGGTTCTGTTGTGCTAGCCGTAGGTTCTGGCGAAGGAGAGGAGGATGGAGCTGGTTCGGCTTCGCCCGCCGAAGCCTCCGGCGAAGGCGGGGGCGGTTCTGTTGACGTCGGCGCCGGTTCATTATTCGTAGCGCTCGTATTTGAGTTCGTAGAATTAGTATTGGAAACTTCAAACGTGCATTCTCCGGAAATATTTTCTAACTTGCCATTTCTAATAATAAGGCAATTCGGTTGTCTGGTATTCAGATCATAAATCGTTATACCGATCGGATTTTCAGCTGTTCCAACTTGAAGTTTTAACGCGGCTAACTTTTCCACCACCAACTCTTTAATCGCCAATACGGCGTCTTTCATCCATGTCTGGATTTTCTCAAACAACAGAGCCAGCCAATTGGATGAATTGAGAGTTTCATTTGCGATAGTTTCGGCGGTAGGAGAGGTAGCGTCCAGGACGGCGGGGGCTGGAGCAAGATCTTCATTCATCCAGAATCCGTTATGAATAAAGACTTGAACAGTTCCGTGGTTTTGTTCGGTGGGACCATCAAAATTATTCAACGCGTAACCAATAATTCTTCCTGATCTAACCGCTTTCATGCCTAATCCATGTTGAGAAGAAGAAGTGATAGGATCTCCAACTTTGATGGGGCCGTTTTCGAGATTAACTTTGATTCGGACGCGGCCATTGAGAGCGACAGCTTTGGGATTATCTTCGGGTTTAATGTTGTGGCCGATTAAGGTAAAGTCGGTATCGCTATCGGAGACAGCGCCAATGAGATTAGCTTGATATGGTTTGGTGGATTTAGCGAGCTTGGCCAGCTGATCTCCTTGGGTGGTGAAGACCAGTTCCTGACTGACAGCAACTATATCCCCGACTTCTGAATCCGGAGTAACTGGATACAACTCAGCATAGTCAGCGGCGGGAACACCAGTGCAGTCTGTAAGAAGAATAGGAACGCCGGTATCTCCCGCAGCGCCAGAATGACAAACTGCTCTAGTCCCATCCCCACCAGTACCAAGGTTAATAGTAAGTTCGCCGTTAATTAAGGCTTTACCGTTAACAGACAATTGATGACCGGATGTTGGTGAGGAGGTAGCAATCTGGATTGTAGTGGTAGCGAGAATTGAACCTATTGTAGACGTCGCCTCCACGTTCCAGTTGCCTTTGATATAGCCAAACCCTCCAACAGCAAAGGTGGCACCCGGAGAAGTTGTGCCTATGCCAAACGTGTCATTTGATCCTAAAATCAAGCGAGTATAACTATTGTCACTGCTAATTACTCGTAAAACTTCTCGCGAAGAAACCCCACTTAACAACATTACTTGGCCATTACTGGGCGAACCTTCAACCGCGAAATGAGCGGAAGGAGTGCTGGTTCCAATACCTACGCTTGGAATAAAATCCCCCGATGAACCTTCTTTATGAATATTTCTCTTGACAACAAAAGCAGGGGTGCTTGTGCCTCTTCCTTGGATTAAAAAGGCAGGAATGCCCTCATTGGCATTATTTCCCGGTTCTTCAGTGATTTCAATCGCTACTTGAGCGTACGGCGAAGAAGTCCCGAAACCGACTCTTCCATAACCGCCTTCAACATAGATTGACGGGGTGGAAGTGCCGGAGTCTTGAATAGCAAAAACTGGTACGCGAGCGTCGGGACCAGCTGGAACATCGATAACAAATGTGCCGTAGGGGGTAGCTGTAGCGACACCGATTCTAGTGCCGCTGGTTACTAAGAAGTCTGGAGTACCGGCTCCGCCGGAGCCTCTGACTTCCAAAGTAGATGTAGCAATCAAACTAGACAATGTTGACGTCGCCTCCACATTCCAGTTGCCTTTGATATAGCCAAATCCTCCAACTGCCAAAGTAGCTCCAGGACTGGATGTTCCTATGCCCACAGTGCCTCTGGTATTAACGCCAATATCATTAGTTACTATAAATAATGGAGTGGACGTTCCTCGGGAACCAATTAAGAAAGCTGGGACATAATCTACGCCAGAAGGAAGAAGCTGTTTATTTGTGGCAACCTCAATCGCCAATTGGGCCATTGGAGAAGATGTTCCTATACCGACTCTTCCGTAACCGCCTTCAACATAAATTGAAGGGGTGGAGGTGCCGGAGTCTTGAACGACGAAGGCGGGAGTTTTGGCGTCGGCGGAAGAACCTACGTCTATCGCAACGATACCGTAGGGAGAAGTAGTGGCAACGCCGACATTCCCGGAAGCTCCTCCAGTTAATGTAATTAAATCATTGAGGTCTAATCTTTCGTATTGAGACGCGG
>JBBTXX010000075.1:0-2551 GCA_038062065.1 Patescibacteria group bacterium
GGCCCGCAACATACAGCGGGTCCTTTACTTTTCCCTACCTCAAATACTTCACAAATGTGCTAGGCATAACTATTCGCCTATTCGCGCGCCTGCCTGCCCTGTCTGCCGACAGGCAGGCGGCAGGCAGGAATTAGAGAATACAAAAGAATATAAAACTTAGCGTAGGTACTTCACAAAGGCGTGGGAGAGGCCAAAGGCCAATTTATTTGCCTAGTTTCCAAAGAGTTTCAAAGAAACTAGCAAAATTACCGGAGATTTTTTGGTTACGGACCATAAAGCTGGTTACTGGGTCGGAAAATATATATAGGCCAAAGATTCCAAGTTCTTTATAAACCCCGTAGTTAGAGCTACCTTGAAAAACTCCTGGCAAGATACGGTAAGAAAACAAGCGGTTTTCGCTACGAGTAGTTAGCTCCTGTTTTTGCGATTCCGCGCCAAGGTATCGCACCTTAATATTTTTCTTTTTACGCAGATAATCCAGCTCGGTTATAGTCGCGCCACATTTTTCAGCATACAAATCACCTTCCCCTCCAATAACTAACACCGTTCCATCCTTCGGCATAGCTTTAAGCGTCTCCATTTCGTTAGCTACAAAAGATTCCTGTCCTTGGAATATCTCAAATTGATTATTAGCAACAATAGCGGAAGCTTCTAGCTGTTTAATAAGTTCATCTAAATTGCGTTTCCGTTCAGAAAGTTGTTCGGAGAGATGCCGGGGGTTTTTGGCGCTGTACTTGCGACGACCGCGGACAAGAACATACTGCACCAATCCCCTCTCTCCCAATCTATCTAGGGCGTCATAAACAAACTGACCATGCAGACCTGTCTCCCGAACTACACGGGAAGCGCCAGTCTGACCGGACTGGAGAAGTGAAATATAGACCACCGCCTCCTTCTCCTTAAGCCCGGCACCTTCTAATGCCTTCCTAGTTTCAGAGGACGATATATCAATATTCTTTGGCATATAACAGATTAGCCCTTATTTACAGGCATTTTTTAATCATACTAAGTATCATAGATTTTAATTGATAAGAATTAGTTTGTCAAATAAACTCCCTCCAGAATCAGCACCCGGCCGTGTTCGTCGGGATGCCCCGTCCTACCAACTTTCTTACCAATCGAAAAAGGAGGATGAGATGCTTGTCGTTGTCTTGTCGATGGTACTCTTCGCGGCACCTGGGGGTTTTTTGTTTTACCGCCAAATAAACTCCAGCTCTAGTATTAAGTTTTTTGGAAGCTTCGGCGTGTTAATGGCGGGGGTAGCAATTGGAATTTTCTTGGGCGCAACAATACCCAACCATATACCCTATCTGGTAAGAAACTACGCCATGCACGTGGAACGGGTGCAAAAGCCTCTAGCAAAGATGCCAGGGGGAATCTGGTATCTACAGAGTAAAGGTGCCGCGCATCCCAATCCACTAACCATCTGGGTTCGTACTAGCGGAGAAATAAAATACGGCTGGCCGAAAATCAAAGAAAGTAGGGACGGAAAAGCTTACGAAGTCTATTGCGAAGCGGACAGGCCGAATGGCCCGGATTTCTGGTCGGTTATGATCTTTGCCCTGCGTGTCGTGATTGAACCAGGGTGTCAGGGCATGAGAGGAAAAACAATTCTCGAAATCCCCATGTAAAACCACCAGAAGCTTAAAAGCCAGAGTATTCTCTGGCTTTTTTCTTTATAAAACTACCTCAAATACTTCCTAAAGGTGCGGTAATCAAGCTATTCGCCTATTCGCGCGAATTAGAGAATAGAAAAACTTAGCGTAAATACTTCACAAAGGCGTGGGAGAGACCGAAAGCCATGGGTGTGGTCATAAACATCTGCAAAAATCGCATGAGAGGGTCAAATGGGAACTTGCGGTAAGGATTAAAAAGCTCATCGTAGTCATTCCGGCCCGTAAGAATCTTCTCTGCGATGTAATTACCGAGCCCGGAAGCCCAAGCTAGTCCGGTCGCCCCAGCCACATAGTAGATATTCGGCATTTCTCTGTCCGCTCCCGCTATCGGGACCAAATCTTTAGATACCCCAAGCAGCCCCGGCCAGACATACTCTATTTCAAACTGAAACCCAGGAAATTTTTTATCCAAATAACGCCGCAGTTTAGGAATTATGTGTTGCGGGCGGCTACTTTCTCCATAGGCATAGGTGGTCAAAAAATCCCCTCCCCCAAGAAGCAGGCGGTTGTCCCCGGTAATCCGATAGTACTGATAAATCATATCGGAATCGCACATCATAAGATTGCCTGTCGGGAAAAGACGCTTGGCGTCGTTCGGGTGAAGGGGCTTGGAAACTGTCATATAGGTTTCTACATGGAAAACATCTTTCGGAAGTCGCTTTAGCCAGGGTAAAAAGCGGTCCACGCAGACAATTATCTCTTTGGCCGAGACTCTGTGGCCATGTTCCGTAGAGACACCCGTTCTATCCACCCCCACTACCTTAGTATTCTCATATATTTCTACCCCCTGCTTCTCTAAGACTTCTTTCATGCCTTGAGCGTACAGATAGCTATTTAAAGCAAACGTGCCCGGATCGCGAAGAGCTCCCACAGAG
>JBBTXX010000076.1:0-3020 GCA_038062065.1 Patescibacteria group bacterium
GCATCCTCTAAAATAGTAAAAAGCGCTGGTACAGCTATTACGGTGCTAAAAAATAAATCAAATAAAGTACTAGAGCCAAAAGAAAGGCCAAAAACCGAAAAAATCACAAAATACTTTAAAAATGTTGGAAATAAAAAAAGTCTATCTGTCGGTAAGCAAGGCAAAAAAAACCTTGCTTATAAAAAAACTGAAACTTCAAATACATTGAGTTTAATTATAAAACCAGAATTTATTGACTTGCCTTTTACAGCAGAAGATTTACGCAAAGCGTTTTTTGAAATTCCTAATACATTAGTGTATAGCGTAGAAAACGTTCAATTGACATTTTCACATATTTTTGAAGAAACAAAATTGCTTGGGCAAAAATTTTTTTACGGCACAAAAATTTTAGTTCAAGATTTTATAAAGAAAAAAATTTTTGTTAAAACCAAAGATAAAGAAGAACCCAAAAAAACAATAATAGTAAAGTATGAGCCAGAATCAAAAGAAGAACCTACAGTTATTAATTCTGTGCTTGCTCGCCTTGCTTTTGTTGAATCTCGAGTTTCTCAATTTGGCGGACAAACAGTAGCACAAATTTCGTCCACAGATTTAGAAACACTCAATGCAAACATTCTTGCCAGTGCAAAAACACTAATCGACAGTGCAGTTGCAGGAATTGAGCGTAGAATTCCTCCAGCTTCGCAAAATCCGGTAGTATATTTAACCTCTTCCGCTCCAAGCCCTTATCGCAGTGAACCTGCACAAACAGTTTCCGGAGTATCTGCGGGTTTTGGAAATTTTTCGCAAGGATTAGGTACCGCAGGAGATTTAACAGCAACGGGGCATATTAAATTGGGCGATGATGGAAAAACCGCAGAAATTACTTCAAATACGTGGAGAATAAATAAAGATGGAGATGCCACTGGACTCAATGCAATTTCAGCAAAAACCTTGGTACTTTCAAACACTTTGCGCGCAGGAACTATTTTGGGTTCCATTTCAATACCAGAACTGTTAACAATATCTCGTTTTAATGCTACGTCAACTTCTGCAACTTCTACCATAGCCGGAGGGCTTGATATTACTGGCGGCGGACTTCAATTTACAAATTTGGATTGCTCAACGTTTGCAAGCGGCGGGGCGCTCACTACCGATAGCAGTGGCAATATAACCTGTTCAGACGATGGAGGAGGAACTCCGTCCGGAGCCAGCGGAGAAATACAATTTAATCTTTCTAATGCGCTTGCTTCATCTAATAATTTGTATTGGGATAATACTAATGGTCTTTTTGGTCTTGGTGGCACCACTACTCCAAGCGGGCAATTAACCATTGAAATGGGAACCTCCACATACCCTATCTGGATAGGAGATCAAGCGGCAGGCTCTACCACTCCCACCTTTGTGGTAAGAGGCAATGGAAGAATTGGAATTGGTACTTCTACTCCGGAAAGTTTGTTTTCAGTTCACGGAGGAGTGTTAATAGCTGGCACTACTACAGTAAATGGACTTATTGCAACTAGTTCTATAATTGTGTTGGGGAATGCTACTTCAACATTTCAAAGAGGTATTAATATTGCTTCGGGGTGTTTTGCAATTAACGATGCTTGCGTGGGAGCGGGTAGTGGATCAGTAAATACCGGTACCGCTGGCAATTTAGCGTTTTATTCCACTACTGGTTCGGTTGTAAGCGAAACAGATAATTTATTTTTCGATAACGCCGGTGATAGACTGGGTATACTTACCACCAGCCCCAAACAAGCCTTGCATGTTCAAGGTTCAGGTATCATTGGCACTGATTTAGATATTAATGGAGGAGATATTAATTTAGGGACAGGATCAGCTACCACAACTCTTTCCGGAGGATTTGGAATAGGTGTGGGAACAACTACCCCTGGAGCTTCGTTCGCAGTAGCTACAGGCACCGCGGCAGTAAATACTGCAGTTTTGTTCTCTAATTTAGGAACCGGTAATACTTTATGGGTTGAAGATGAAGCAAATGATCTTTCTCCATTTGTAATTGATTCATCTGGAAGATTGGGAGTAGGAACATCTACTCCTGGAGCATTATTCTCTGTTCAAGGAAATGCCATTATCTCAGGCACTACCTCAGTTCATGCCTTGCATGCGACTTCATCTATTCAGATTGGAGTTTCGCCTACTGCCAATTGGATAAGAAGCAGTGCCACTTCCACTTTAGCTAATGGACTTGATTTAACTGGAGGAGGATTAAGGGTTACCGGCGGTACTCAGCTATTGGACAACATACTTTTGGCCACCTCTTCAGGAGCAACACTTACAGTTGACTACAGATCAGTCCTTGCCACTACCACTGTCAAAGACCAAGGCAAGAACGTCTTCTCCATTGCCACCTCATCAAATACCACTCCAATATTCTCCATAGATACAGGAGATGGAGCTTTGAGGTGGGGAAGAGTTGGAATTGGTACTTCATCCCCAGGCACAGTACTCGATGTCAGAGGAGATATTGCAGGCACTGGAAGACTTACCATTGACTCAATATATGCCACCTCAACCTCAGCTACTTCAACTATTAGAGGTGCGGCAACTGCTGGAGGACTTCTTGTGGATGGAGGAGCCCTCCGAGTCACAGGTACCGCTTCCTCATCATTTACTGGAGGACTTACTATATCCTCAGGACTTCAAGTAGCAGGAGGAACAAGACTACTAAATCCAATTACATTTACAGATCTAGATTGTTCAGGACTTTCTAACGGAGGAACACTTACGACTGACGGACAGGGAACGGTGCTTTGTGCGGCAGATGACTCAGGAGGAGCTGCCACAGCTGCAGGCGCTTCAGGACAGTTACAGTTCAGCGATGGAACAACACTTGCCGCATCAAGCAATCTATTTTTTAACAACACCTACGGCTTTCTGGGATTAGGAGGAACATCAACCCCTTCAACAGTAGCTGCAGAGATTCCTCAATTTGCAATTGAAATGGGAACTTCCACCTACCCAATATGGATAGGAGATCAAGGATTAGCCTCTTCCACTCCTACCTTTGTAGTCAGAGG
>JBBTXX010000077.1:0-2442 GCA_038062065.1 Patescibacteria group bacterium
TACAAAGACACAGAACTTCTCAAGAAGTTCTTGACTCCGCATGGCCGACTGATGGCTGGCAAACGCTCTGGTGTTTCTGCCAAGAATCAGCGCAAACTGGCGACCGCCGTCAAACGAGCCCGCTTCATGGGACTTTTACCGTTTGTGGCTAGGTAATTTAGACTGGAGAAAGAAATAGCCTTGTAGGAACTGAACAGTCCTACAAGGCTTCTTTAATAGTCGCCCTCATACGGCTCGCGTATGAAAAACTCCTTACCTTCGAACGAAATGATCTTGCCGCGGTGCCCTCTGCGCACATCCGGGAGGTTTGTCCTTATATTGACTAAGTGGCCATGTTCCGTTTTCGCTATTAAGTCCGTAGAAGTTTCTTTGACGACAACCGTGCAATCAACCGCTTTCAGACCTGTGTACCTATACTTAGAGCCGTCTGGTCTGATAACAAATACCTGGTCTTGAATGTCCCGCTGTCCCCCAGAGTCGGAGCTCGGCTGCTCCTTTTCTAGTTTATTCAGCCTTTTATCGGCTGCGTTCTCAGCTTCCTCCTGTGAATTATATTCACCTGGCAGTTCATAGTGTTCCTTAGAGAAGGCGTCAAAACCTCTCAGTTTCCATTTGGGCATCTTACACCTCCTTTTCTACACTACACTTGTAGAAGTTTTTGTAAACAAAAACTAAATAAAGGACAGTTTTAATTCTTTTCTGCTCTACCTACATACTCGCCGCTCTCTGTATTAACGATAACCATATCCCCCTCGTTGATGAATAGGGGAGCATTAATCACGGCTTTAGTTTCCAGCACCACCTGCTTGGAGCCGCCTTGGCGGGTATCGCCCTTAATTCCGGGCGGGGCTTCTACGACTTTCAAATCTATTTTTATCGGCATTTTTATACCAACTAGTTTTTCTTGAAAATTCATAATCTCTACCAGCATATTTGGTTTCATGAATTGACCCCTGACCCCGACAGATTCTTCGGGTATAGAAAAACGTTTAGAAGGATCATTTTCTTCCGAAAACCAGAATTCTCCCTTGTTGTTATAAAGATATTTGACCGTGCGCGAGTCTAATTCCACCTCCTCGGATTTTTCAGACTGGTGGAAAGAATATTCCGTGACCCTGCCGGAGATTATATTTTTTAGCTTAACCTGATTCACCGGTTTTCTCTGCTGCTTACGGAAAACGTGCGACTCCAACACCTCATAAGGTTCGCCTTCGTAGACGATTATTTTCCCACCGGTAATTTGGTTGTATTCAAGTATGGCCATAAGTGTAAACAAAAACAGCGCTCTCGCTGTAGAGGAGAAGATACCCCAGCTTTACCTATTTGTCTATCTGGCCCCGTTAGATAGCATTTACGAACATGGGTTATTCTATATACCGTTCTCGTATGTGGGGTTGCTATCTAACGGGGTGGATGTAACCTTTAGTCCAAGGCCTGGGTTTTCATATACGAAAGGTCGTCATTATGAAAAAGCTCGCCTCGGACGCCAGGTACTAACATAGGGCGGACGAGGCGGTAACCCTGCCCAAAAGGAATATCCAAAATAGCAATGTCTTTAGAACTTCTGTCCGTGGAGACCGGGAAAGAGACGCTTTCAGATGAGGCGCTTTTTGAGTCGTCCATCAAAAGCCCTCACCTTTTCAGAGAAGTTCTGGAGAGGTACCAGGAGGCCTTTCTAAGGAAAGCCAGAGGGATTCTGCGTAGCGAGGAAGAAGCTGAGGATGCGGTGCAAGAGACTTTCACCAAGATTTACCTAAAGGCAGGCTCCTTCACTCCTCAAGGTAACGGATCTTTCAAATCCTGGGGTTATCGGGTTCTGGTCAACACTTGTTTCAGTCGCTATCAGTCCATTAAGCGTCGCGGCACGGTCCAGTTTTCGGAAGAGATGGAAGAGGTGATGCCGGATTTGGCTAATCTGGGAGAAAAAGATAAAAAGGAACTGGCGGATTACATCGGCTCCATTCTCTCGCGTATGCCGGAGAGTGCCGCAAATATACTTTCCCGTTTTTATCTAGATGGTAAGACCGGAGCGGAAATTGCCACAGAGGACGGGACTACGGTCGGAGCGGTTAAAACCAGGATGTATCGTGCTAAGGAAGCTTTTAGACAGGTGGAAAAGAATCTGAATCTTCTAGTATAAATTTTACAAACTATGTCTTACAACGAACTCAACACACGTATCATGAAAAGGGTCTACACCATTCACGCTCTAAGGCGTCTGGCCTCGCCCTTTGGGCTACGCTTTTGGCTGTTTTTGATTTCGGTATCGCCGGTTTTTGCCTTTGTCTCTATTCGTCAGGTTATGGCCAATTTACCGCCTATTACTGACAGCGGGGCTTTGTATTCTTTCGGGGAAAGCGCACTTCTAAATACTGAACTGGCGGTTCAGGTTGGAGTCTTGGTTATAGGCTTAATTTTGGTCTTTACGCTTCGGGACCTTCT
>JBBTXX010000078.1:0-8598 GCA_038062065.1 Patescibacteria group bacterium
GAATTAATTATCTAATCCCCATGCAGGTGGTGTGAAGCTATTGGTTAGATTACGTCATAAAAACTAAAGTATAATACGGCCTAAATTAAGGACTTTATGAACCCTATAGATAAGTCTGTGAGAGAGCTTCAAAGACACCGCATATTCGGTAAGTTAATAAAAAAACACGGGGCACCAGATTTGGAGCGGGGTAAAAATGTATTTCAGGCGCTGGTTCGAGCCATTGTTTACCAACAGCTTTCCGGCAAGGCGGCAGCTACTATTTATGGCAGGTTTCTCAAACTTTTTCCGGGCAGGGGTTTTCCTAAGTCAGAGGTTGTAAAAAAAGTCTCGTTCAAAAAACTACGCAGTGTGGGGTTGTCTAACCAAAAGGCCTCTTACATTCTGGATTTGGCTAAAAAGTTTTCGGACGGAACCATAAAGCATAAAAATCTCCACAAGATGAAAAATGAAGAGGTTGTGGAACATCTGACGGAAGTGAAGGGCATAGGAGTTTGGACGGCGCACATGTTTTTAATTTTTACCTTGAATCGTTCGGATATTTTGCCGACGGGAGATTTGGGTATCCGCAAGGGTTTTCAAATCGTTTATAAACTTAAAAAATTACCAGAAGCCGAAGATATGGAGCGTCTCGCCAAGTCTTGGAGGGAACATGCCACGGTGGCCTCTTGGTATCTCTGGAGGGCGGCAGACGAGGCCAAGGGGATGGTTGTGAAAAGAGGAGAAAATTAAAAATAGGATTGCACTTTTTTCAAAGGAGAGTAAGGTCTTTCTAGACTGATTTTCGGGAGGAAGACATGAGGGACTATGTTATGGCCGGCTTTGACGCTCTGGCCAGGAAAAAACCACTTCTCGCCAGCTGGAAGTTCGCAGTAGCTTTAACCTTGCGTTTCTTATCGGCGGCCTTACTCCTTTATCCGGCCGTGGATGCCGCCGGTCGCGGGGTGGATGCCACTCACGTGGTGATTTTTTACACACTTTTCGCTGTTTTCGCGCTGTCTATCGGCGTCATTCTGACCCAAACCGCAAATAGCGTGGCCATTCGGCACGAACTGACTTTCGGAAAGCATAAGTTGAGATGGGTCTTGCCGAGGGTCATGTTGTCGGTTTTGTGTCTCGTCTTGGTATGGTTGGGGACGAAGTTTTTCCTTGAGGGGTGGCTCGGTATTCTGTCTCTTCTTATCTCCTACTTGGTCACGATTATGCTTACAGTGAGCTTCTACCTGCCGGCTTTGGATAGGTCGATTAGGCCACAGTGGGAGGGAGACGAGGTTTAGTTTTGGGTAAAGGCGCTCAGCCGGTTTTAATACCGGCTGGGCGCTGATTGTTTATCTAAACAAGTTATTTGGTGTGCAGGTGGAGATAAATATCTTCCAGCGCGCGTACGGCGTCGCCGGCGGCGATGTTATTTTGGTGGTACAGAGTATCCGTGCAGTCTCCGGCGGCCCAAACTCCTTCCTGGCTGGTCGCCCCTGTCTTTGGGTCAATTTCAATCCTACCTATTTCGTCCATTTGGACCAGACCTTTAGCTAATCCTGTATTTGGCAGGAGGCCTATTTCCACAAAGATTCCGGAAACCGGTAGCTCTTTTTCTTCTCCAGAATCTTTATCTTTATAACGCAGTCCAGTTACGAACTTGTCTCCGAGCACGGCCGTCGGCTCCGCATTTCTGACAGCGTGGATTTTGGGGCTCTTAAGGACTTTCTCCACCGTGACCGGGTCGGCACGGAACTCTCCGCTACGATTAAGTAAGGTGACACTTTTGCAGTAGGCGAGTAATTGGGCAGCAGTCTCAAAAGCGGCATTACCACCACCAATCACAGCCACATCCATATCTGCAAACAAAGGCCCGTCACAAGAAGCGCAGTAGGTGAGGCCCTTGTGCTCAAATTTGTCGGCTCCTTCCACCTGGAGACGCCTTCTCTCGCTTCCGGAAGCTATTAAGACCGCACGAGATACGAAACTACCGTTATCAGCGCTCAGGGTGAAATGTTCTCCCACCTTCTCTATTTTATTAACTTTAGCGCCTTCTTTTATCTCCACCGCATCGGCTTTGTAGGTTTCCAGATGATTTTTTAAATTCTTGGCTAAATCCAGTCCCGATATGGAAGCAGTGCCAATCCAGTTTTGAATATCTCCCGAAACATTACTTTGCCCGCCCCACTCTTTGGTAATAAAAATTGTTTTCAGGCGTTTGCGCGCAGCATAAACTCCGGCTGCCACTCCTGCCGGTCCGCCACCAATGATTGCCAGGTCGTACATTTAAGAAGGTGTTAGGTTTTAGGCCATAGGCCTTAGTAATAAAAAAACCGAGTAGGAATTTTACTACGGCCTAAGCCCTTCGGCCTAGGGCCTATTTAATCTTGGAGCGACGTAGAAAGGCCGGAACTGCGCCCCAATCATCGTCTTCTTCCACCGCTTGTGGTTTGGTGTCGGGAGTCTTGGATTCTTTTTTAACAATCAGAGGTTCTTCTTTAGGCAGGGCGGCGGGAGACGGAGCGAAGATGCTTCCACGCTTTTCTTCACTTTTATCCCTCTTCAGCTGGAACAGAGATTCGCGGACTGGAGCTTCCGGAAAGCCGGAGGCAATAACGGTAACCTTAACCTCATTCTTTTTCAGCTTACTGTCATGAATAGTACCGAAGATAATTTTGGCGTTCGGATCTACAGACTCGGTAATAACCTTGGCGGCTTCATTTATTTCGAGAAGCGTCAGGTCATCTCCACCGGCGATGGCAAAGAGCACTCCTTTAGCGCCGTTGATGGAAATATCCAGAAGGGGGGAGTTGATGGCGATTCTGGCGGATTCGGAAGCGCGGTTTTCGCCGGAAGCCGAACCTATGCCCATAAGTGCAGACCCGGCGTTTTCCATAACTGCCCGCACATCTGCGAAGTCCACATTGATTTGCCCTGGAGTGGTGATGAGGTCGGAGATACCTTCTACCGCTTGTTTCAAAATATCGTCGCACATAGCGAAGGCGGCCTTGGCGGTCGTGTCCTTAGTTACAATGGAGAGCAGGCGGTCATTCGGGATGGCTATGAGAGCGTCCACTTCTTTTTTCAATTCTTCAATGCCGTGGTCTGCGAGACGGGAACGCTGAGCTCCTTCAAAACCAAAGGGGCGTGTAACCACGCCAACAGTGAGAGCTCCCATTTCTTTGGCAGTGCGTGCCACGACCGGCGCCGCGCCGGTTCCTGTGCCTCCACCCATACCGCAAGTTACAAAAACCATATCCGCGCCTTTCAGGGCCTCTTGTATTTCTTCTTTAGTTTCTTCCGCGGCGCGCTTACCAAGTTCCGGGTTCATGCCGGTACCAAGCCCACGGGTCAGATTTTTGCCGATGTGAATTTTTCTTCTGGCGGTGGAGCGGTGCAGGTCTTGTCCATCAGTGTTAACCGAAATGAAATCTACCCCGTGCACATCGGAATTGACCATGTGGTTGACGGCATTACAACCGGAACCGCCTACTCCTATGACTTTGATGCGAGCGAAAGTTTCCACCTCCTGATTAATTTTAGGCATTTTGCGGGCTTTGGTTATTGTGATTGGGGCATCATAACAGAGCGCCGAGCCCACGCATCCTTGACCAAGCGGAGCTTTTGTTCTCGTCTTAGGTGGGCGCTTTCTAGGGCAGAAAGGGTCTAACCGCCTTCTCTAGCATGTTAGTTAAAGCTTTTATCGGGTTACCCATAGAGGTCTCCTCTCCGGAGAGCCCCCAAAGAGACAATCCGTAAGCCACAGCCCAGGAACCGTCTTTAATTTGGGTTTTTCCGCCAGAAGGTACGAAGGGAGCACCGATGCGTGCGGGAATGCGCAGAGCCGCTTTGGCCATGGTTTCAATGGAGCCGATAGAACCGCCGCCTCCGGTTAAAATTATTCCGGCCGGAAGAAGGCCGTTCCGGTCAATCTTTTTCAAATGAGCTTCAATCAGGTCAAAAATGTCCGAAAGCCGGGCGGCGATAATGTCTTCCAGTTTTTTCTTCGGCACCGGGTAGCCGGTGATGGCTCCGCGTTTTAATTGCTCTGCTTCTTCCAGTGGAATACGCAGACCGAGAGCGATGTCGTTGGTGATGGCGTTGGCGCCTATCGGCAGGACCTCCAGAGATATGGGCAAGCCGTTATCAAAAACTAAAATGGAAGTGGTTTCCGAACCAATGTTAGCCAAAACGCAACCGGCGGCCTTTTGTTGTTTGGTGAGGGAGACCAGAGAAGCGGCGATGGGGGAGGCGGTAGCGTCTTCAATTTCCGCTCCGGCGGCTTCAATAGCTTCACGCATATCTTCAAAATGCTGATTCAAAAAAGTTATGAAAAGAAATTTACCTTCCAGTTTTACTCCGCGCATGCCGACCGGTCTTCCATAGACATCTTTCCCATCCAGCTTATAACCAAGCGCTATGGATTGGATGATCCGGCGGTTATCCCGCGAATTTTTGCCCAAGTTTTGAGTCGCCGAAGCCCGGACTTTTTCCAGATCCAATTCCGTCACCTCGTTATCGCCCCTTGAAACTATAGCGCTACCTTGCCCCGCCACCGCTTCAAGCCCGATACCTCCTACTCCTAAGAACACCCGGCGTATGCGATTGCCGGCGGTCTTCTCCGCCTCCCGAAGGGCGTCTTTAATACACTGCGAAGCTTCCGGGACATTGACTATGTAGCCGTGGTGCAGGCCCCGGGACTCGCTCATTCCGGTTCCGATTATGCGGGGAGGAGTTTTACCTCCATCGCCCGCGTCTTCACTAACCACCACCTTTATCTGGTAGGAACCGATATCCAAGCCGACGGCAATTTGGCGAGCCATAATAAAGTCAGGTTCTGTTTTAGGTACTGGTTAGGAAGAGCGTAAAGAGGCAGGCGAACCTAATGTATTTTGAAAATCTTCTGTATCCTCCTCTCGCTCTTTTCCATTGTACCTCCGTGGCGGAGTCCCTTCAAATGAAACATTGCGTGAATAAGCAAGCAAGAAAGATGGTTTTTAAGGGTTCTTTGGAATAAAGTCGTTTCTTTCTTGGCCACCACTTCGGAGATATAAACCTCTCCATTTTCAGAAGACAGGACGAAAGAGAGAATATTAGTCACCTTATCTTTTCCGCGGTAACGCCGATTCAGAAGACGCATTCTGGCGGGGGTGACAAAGACTACGGAAAGAGAGTAATTCTTGGGCAGAATGACCTCGGCCAGTTTTTTAAAAGGAAGACGCGGCGTTTTATGCCGCGTTTCGTTGCCTATAAATATTTTCATCTGCTTTGGCGGGCCGCCCGTTTCTAGCGACGGCCACGACGCTCGGTTTCGGGTTTGATTTTGCCCCAGCGGGAAAGTTCCTCATAGGCGGCTTTTCTTTTCAGCTTGGCCAGAGTGTGTTTCTTTTTGCCGAATTTGGTTTCCGGGCGGGCGTGATAGCGGATGCCGCGAACTTTCTTGATTACGCCGGAAGTCTGGATGCGTTTAGAAAAACGGCGCAGTAGCGAGCCGCTGCTTTCTCCTCCGGTTTTAACTACTTCTACGTTTATCATTGGGAGGAGATGCTAACACGGGTTTTGGGTTGGCGCAATCGTAATAAACTCCAAATAGTCAGCAGTTTTAACCCAGGACTTTTTTAAGATGGCCGGGCAGGGCCGCGAGTGGTACGGTAATTTGGGAGCGGTTACTCATGTCCCGGACTATGGCGGTACCTTCCAGAGCCTCTCTTTGGCCGATAATAATTGTGTAACGAATGTTGTTTTTTTCTACTCCCCCTATTTGAGCTCCGAGCCGATCGCGTAGTAAATCGTGAGTTACGGGAATCTTGGCCGCCCGCAAGCTTTCCAAGAGTTTGAGACTTTTGACCTTAGCGCTCCAGCCGATTTGGAGCAGGTAGACCTTGGGGAGTTTCGGTTTCTTTATCTTGCTCTTCTTTTCCGTCATACCCGAACCCCCGAGAGTCAGAGTCAGCCCGACGGAAGGCAGATCTTTCTTGTAATCAAATTTTCTGGCCAGAGCGTCATAACGGCCGCCTTTGGCGAGGACAGGCGAAGCCAGTTTTTTAATATCCTCTCCGTCAGTCATGGCGCGCAATTCCAGTATAGTTTTGGAGTACCAGTCTTTGCCGCCAACCAAACAATGATTGACTTGGTAGGGGAAGCCGATACCTTCTGCGTATTCCAGCATCTCCGCAAAGTGCGTGCGGGCATCTTCCGAAAGAGAAGCGATGGGTTTGGGGGCTTCTTCCGTCAGCTTCAGACAACCTTCTTCGCCATCTATACACTCCAATGTTTTCAGGGCGTCCCGTTTCTTCAAATGGGTTTTGCATTTGGCCGGAATTTCTTCCAGATGCTTCATGGCGTAAGTACTGAACTCCCGGTTGAAGCGCATCATGGACTCCCGTTCACCGACCGAGTTCAAATGCACTAAGGCTTCACTGAATCCAAGGTCTTTAAGAATTGCTTGGCCGACGGTAAGGAGTAGGGCTTCGGCTATAGGGCTTGGAGAACCGACAACTTCCAGTCCGAAAAACAAACCGTCCTTGCCCCCGAAATCTTTTCTATCCAAGTTGTTCCATACAGGTTCGCTGTGGTGAATCAACATCGGTTGGGGTAGCCCGGAAGTTCCGTATTCAACCAGAGCGTGGACAATTCCAGCCCGGTCGGTCAGCCCTGGTTTTTTAGGGTCTTTGGGGAATCGCAGAGCGGAAGGCCGGCCACGACCGACTTTTACAATATCCTCCGCTAAAGATTCCATACTCTGGAATCCGTAGTACTCGGCTACTTCTAGCGCGGTTTGAAAGGATTCAGCTGGGGAGAGTTTCTTTTTCATGGGGTTTTCTCCTCGTCTATTTTTTCTATGAGTCCGGGGAAGGATTCAATTTCGGAAATGGGGAGAAGTCGGACCAGCGGACGCCCCACTATATCTTCCCGCGGTAGCGCACCCCAAACTCTGGAGTCGGAAGAAACCGGACGGTTGTCGCCGAGAACAAAATACTCATTTTCTCCCAGGATTACGGTTTTGAAATTGTCGGAAGAGAAAGATATATAGCTTTGATCCAGGAGAAAGCCTCCGGGTTGGGAGGCATTTTTTATGGTTACTTCCTGTCCCGCCAGTTCTACAGTTTCTCCGGGTAGTCCGATAACCCGTTTAATGAAATATTTACTCGGTTCTTTAGGATATTTAAAAACCACCACATCTCCGCGTTCCGGTTCATGAAAGCGGTAAGAAAGTTGGTCAATAATCAGGTAGTCTCCAGTTTCAAAGGTTGGTTCCATAGAGGCGCCGGAAACTATAAAGGGTTCGGCCACAAAAAAGCGGATAGGAAGTACTACAAGAAGAGTCAGCAGGGCAAATTCCGCCATCTCCCGGACAAAAGATTTACCCGTGGAGATTTCCTGGGGAGGCATGATGGGGGATTATACGCTTGTTCTGGCCTTGTAACAAGATTTTTTCCGTGTCCGGGCACAAGTAGGTATTAAAAAGTAGAATCGCCGCGACCTTTTTACAGGTCGCGGCGACAGCCGAGCAGTTAATCAGGTACGGACGAGAAGTCCGAAGCGTATTGCAATCAGGCGGTACGAAACCGCGCCGATTGTCATGGCCACCAAGATGGCGACAACGCCGCTACTCGCCAGCGAACCGGCAGTTGCTCCGATAGCGCCGCCAAAAGCGCAGATGGTTCGCTCGTCTGAGTGGATGAGACGGAAAGCTCTGACCCCGATCTTCCAAACGAAGATGACTGTCCACGGAAGGATGACCAAGGGCAAGGTGTAGAAGTAAAAGCAGATTGGATTACCCCGACGAATGCACCAGCGCATTGCTCTCACGAATTCCGAGTTTATCCGGAAGCTTCCCGGGTCAGAAGAAGTTAACGTAAATAGCCCTATGATGACCCCGAACATGCCGATTACCACGAGAGCCGGGGTGCTGGTCTCATATAGGTACCCCAGTGTTGTCATGTCCTTGAAGGGACCACGGGTGGCGTTGTCCGCCAAGAAGGCGAGGAGCCCCCACACCGGGCAAATTACGCTGGCGCCTACGGTCATTCCGCCAAGGATGCAAAGCGTAAACTCTTTGCACCACAGACGGAAGTCGGCCCAGTCCGCCGGTCCTGGGAGCAGCGCCTTCAGGTCCCAGCCGCTCACTTCTTCCAGGGTAACAAGCAACACCTCGCACAGACCATCCCAGGCCTTTTTAGGCTCGAAGGCCAGCCAGCCGACCAAGGCGCCGACAGCGATGCCGACCAAGGTCAGGAAGCCGAAGGAGGTGGGCGTAATCAGATAGCCGATGTAGCCGCCGAAAGCACACGCTAAGAGGACGTTGAACATTTAGAACCTCGCTTTCCTGGTTGTGTTTTAAGGATAGAGGATAGAATTTGATCGAGTTCTTATTCTGTTTTACCACTACTTTGGTGTTTGTCAAATTAAAAAATAGCTCCCCATTTTACTTAAACTCACATAGAATGTTCTACAACATGAACTATATTCTTGTCGGACTCGGGAATCCTGGAGCTGAATACGAAAACACTCGCCACAATACGGGCAAGATGTTTTTGGAGTACTTGGCTGTAAAAAATAAGACCCAGCTTACAAAATCCAAGAGTGGCAAAGCCGAAGATGCGGAGATTAAGCTTGGCA
>JBBTXX010000079.1:0-4453 GCA_038062065.1 Patescibacteria group bacterium
GCTGTTAAATATATTGGCACTCTCGGCCACCACCTCGCCCAACACTCGTTTAATCGCCGGCGACGCAGGCACTATTGTCGTTTCTAACTTTTTCAAGAGACTCTCTGCTGTAGGCAGTATATTGGAGAAGCCTCGGTAGCTTCTTTCTGGCACATCGAGGAGCTTACCTTTATCAAGATGATTTAGGTTGGCTTTAAACCGAAGCGCGTTTTCGGCTCTTTCTCTCTGTCGCGCTTCCTCGACCCCGCTGGTCGGCCCAAACCAGCCATCATCGCCATGTATGTCCTCAGCAGTTTTTTCCGAAGAATGCACGGCATATCCCGGCCAGATTTGTCTGGCCCTCTCGGCCCACAGAGGGGCGGCGCTATCGTATTCTGAAAAGATCAACCCGATATCGGTATCCAAGGTTTTGCTCCCCCCGGATGCTATCTTTTGAAGAACTTTGTCTATGACTGCGGGGTTGGTTGTGTGCGACAGTGCGTGCTGTATGTAATGTTTAAGCCGGTCGGCATTAAATGAGTTGCGCTCACGCGTGGTTACTATTTCAGGAACATCGTAGCCGAGTGATAAAGAGCGGCCACTCTCCGCTTGTGGGTTTATTCTCAATCCATTTTCGTACACGGCGCCCGGTTCATTAAGAAGCACCGATATGCTTCCCACTGTGTGCACACGCTCTGATCCGGGTAATCGCAACTGGCGTACATACCGCGCCAGTCCTCCGGCACCGCTCTTGGAATCTCGCTGTCGCGGGTCAATGATTGATACCCAATCCGCCCACCGCTTTTCCTGTTCCGGTGTAATCTGGAGTGGTAGGCGCAGTGTGGTCGTAGAGCCCGCGTCCTGTAGCGCAGTGGGCGCAACCTCAAAAGCGACTAACTTTTTTTCGACTTCCACTCCATCCAGGGCCACACTTCGCGCTTCGCTGACTGCCTGCGCGCTCCAACTGCGAGTTTCCGCATCGTTTTGTACGGTGGACTGATATGTAAGTTCAAGATTATTTCGAAGTGCGGCCGCTGCGATCATTTTCTGTCCCTCGCCGTACTTGCCGGCAAACAGGGGACTCTTTTTGCTACTTGCACCCATGGTCGCAATTTCGTTTGGGTAGTAACCCCTGCCGCCGTCCATTATCTTGAGCCCAGTAACTTTGACGGAAGCATAGGAATCGCTCGAAAACAGCTCACTCTCCTCTACCCACAGACGCTCTCCCTCCCGCTCTACTTCAAAGCTTAGCCGTACTGGCGCCCCTTCGGACGCGTCAATATGGTTTTGAATGATATCTTGAAATACGCGCACCGGATTGTTCCACTCGTTTTCCCCGTACTCAATCGGTATAGCCGTGGCAGAGACACCTTCGGCTATACGACCTCCGCGAGAAAATACTCCCTTAGGGTAGTAGGAGTATTCCGCGAGTTGTTTTTTTACATACTCCTCTTCTTCGGAAATGTGGCCATCCATTTTTGAAATGACTAGCCCTGCCGGGTGGGCGGACACCTTTTTGTGGTGGTAGTTTTCAAACCTGACATCGAATTGTCCTATATGTAATAAAGTATTACCTTCAGAGAATGTATATTCTCTTTTTTTGCCCTCGCCCTTCGAGAGCACGGCTCCGCCCTCCATGGGAGCGGGTATAAAGTAACGTCCATCGCGGAGAGTGTACACGGGTAGCCCGTTCCACCTAGTTACTAGACGCATCTCGGTAAATCTCTGCTCCTCCCACATCTTTTTCTCACTATTATAGTGAGTCAGGATGTCGTCATTTAAAAATACTCTGGAATTAATAATCCTATTGGCAGCGTATGCGTCAAGGTTCTCAAAACTTTTCTGTAGGGCCTGCGCTTCAGGAAATGTGAGGTGCGTCTCCAGGGCTTTTCGGTATGTTTCATATTGCTCCTTTTCTTTCTCAAGTTTCGTTCCGGTTTCGTTAAGGGTTGCCTCCATAAGGCGGAAAAAAACTGCAGGATCTTTCGCATGCTCGAAGGAGCCGGGGATCGCCCTAAGCAGTGTCGAGTTCTCCGGGATAAGCTTGGTAATAAGCGCGTCCAGAAATCTCTGTGACTTTTTGAGGGCCTCCGTTTGGTCGCCAATGTTTTCTAAATGGCCACTAGAGGCGTTTAGCAGGTAAATTTCTATTTGTCTTTGAACAGAGCGAGGGTCTGTGTGACGCGGGTCTGATATATTGTGGGCATCTATGTATACCAAAACCTCGCCCCCTTCTCCCCACGATAGAGTAACCGGGCAATCTTCACCCTCCCTAGGAAAATCATGTCCTTGTATCGATTCCTTCTCATCTTCGAAATCCTGGGGCTCCCTATCCGCTCTCCCGAAGTTTAGCCGAAATGTTATTGGATTTTTGCCTGCTGCCCGTATAAGACTATTCACAGAAGCAGTCGCTGCAGTAAAAACTTTGCGCATCTCCTGTTCCAGCGGGCTTTCTATAACTTTTCCGTCTTTTTCTGTTTTTGTTTCCCTATCCTTCTTATCTTTATAGATCATGCCTTCAATATCATCTAGGGTGAGGAGTGTGTATGTACGCGGTAGACGGGCAGCAAAAGATCTAAGTACCCTGTTGGAAAAATCCCCTGCAGTGGTTTTTATAATGTAATCCTTGTTGTCAGCATACGAGAATGCCTTCTCATTACGCGCATCTCTATAGTCTTTGGCAGACGCTATAAGAGTGGTCACCCCACTCTCAAGCCCCAACTCCTTTAGTAAGGCCTCGTCCAGGATTTTTTGTACCCGCCCAACCTCGATAGTCGTCGGTCCGTTGTTATCGTGCGTCTGCATCTTTCCACCCTCTGCATACAGCATGGATGAAAGTGTCGAGAGCTCGGAGCTGGAACCGGGGTCTTTGGTGGATCCTTGGGTGCCGTGAACCGCTGTTTTTACCAGTTGCTCTAATAGCTCTGAGTTATCGGTATGGCACCAAAAAGTACCTATTCTGTTTCCTATGTCCGCATTGATTTCATTGCGGTCTCTGCCGCCAAGGACGCTGGAATCAAGAAAATCATAGGAGTACCAGGGCTTGTCGTATCCAAATGCCTGCTTCGCGAGCTCTACCCGCAGGCCTTGTATGTACTGCACTTCGCCATCGCCAGAAACATCTACTCCCGCTAGGCGCTTCTCGGTGAGTGGCATCGGATAGACAAATTTCTTTGAGCGAAAGTCTGCAATATTCTTAGATAGACCGCCGAGGCGTGGGTCGGCGTTATCGAGAAATTCTCTCCGAAAGTTCTCTTTGGCTTCGCGCAAGGATATAGACACCATGGAGCCAGTATCCAGGGTCCCTGTCTGTTCAACCTCTACGCCCCTTGATACGAGGAGCCCTTCTTGCACCCTGGGCCGCGTTTGCCACACCCGGTTACGCAGGATTCCGTCTCCGTTTTTGGCACTATATGCAGACCTCATTTTCATAGAAGCGCCACCCCGCAGGATGTGTAACTCGCTCATTTTTGCGCCTTCGCCAAACTTACCTCGCAGGTGTTTTTTCCCAGTCTTACTCGAGATATACAAGGCAGAAAGCTGAGAATCGAACCCCGCTCCGTGGTCGATAATCTTCATACCCTCAATCTGGTAGCGAGTAGTATCTTTATACATAGGCTCGGACTGGAGTGTGTCGTGGGCAATTAAACCCAAGGATTTTTTGGTTTTGGTGTCAACGACTTCGTACAGCACGGAAGGCCTTTCTTCCGAAAGAGGTCGTACCGCCTCCAGGAAAAGGTGCGGAGAAAAATCCTCACCCTCTTTCACCTCATCTTTAATGGGGAGACCGCGCGCCAAACCTCTAAGATGTTCTTCAGATTGCATTCTCGTCTCTGGGGTCATGTCCTCCACATGCTTCGCAAAGAGATGTGCCGCCTGGAGAAGGTCATCGATTTTTAATCTAGCGGCGGCGCCATCCCCTGCCTTTAAATAGGGCGTTAAACCTTGTTCATCAAAAACGGTTGCGGTGATCTGGCGGAAGTAGCGCTCGGTCTCAGCGTCCAGGTGATTTTGCATGAGGTCGCGCACCGTTTGGGCAGTGGTCCAGGTCTTTTCTCCATACTCGATACTTGTATTAGCCTCGTGAGAAACTACTCGGGCCCGATAGGGCTTTTCCTCCGCACCTCTAGGTTTCCATTTTTCTGAGACCATACACAGATAATATAACAAAAAGTTGTTCTTGGGTGGGCTCCTGGCTTTGGGTACAATCTTCAGCGGGGGTAGCGTCCACCCTTACCATTTTTGTGTTCAATAAATCTGCGCTTAATATCGGTGGTTATCCCCGTGTAAAGAGATTTGTCGGAGCATTCTAGGATGTAGACGAAATACATAATTTTTTCGAAGTGTACTTCGGCCTGCACGTTCACTTTGTTGAGTTCAGTATTTCGTCACCTGCGTTCCTCAACTGCCTCAGTACCTTCGTCGCCTTCGCTCCTCGGCTGCGGGACTTGGAGTGCGAACATGGACACTTTTT